>CAIPHQ010000442.1 GCA_903864895.1 uncultured Rhodospirillales bacterium
CCAGCGGGACGGAAAACCCTTCAGCACGTGCGCGCTGGCCTTTTCCGAAAGCTGGACCGAGGCGCGCTGACCGTTTCGCGGCGACCGCCGGGGCAAACCCGGCGGCCCCCGCAGACTTCGTTCCAGCCTGCTGACCGTCTCGATCAAACGGCCAAGGCGTGCTCTTGTTGTGACCGGTGACGGTGCCGGTCCCGGTGGCTTGCGCCGAACGGAAGGATGGCAGCGACATGACCAGCGCGCGGCACGTGACCATTGAAATCTGTGTCGAAGGCATCGACGGCCTGCTGGCCGCACAGGACGGCGGCGCCGACCGGGTGGAATTGTGCGCCAGCCTGCTGGAAGGCGGGCTTACGCCTAGCATGGGCGTGGTGCGGACAAGTCTGCGGATGGCGCGCGTGCCGTTCTATGTGATGGTGCGGCCACGCGGCGGCGACTTCCTGTATTCCCCGGCGGAATTCGACACCATGCTGTCCGATGTGGAGGCGCTGCGAAGCGAAGGCGCCGCCGGTGTGGTGTTCGGCTGCCTGCTGCCGGATGGCCGGATCGACGAGGATCGCATGACGGCGCTGGCCGCCGCTGCCCGCCCCATGGCCGTTACCTGCCATCGGGCGTTCGACATGACACGTGACGCCGAGGAAGCCGTCGAGGCGCTTGTCCGCTCCGGCGTTGATCGTGTGCTCACCAGCGGCCTTCACGACCACGCCGAAGACGGGCTCGACACCTTGATCCGCGTGGTGCGCGCCGCGCGCGGCCGCCTGAAAATCATGGCCTGTGGCGGGCTTGATGCCAGCAACATCGCCAGCATTCTGCACCGGTCCGGCGCGGACGAACTGCATTTCGCCGCCAACATGACCGTGCCGAGCGGCATGCAGCACCGCAATCCGCGGATCGGCATGGGCGGCACCGACCTTGCGCGGGAGTTCGAACTCACGCTGACCGACCCGGACGCGGTTCGCCGGACCATTCTGGCCGCGCGCACGGCATTGGTGTAGTCGACCGGCGTCCAGAGGCCGCTACAACCGCAACACCCCGTCCGGATACGCCGTCCACGCCACCCCGGCGCGCGCAGCGTGGCCAGCAGGCGGGCGGGGTCGATCTGCCGCAGCGTGGCGGCGAATCCGGCTTCGGCGGCCTGCGCCTGCACCGCCTCGGCGCTGCGAATCAGTGCGGGCGCGCCGCCCACCGAGAGGGTGAAGGCCAGCGGCAGCGCCACGCCCGCCCGCGCCAGACGGCAGCGGTCAGACCGGCTGGCAGTGCCAGTAGCAGGGCCGGGCCCAGCGCGGCAGCGGCCAGCACGCCGCTGGCGGACAGCGCACCCAGCACCACGCCCAGCACCGGGCGGCCGGTGGTGATGGAGCGGCCAAGCTCCCCCTGCCCCACCTGACCGAGCCATGCGGCGAAGCGCAGCGGCGCCGGGGCGTCCAGCGCGTAGGCGGCGCGCAGCGTGGCGATGGCCTCCGGCGTGGCATCCGGCCCCAGCAGCGCGGTAACGGCATCGCCGGGGGCCAGCGCCAGCAGGCCAAACGCCAGCAGCGCCACCCCGAACAGCACCACCCCGAACAGCACCACCGGCGCGGCCAGCAGCCGCTCAGTCAGCATTCGCATCCCAACCGCACTTGTTTTGCAGGCCCGCACAGTCCGCCAGCGGGGCGGGCGGCGTCAATCCTTTGGCAGGGTGCCAGCCTGCGCAGCCGCGATCATGCCGCGCACCGCATCCGCCGCCGCCGCACCGGCGCGGGGGCCGTCGAAGCCGCAATGGTCGCGCATGAACATCCAGCTCATCACGCTGCTGACCACGACGATTCCGGCGGCCAGATTTTCCCGCGCGGCCGCGTCCAGCCCCGGCAGCAGCCCGGCCAGAAAGCCGTTCATGTGCGCCACGCGGCCCCGGTTGGTGGCCAGACGCAACGCCCGCCCCTCCGGGCTGGACAGCATGGCGCGCACCACGCCCTCATTGGCGTCAAGGCTTGCGAACAGGCGCGGAATGGTGGCCAGCAGCGCCTCCAGCGTCGGCGGCGCGGTCACGTTCTCACCGGCGGCCTGCTGCAACTGCCATTGCCAGAACGCGCCCAGCAGGTCCTCGCGGGTGGCGAAGTGGCGGTAGATGGTGCGCTCGGTCACCTCCGCCTGCTGCGCCACTGCGGCGATGGTGACGGCCGCCAGCCCGCCGCGATTGAGCAGCGCGGCCACCGAGGACAGGATGAGTTCGCCCGTCTGCTCCTTCTGACGCGTGCGCAGCTTGCTGGAGTAGCCGCGGGCGGGCGGCGGGCTGTCGCTCATGCGCCAGCCTTACGCATACAACCGGGCGCGCATCCGCTCCGCCCCGCGGCGCACCCAGGCCTTGGCGGTGCCCACCGGCACACTGGCAGCGGCGGCGGCCTGCTCGCTGGTATCGGCGTCCTGCAACGCATCCTCGGCAGTGGCGCGGTGGTGCAGCAGGCGCAGCGCCACACCCAGCAGTTTTGGCGCGGTGGCGTCATACAGCCTGCGGAACGCGGCGCGGTCGCCTGCGGCGGTGGCGGCCAGCAGCGCGGCCAAGGGGTCCGGCTGCGGTTCGGCCGCAGCCTCCACGGCTGTCAAAGCTCATGCGCGGTCTCGCCGCCGTGTGGGTGGTATTGATGTCATGATTCATGACATGATATGGGCGCACCTGTCAACGCGGAACGGCCCGGCGCGATTGCCGGGGCCATCTTGCATCTGTGACCCGGTTTTGGGGCTATAGGCTTTGCGCCGGCCTTGCACGGCGCGGCGCATTTCCCGAGTTTGCCAATGATGAAGCCGCCGCCAGACCCTGCCGAACGCGCGCCCGATCCTGCCACGCAGGCCATCAAGGATTTGCTGCGCGACGCCCCCGCCGTGCCGCCCTCACCCGGACTGTGGGACCGAATTGAGGCGGCGCTGCCGCCGCCGCCAACTGCACCTGCTCCTGCACCAACCGCGCGCCCGGACACGGATATCTTATAACCCGGCGGCATGGTGGCCGTTGGCAGTCCGCATGGTGCCTGCGGGTGCCATGGATACCCGGAACGTCCCGACAATGACGGACGCCACCACCAATTTTCGGCGTGCGTCCAGACTGCGTAGATTCCGAGCCTGCAGGCCAGCACCGCGCCGCCTTATCAGATTGCCAAGGTCAGTATCTTGGCAGCATTCACCCAAGACTGGCACCCGCAAGCATCTGGAGATGCCATTTTGTCTGGGTGTAACCTGATCTCCATCAAAATCGCACGACACGGCGGTTCAATTTATGCCTGCCGTACTGCGCGCCGTTGCAGATGAACACGGCCGCCCCTGCAGCATCTGCCACGCCTGCGCCTGCAGCCCCCGCGCGGACTGCGTTTTTCACCGCGCTGCTGTCCCACAAATGGCCTGTTCTGATAGCTGTCACGCTGGCGATTTTGGGTGGCTGGCTGACCTACCGGTTTCTGCTGGGCCCGGAAGTTGCCGGCGATCACGCCAAACGTGGCGTATTGATCGAGACCGTCGTGGCAACCGGCAGTGTCGAGACTCCCTTCCGGGTTGATATTGCCAGCCAGATTACGGGAACGGTCGTGGCCGTGCAGGTCGATGAAGGCCAACGGGTCACGCAGGGACAGCCACTCATCGCCCTCGAATCAGCCTAATTGGCGGCGTTTGTGGTGCAGGCTCAGGGGGCCGTTGCGCAGGCGCAGGCGCACATGCGCCAGCTTGAGGAACTCAGCCTGCCAACCTCGCGCGCCAGCCTGAAGGAAGCGCAGGCGACGCTGCTGAACGCGGAACAGACTTACGGACGCACCGCCAAACTGGCCGCCAGCGGCGATGCGACGCGGGTGGCGCTGGATGCCGCGCAACGGGACCTTGATGTCGCGCGCACCCAGACCCGGTCTGCCCAGTTTCAGGTCTCGACCAACACGCCCGGCGGCAGTGACTATGTGACCGGGGAAACCCAGTTGACGCAGGCCCAGGCAGCGTTGAATACCGCGAAGTCCCGGCTGGGCTACGCGCAAATCTCCGCACCGCGCGCAGGCGTGCTGATTACGCGCAATGTCGAACGTGGCGCCGTCGTGCAGGCCGGTGCGGCGTTACTCGGGCTGGCCCCGGATGGGCCGACACAACTGCAACTGGCCATTGATGAACGCAACTTGAGCAAACTCGCGTTGCAGCAGAAGGCCATAGCCTCGGCGGACGCTTACGCTAGCCAGAAGTTTGCTGCGGTTGTGTCGTACATCAACCCCAGCATCGACATTGCCCGCGCGTCGGTTGAGGTCAAGCTCGATGTCGCCGATCCGCCAGCCTATCTGCGCCAGGACATGACAGTCTCCGTCGATATTGAAGTGGGGCGCGGCGAGAATGCGCTGGTCGTGCCCGGGCGTTCGGTACACGACGCCCTGTCCGCCGCGCCCTGGGTGATGCTGATCAGGAATGGCCGCGCCGTGAAACAGCCGGTGCGCCTGGGCTTGCAGGGCAACACGCTGACCGAGATTCTCGACGGTGTCGCTGAAGGTGATTTCGTGCTGCCTGTCAGTTCCACCGTGCTCGAAGGCGCGCGCGCGCGGGCAGCCGCGCCTTGAACCGGCTGTTGCCGTTTGAATGGATAGCCGCCGTCCGCTTTTTGCGCGAAGGCTTCATGCAGACGTTGTTCATCATCACCGGCATCGCCATCGGCGTCGGTGTGATCGTGTTCATGTCGGCACTGCTGACCGGGTTGCAGGCCAATTTCGTCAAGCGCGTGCTGACCTCGCAGCCACAGATCCAGCTGGTCCCGCCCGATCAGGTGGCCCGGCCGCAGCGCCAGCAGACGGGTGTGATGGAAGATGCTGTGATCCAGCGCCCCAGCCAGCGGGTGATCTCCATCGACCAATGGCCAAAAATCCGCGACCGGATGCTGGCCATTCCGGAAGTCACCGCGGTATCGCCGACCATGGCGGGCTCGGCGCTGGCGATTCGCGGTGCCGCCAGCCGCGCGATTTCCGTCTCGGGGATCGATCCGGCGACGTATTACAAGATCGTGCGTGTGCCAGACTACATCATCGCCGGGGACGCCCGGCTGACCAACGATGACATCATCGTCGGCACGGAACTGGCGAAGGACCTGGGTGCGGCCATCGGTGACAAGCTGAACGTGCAGGGCGTCAAGAACGCCAGCGTGACACTGAAAATCACTGGGGTGATCGATCTGGGCAACAAGAGTGCCAATGAGCGGCAGACATATGTTGCCTTGCGTACGGCACAGTCGTTGATGGGCGTGGCAGGTGGTGTCACGACGATTGATATGACGCTTGACGACATCTACAACGCCGAAATTCTTGCCACACAGATCCAGAGATCGAATTACGTTGAAGCCGACAGCTGGATCGCGACCAATGCCCAGTTCTTTACCGCCGTCCACGCGCAGCAGACCTCCAATGACATGATCCGGCTGTTTGTTGCCCTGTCTGTCGCGTTCGGCATTGCAGCCGTGCTGGTGGTTTCGGTCATTCAACGCTCCAAAGACATCGGCATCCTGCGCGCCATGGGGTCATCCCGCGGGCAGGTGTTGCGCATTTTCCTGCTACAGGGCGGTGTGCTGGGGTTTGCCGGTGCGCTGTGTGGCTGCGCGCTGGGAACAGCGGGCCTGTACTGGTGGCACGCCGCCGTGCGGCAGGCCGATGGCACCGAACTGTTTCCGCTGATCCTGACGGCAAGCCTGTTCGTCTATACCACCTTGCTGGCCACGGTGACCGGGTTGCTGGCTGCCATGGCCCCGGCGCTGCGGGCGGCGCGGCTTGACCCGGTTGTGGCCATCCGTGGCTGAACAGGTCCTGCGGCTGGAGCATGTTTGCAAGATATACAATATCGGCCTGCCAGCGCAGACCGAAGTGCTGCATGATATTGACATGACCCTGGACAAGGGACAGTTCCTGGCGCTGACCGGGCCTTCCGGATCGGGCAAGAGCACGCTGCTGAACATCATCGGATTGCTCGACCGGCCAACCACCGGCCGCCTGTTCATCAAAGGCCAGGAAACCGGCCGGATGGGCGATGCCGAAATCACGCAACTGCGCGGCCATACCATCGGCTTCGTGTTTCAGGATCACCACCTGATATCGGCCTTCACGGCGCTTGAAAACGTCATGATGCCAATGCTGGTGGCCAGCGGATTTCCCAGCCGGCGGATCGCGGAACGCGCGCACGAGATCATGGTGCTCGTGGGTCTGGAGAAGGTCGAAAACAATCTGGCCATGAACATGTCCGGCGGTCAGCAGCAGCGCGTTGCCATTGCGCGGGCGCTGGCGATGGCACCGGATCTGGTTCTGGCGGACGAACCCACCGGCAATCTCGACACTAAATCCGCCGACAGCGTGTTCGAGTTGATGCGGCAGATCAACCGTGACAGCGGCACCAGCTTCCTGATGGTCACGCACAATCTGGACCTCGCCAAACGCTGCGACCGCATCATCGATGTCGTCGATGGCCGCATCACAGCGTGACATGCAGAAACCGGCAGCGGTGGTTTTGCCAAGTGACCTGCTTGGCGAAGCACCTTTGCCCGAAGGGGTATTTTCCGAGCCTGCACCTGAAAGCGTCGGGCGGCTATGGCTGCACTTGGCAGGGCTGCGTTCGCCGCCACTGACTTGGTTCACCAAGCGGGGCGCCGCGTGACGACGCGCGGAGAGCCAAAGCGATGGACATGATGCAACCCGCCCAAGCCGCTTCCAGCGGTACGCCGCGCGATGGGGCGAATATTCTGGATCCCGATGAACTGCGCCGGATGCACGCTTACTGGCGCGCGGCGAATTATCTCTCGGCCGGGCAAATCTACCTGTTCGACAACCCGCTGCTGCGTGAACCGCTAACGCTCGCGCACGTCAAGCCGCTGGTCGTCGGCCATTGGGGCACGACGCCCGGTCAGAATTTCATTTATGTGCATCTCAATCGCGCGATCAAGAAATACGGCCTGAACATGTTCTATGTCGCCGGTCCCGGCCATGGTGGCCCGGCGCTGGTGAGCAATGTTTACCTTGAAGGCACATGGAGCGAAATCTACCCGAACGTTGGCCAGGACGAGGCCGGACTGAAAGCATTGTTCAAGCAGTTCTCGTTCCCCGGCGGCATTTCCAGCCACGTTGCCCCGACGACACCGGGTTCGATTCATGAGGGTGGCGAGCTTGGCTATTCCCTGAGCCATGCGTTCGGAGCGGTGTTCGACAACCCGGGGCTGATTGCGGCTTGCGTCATCGGTGATGGTGAGGCGGAAACCGGCCCGCTGGCCACGGCCTGGCACTCGAACAAGTTTCTCAACCCGATCGCAGACGGCGCTGTGCTGCCGATCCTGCACCTCAATGGCTTCAAGATCAGCAATCCGGCCGTGCTGGCGCGGATCGAGCCCGAAGAGCTTGATCAGTTTCTGCGCGGCTGCGGCTGGACGCCCTATTTCGTGGAGGGCGACGACCCGGCGCTGATGCACGAACGGATGGCCGTCAGCGTGGACAAGGCAGTCGAGGACATCCACACCATTCAGGCCGCAGCCCGCGGCAACGGCCTGACTGCGCGGCCGCACTGGCCAATGATCGTTCTGCGGTCGCCAAAAGGCTGGACCGGCCCGAAATTCAGCGGCGGTCTGCGCATCGAAGGCAGCTTTCGCGCGCATCAGGTGCCAATCGCCGTGGATGCTGCACACCCGGAACACGTCGCCGAGCTTGAAAGCTGGATGCGCAGTTATCAGGCCGGGGAATTGTTTGACGCTGATGGGCGGCTGATCGCTGAACTCGCGGGATTGGCACCGCAGGGTACCAGCCGGATGGGTGCCAATCCTCACGCCAATGGCGGCGGTCTGCTGCGTGACCTGCTTATGCCGGATTTCCGCACCTACGCCACCGCTGTTCCGGCCCCCGGACGGATCAGTGCGTCAGACACCGGCGTGCTCGGCAAGTTCTTGCGTGACGTGGTGATGCTCAACGCGGCGCAGCGCAACTTCCGCATCTTCGGGCCCGATGAGACACTGTCGAACATGCTTGGTGCGATCTTTGAAGTCACCAACCGGCAGTGGGACGCCGCCCAGATGGCCGATGACGAATTTCTGGCCCCCGCCGGGCAAGTTGTGGACTCGATGCTCAGTGAGCATCAATGCCAGGGCTGGCTGGAAGGCTACTTGCTGACCGGGCGCCACGGGCTGTTCAACAGCTATGAGGCGTTTGTCCGCATTGTGGATTCAATGGCCAGCCAACACGCGAAATGGCTGAAGGTCACGCGCGAACTGCCTTGGCGCCACGATATCGCGTCCCTGAACTATCTACTGACTTCCCATGTCTGGCAGCAGGACCATAATGGCTTCACCCATCAGGATCCTGGGTTCATGGATCACATCATCAACAAGAAGGCCGGCATCGTTCGCGTATACCTGCCACCGGACGCCAATTGCCTGCTGACCACCATGGATCACTGCCTGCGGACACGGCACAAGATAAATGTAGTCGTGGCAGGCAAGCATGCCATGCCGCAGTGGCTGAAGATGGACGCCGCCGTGGTGCATTGCGCGCAAGGCGCAGGCATCTGGCAGTGGGCCAGCAACGACCAGAATGGTGAGCCGGATGTGGTGATGGCGTGCTGTGGCGACACGCCGGCACTGGAAATTCTGGCCGCCGTCTCGATCCTGCGCCGGCATCTGCCCGAGCTGAAGATGCGCGTTGTGAATGTGGTCGATCTGATGAAGCTGCAATCGCCCGCCGAGCATCCGCACGGATTGAGCGATGCCGAATACGACGCGCTGTTCACCCGTAACAAGCCGGTGATCTTCGCCTTTCACGGCTATCCGTCACTCGTGCGGCACCTGACGTATCAACGTGCAAACCGCAATCTGCATGTGTGCGGCTACAGGGAAGAAGGCACCATCACGACGCCCTTCGACATGCGGGTGCAGAATGGGCTGGATCGCTTTCATCTTGTGCAGGACGTGCTGCGGTGCCTGCCGCAACTGGGTTCCTCCGGCGATCATTTGTTCCAGAAAACCAAGGACAGCCTGGAGGAGCACAAACTATATATCAATCAGTATGGCCAGGACATGCCGCAGATTCGCAACTGGGTGTGGAACGCCGGGCCATGAATGTGCAGGCGCTTGTTGAAACAACACGAAAATTGATGGATGGCGGGCGTGGCTTGCTGGCGATGGATGAGAGCCCGGCAACGTGCAACAAGCGGCTTCTGGCGGCAGGAATTCCACAGACCGAAGCAGCGCGCCGGGCTTACCGGGCGCTGATGGTCACCACGCCAGCCCTGAACGACAGCATCAGTGGTGTCATTCTGCACGACGAAACCATCCGCCAGAAGACCACTGGCGGCATTCCCTTCGTTAATATTCTGCGCGATGCGGACATTCTTGCCGGGATCAAGGTTGATACCGGTGCCAGGGCTCTGGCGCTGCACCCGGGCGAGACAATCACCGAAGGACTCGATGGCCTGCGCGGCCGTCTTGCTGACTATTTCGGATTGGGCGCGCGGTTTGCAAAGTGGCGGGCCGTGTTTACCGTCACCGAAGCTGCGCCAAGCCGCGGATGCATCGCGGCCAACGCGCATGCTCTGGCCCGCTACGCCGCGCTGTGCCAGGAGGCCGGGATTGTTCCGATCGTCGAACCGGAAGTACTGATGGACGGCGCGCACACGCGCGAGACATGCGGCAAGGTGACCGAAGACGTTCTGCGCTGCGTCTTCGAAAATCTTCACAGCCAGAGTGTCTGCCTGGAAGGCATGATCCTCAAGCCAAACATGGTTCTTCCCAGGTCGGCATGCCCCGAGCAGGCAACCGATGATGAAGTGGCCGATGCGACGCTGATGCACCTGCGGCGCGCCGTGCCTGCGGCGATTGCCGGCATCGCCTTCCTGTCCGGCGGCCAGCCCGCTGAGCGTGCCACGGCGCGGCTGAATGCCATGAATGCCCGGTTCCGCGGGCCCGGTGCCCGGTTGCCGTGGCCGCTGTCATTCTCGTTCGCGCGCGCACTTCAACATCCGGCGCTGGAGATATGGCGGGGTGAGGACGCCAACGTGGCGTTGGCGCAGCGCGCGCTGCTGCATCGCGCAGCGTGCAACCGGGCTGCCCTGCGGGGCGAGTATAGTCAATCGATGGAGGCGTGAGCCCGCCTGCCAGTTTGCCGCAGCGCCTGTATTTCATCCGCCACGGCGCCACGGCGTGGTCACTGACCGGCCAACACACCGGACGAACCGATATCCCCCTGCTTGCCGAGGGCGAGCAACAGGTTCTGGCGCTGGCACCCTGGCTGCACGGCATCGCGTTCAGCCGGGTTCTGACCAGCCCGTTGCAGCGCGCGCGGCGAACCTGCGAATTGACCGGGCTCGGCGCTGCCGCCGAAATCGATCCGGTTCTGAGGGAGTGGGATTACGGCGATTATGAGGGCAGGCGCTCGGTGGATATCAGCCGGGACCGCCCCGGGTGGAACGTGTTCCAGGACGGCTGCCCGGGCGGCGAGTCACCGCCCCAGGTCGCCGCCCGGGCAGACAGGCTGATCGCCGGTCTGGCCACGGCAGAGGGGAACATCGCGGTGTTCTCGCACGGCCAATTCGGCTGCGTGCTGGCCGCCCGCTGGATTGCGCTGGCACCGGCGCAGGGGCAGCATTTCGTACTCGACCCGGCCACTCTGAGCATTCTTGGCGGCCGGCCGGGCCACCCCGGCATCCGCGCCATCGCCTTGTGGAACGCATCGCCTGCGCCATTCACCGCGCCGCTGCGTGCCAGCCAGTGAAACCCCGGCCACTGGGCACCCGAACCAGACGTCCAGCCAAGCTGGCCGCAGCGCCGCCCGAGTATTTTCCGAAGATGCCGGCAGACCGCTGCGGCGTGTATTGAAATTGGCTGATGCCATTCAGTGGCATCATTCCATGATTATTCCTGCAGGAGCACACCATGTCTGACGACAAAAGCCTGAAGCAGGCCGTACTGGATGAACTGCAATGGGAGCCGAGCGTGAATGCTGCCCATATTGGCGTCGCGGCCAAAGGCGGCGTGGTAACGCTGATGGGCCATGTGGAAAGCTATTCCGAGAAATCGGCCGCCGAAAAGGCGGCCCGGCGGGTCAACGACGTGAAGGCCGTGGCCGAGGAAATCGAGGTCCGGCTGCCCTTCAACGTCAAGCACGGGGATGAGGAAATCGCCACCGCCGCAGTCAGCCGGCTGAAATGGGACGCAACGGTTCCGGGTGGTGCCGTAAAGGCGAAGGTGGAAAAGGGCTGGGTCACGCTGACCGGCGAAGTGGACTGGCACTATCAGCAGGAAGCCGCGATGAGCGATGTTCGCGGGCTTTGGGGCGTGACCGGCGTCTCCAACGAGATCACGATCAAGGCAAAGCCGAACACGTCTGCCATCCGGGACAGCATCATGGTGGCACTGGACCGGTCATGGTTCGATCCTGCGACCATCAATGTCACCGCCCAGGGCGGGAAAGTGAAGCTGACCGGCAAAGTCAATTCGTGGTACGAGCGGGATGAGGCGGGCTCTACCGCCTGGGCCGCACCGGGCACAACGTCGGTCGAGAACGATATCTTCGTCAGCTGAATGAACTTGCCCGCCGCCCGGCCAAGCCGGGTTGGCGGGCAAGCGTCTGGCAAGCACACCCGGCTTCCTGGAGGCTGCCCTGTCATGGCCAGCGTGGCAAGACAGACACTGAATTCTATGGCAGTGCGAGAGGGCCAACGCGGCACCGCTCTCGGTGTTCTTATTGAAGCAGGATCAGCAATATGACGCATGCCCCCCAGACCCGCTCTGCCAGGGCGCTGTTCGAACCCGTGCAGGCGGGCGCACTTTCGCTTGCGAATCGCATCGTCATGGCCCCGCTCACCCGCAACCGGGCTGGCCCGGGCCTGGTTCCCGGACCGCTGGCTGCCGAATATTACGCGCAGCGCGCTTCCGCCGGCCTGATCATCGCCGAGGCCACGCAGGTCTCGGCGCAGGCGCAGGGCTATGATGGCACGCCGGGCTGCTACACCGGCGAACAGGTGGAGGGGTGGAAGACCGTTACCCGTGCCGTTCACGCCAAGGGCGGCAAGATCGCCGTTCAGCTTTGGCACACCGGCCGCGTGTCGCACACCAGCTTCCAGAACGACAGCCAGGCGCCCGTTGGGCCATCAGCCATCCGGGCGAACACCAAGACCTTCGTGGCCGGACAGGGTTTCGTCGATGTATCGATGCCTCGCGCGCTTGAACTGCATGAACTTCCCGGCATTGTCGAAGACTTCCGCCACGCCTGCATCTGCGCCATCAAGGCCGGATTTGACGGCGTGGAACTGCACGGTGCCCACGGCTACCTGCTCGATGCATTTCTGCGCGATGGCACGAACCATCGCACAGACGCCTATGGCGGATCGGTCGAGAACCGCGCCCGGTTGTTGCTGGAGGTCACACAGGCCTGCGCTGCTGCCATCGGCGCGCAGCGTCTGGGCGTGCGCATCTCGCCGGTCTCCACGGCCGGTGATTCGCACGACAGCCAGCCGCAGGCGCTGTTCAATCATGTCGTCGAAGGCCTCAATTCCTTCGGTTTGGCGTATTTGCATGTGGTGGAAGGCGAAACCGGCGGGGCCCGCGACAGAATCGCATTCGATTACGCGGCCCTGCGAGACCGTTTTGATGGTCTGTGGATGGTCAATAACGGCTTCGACCGCCAGATGGCGATCGACGCTGTGATGAGCGGACGCGCTGATCTGGTGTCGTTCGGACGCCTGTTCATCGCCAACCCCGATCTGGTGGAGCGCCTGAGCAGGAACGCCCCGCTGAACCCGCTGATGGGGCAGGAGACATTCTATGGCGGCGGTGCCCACGGCTACACCGACTACCCTGCCCTCCCCCAGAGCCGCATCGCGATGAGCCCGGGTGAGGCAATCCCAGCCTGAGACAAGCGGATCGCCTGCCGGACCCGATGCCGGTCCGGCAGGCATCATCCATCAAACGCACATGCGGGCCAACGAACCGGGCGCAAGTCAGACCGGTCAGGAAAACATCATGAACACACCCCAGGCCGGCGGCGAAACCCGCAGTGCACAAGCAACTCTCCCGCACCTTGCCGGCCGCCACCACCGTACGCTCGAAGCGATCTTTCATCATCCCGCGGCCCATAATCTGGAATGGACCGATGTTGCCGCACTGATCGGGGCAATTGGCGAACTGCATGAGAAAGCCAACAACGAGTTTGTGTTCGATGTAGCTGGCCAGCGGCACCTGATGCACAAACCTCACACCAAGGATCTGACCAATTCCGAGGTGCTCGAGGTGCGGCATTTCCTCACACAGGCCAAATTCACACCCGGGCTTCCGTCTCAGCCTGCCACCCACCCGGTGCCGGCCGCGCCCAGCCTGTTGATCGTGGTGGATCATCACGGCACCAGGATATTCCATGTGGATGTGTCATCCGGTGACGTTTCACAGCACTTCATCCGGCCTTACGACCCGCACTATTATCTGCATCACCTTATGCACAAGGACCAAGCGCAGGAGCGGGGCCAGCGGGCACCGGAAGAACCCGCGTACTACGGAAGAATCGCGGATGCCGTAGCCTTGGGGGGCAAGATCGTCGTGGTGGGTCATGGCACCGGCAAAAGCAACGCCGCGCATCATCTGACCGAATATCTGCAAGCGCATCACCGCGAGACGTATCAGCGCATCGTGCGTGAAATCACCGCTGATCTGTCCAGCATGACGGTCCCTCAACTGCTTGAACGCGCACGGGAGGCTTTGCAGGCCTGAATGTCCGCAGGCGCATCGTCTGGCAGCGTCAAGGGCAACCCAAAACGCGCGGCGGTTTCGATGATGCTGCTGTTGGTCTGTCCTGAACATGACGCCGCGCTCTGACCACTGAACGAAGCGGCAGTCCCGTGCAGGAGTAGGCAGTCAGATGCTGGGCTGGATGGAGATTTGCCTGTTCTCGGGGGCTGCCGGTCTGCTGTTGCTGCAGGCATTGCCGCGCCTGCGATCCTATCGCCCGCTGCTCGGTGGGGGTGGTGTACTTCTGTTGATGTCGGCCCTGTTTCGTAACCGGTGCGAGTCCGCCACCTATGCGGCGCGGTGATGAACCGTTGAAGCTGCGCGTCATCGGAAGCGCGCAGGTGAGACGATGGATAATGCCAGCCATAATGCCAGCCATAATGCCATGCATCAGGACAGGCATCAGG
>CAIPHQ010000443.1 GCA_903864895.1 uncultured Rhodospirillales bacterium
CCTGATGCCTGTCCTGATGCATGGCATTATGGCTGGCATTATGGCTGGCATTATCCATCGTCTCACCTGCGCGCTTCCGATGACGCGCAGCTTCAACGGTTCATCACCGCGCCGCATAGGTGGCGGACTCGCACCGGTTACAATCGCGCTGACGTTCTCCAATGCACCGATCATCACGGCCGGGCGCTGCGGCCCGCAAATTACCCTGCTCTGTCGTCCGGATCAGGGCAGCGCCATCACCCGCGCCGGGAACAGGCCTTCAAGCAGCCTGGAATTCCCCCCATGCCCAAGCCAAGGCGAATTCGGCAACCGCATCGATCTCCGAGGACGCGCTATGCAGCGTGCCACGGATGGGGCGGTCCCACCCGCTCGGGCGAAGTTGCCAACACTTCAGCGGCAATTCCCTGCGGTCGCGTCGCGCGCGTTACCAAAGTGTGTAGCCGCCGTCGATGACAAAGGCTGCGCCAGTGACATAGGCAGCCGCAGGGCTTGCCAGATAGACGGCCAGGGGGCCGATTTCCTGCGGGTCGCCGGTCCGACCCATGGGAATGTTCTTGACGATTGCCTCGATCACGTCAGGTCGCGTCTCGTTCCAGGTCTTGTTGGCGTCCGTCATGAACAGCCCGGGGCAGATCGCGTTGACGGTAATGCCAAACGGCGCCCAGTCGGCGGCGGCACACCGGGTAAAGTGCAGCACGGCAGCTTTCGCGGTTTCGTAGTGGCGGCCTGCAATGCCGCGATTTGCGATCATCCCGCTGATTGACGCGATATTGATGATCCTGCCCCCATTGCCCCGCTCAAGCATCGCTGCGCCGGCCATCCGGGTGCCAATGAAGCAACTCGTGAGATTGAGGTCGATCAGCCGCTGCCACGTCTCCAGTGGTTCTGTCTGGATTGGAACATCCTCTTCACGGTTGCCAACATTGTTGATGAGGATGTCGATTGGCCCGATATCTTGAAGCGCATTGGCGAAGGCTCTCTCGCAGCTGGCCGGAACACCCATGTCGGCCTCGATTGTCCAAGCGCGCCGGCCCAACGCGCGAACCTCCGAAGCCGTCGAGTCCAGCGTCGCTTGTGTGCGGCCCGTCAGAACAACGTCTGCGCCGGCGTCCGCCAAGGCGAGTGCCATCGCACGCCCGAGGCCGCGGCTGCCACCTGTGACCATTGCACGCTTGCCATCCTGGCGAAAAGAATCGAGCACTCCCATAGACTATCTCCTCCATCGGATTTGCGCTGCGCACTCAAGCGCGGAATGCTCAGCTTTCATTTCTCCATCGCCATCGCATCGCCGTCACGGCCCGCCGTCCAGCAATTCCCCCATGCGAACCGGCGCTTGCCGGGTAATTGAAGTCAATGTTGCTTCAATCATCGCGGTGGCCATCAATCCATCCATGCCGGTTGCTTCGGGGGTGATGTCATTGGCAACGCAATCCATAAAATACCGTATCGACTCATACTGGAAGCCTCATGCCTTGCCGTAACGGGTCACCGATTCGGATGCAAACGGCGTGTGGAAACGGTCAGTGAAGACCCATAGATTGGGCTCGTTGCGCAATTCCAGTCCGCCCTTTTCGCCATAGAGCGATAGCCGGTTGTCCACCACATTGGTGTAGCTGTTGGGGACAATCCAGGATGTCTCGAAGGTCACCGAGGCACCACCTTCGAAGGTGAAGAGTGCCTGGATCGCATCAAAGCAGTCGATGCCCTTGCCCGACAGCACGCCACGATGGCCCTTGGCGTAAACTTCCACGGGTTCGCGGGCGATCAGCCACCGCACAACGTCCATTACATGCGGGAACAGGAACCACTCTGGCCCGGACCGGCCGCTCCAGCCCAGCATTTCGGTGGGCACGTAAATCGTATCGCTCAATCTGGCATAGCCCATCACCGGATTGCCCAGGTCACCGCGCTCGATGTACGACTTGGCGCCCATGAACAGGGGGTGCCAGCGGGCGTGAAAATCCACCATGAATTTGACACCGGCCTGATCGGCCGCAGCGAGGATTGCCCGCGCATCGGCGATTGACGTGGCAAGCGGCTTTTCAACCAGGACATGCTTGCCGGCCTGCAACATGTGAATCGCGGGGTCGCGGTGCAGGTGATCCGGCGTCGCAATGGTGACGGCCTGCACATCGCTTGACGCCATGCTGTCCAGACTCGTGGTCCATGCACATCCGAACTTGTCCGCCAGCGTCTTCGCGCGAACTTCATCGAGGTCGCAGATCAGCTTGAGGTCAGTGTGCGGGTGGTCGTGAAGCGCAAGTGCATGGTTGCTGCCCCAAATGCCGGCCCCGACGATACCCAGCCGGACTTTCTTTCGAGAATTCGCCACGGCATTCCCCCAAGAACAAGTGACAGGATTCACTCACCTGTCCAGAAAGCTCGCCAATAGGCACGGCACCGCTACCATCGCGGCCCGCCAGTTATTCGGTGGCACCATATGCTCTTTTGCTGACAAAACAAGACGGCCTTCCACGCAAGTGCCAATCCGTGCTTGGCACCAGCAGCGCCGTGCAGCGGTCAGCCGAGTGCTTCGGCTTGCAGCGCACGGATCAGTGCCTGTTGCGCCGGCGCCGCCGGATTGGCTGATTGAACCGATCCAAAAATCTCTTCGCCGCGCAGCCATCTTGCCTCGGCATCGGGTGTACTCACGGCCAGCCACACCGCATGATTGAACTCATAGGCCCGGCCATCGAGCCCCGCCGCCTGAAGGGCGGCGAGAAGGCACAACAGATGGGTGTCCCGGAGCAGGAAGGGTGCCTTGGCAGCAGGAACGGGCCCCGCGGCACCATGAAAGGCGTCTTCGCAGGCGCGCGCACTCGCACTGTTGGCCGAACGGCAGACCATCGGCCTGACGCTGTAGGCAGTGCAGACGTTGGCTTCGAGCATCCCGCATGGCCGCCGGGCCCGCATCCGGTTCTCCGGACTGACGCCCGCCGTGGCGGCATGCGCCCCCTGAAGTCTCTGTAGAGAGCAGTCGAGTGCAGGTCCGGATTGCCGCAGGACATCGCGCGCGACCCTGAACACTTCGGGTGCGGTCGCGGCGACGGGGTCATGACAGCAGAAGGCACAGCCGGTTTTACATTCGATTTTCAGATCTGGCAGGTGATGTCTTGCAGAAAGCTCAAAGCTTTTGATCGATGCGTCGGCCGCATCTGACGCCCTGGAACTGCTTCTGTGGTTCGTCAAAATCCGGGCCAGCCGTTGCGTATGCACGACGAGGACCGCGATGTTGCCGCCAATCGGTATTCCGGAACTTTCATAGGCCTGCTTGGCGGCCTTTTCAGCAGCCCGGCGTTGCTGGCGCGGCAAAGGCGGTGTCATGCGCAAATCCCCCGATCGGCAAAGCCACTCCGCCAGCAAACGCAAAGTTGGCGACCCGCAGCCTCCCCCAGAGTCTTCGCGCGGCTCGAAGTGAGGATGGCGCTCGCTGCCGGGCCGCCGGATACGCTGCAACGCCCCTGTGCCCGATGCCAGCATTCAACGCCCCGCAGGTCAAATCGCCCGAATGCGCGTGACGAGATGAACCAGCGGCGTAGGGCGGTTTCATGGCGGGAAGCGAACTTAATCCGCAGGCTAATTTTTCGCTGGACTCGCCCCACTTCTCTGTCAGACTAATGCCTTGCTGGCGAAGTGACCGGATCACGGTCTCAGGGAAACTTGGGCTGCTTGTTTCAAAAATAGGGGGAACCTATGAATCGCGCGCTGGAAGACTATCTGATTTCACGCCGTCGCGTACTCCAGGGTATGGCGGCAACCACCGCGGGCGCTGTGCTCGGGCGCCCTGCCTTGGCCGCCCCAGGCAAGCCGATCACGTTCATCGGATGGCAGTATCAACCTCAAATTGCCGAAGACAACGTCAACATCTTCAAGAAATTGTACGACGAGAACGTCACCTACGAACTGGTGCCCGGTGACTACCATCCTGTGGTGGAAACCAAGCTGTTGGGTGGACAGCACATCGATATGATGTATGCCGAAGAAGACCATATTGTGCGCTGGAATGCCGCCGGATGGGTGCGGGATCTCGAAGGTCTGCCTGGCATTGACGCAATCAAGGCAGGCTTGTTCCCCGTCAGCTTGCAATCTATGTCGCTGCCGAACGGGAAGATCGCCGGTCTGCCCTATTACGCTGGCCATAACTCCTTTATCTACAATGAGGAGCATCTCAGCAAGGCTGGCGCCAAGGTGCCCACCGACTGGCCGAGCCTGCTGGACGTGTGCCGTAAACTGAAAAAGGACGGCATTTCTGACGCGCCCTACAATGCGGCCTGGGGGCAAAAATGGCCTGAGTTGTCGTGGGAACTATTCTCGTTGTGGTACGCGAACGGTGCCGCTGTCTTCGACGACAAGTCTGACCTTGTGGTTGATGCCGCGTTCCGTGAAGTACTGGAAGGCCACCGTGCCCTTTACAAGGAAGGACTGGTTGCCGCCGACATCATGACCTTCCCGAACGAAGGTGTGCCCGCCTATTGCACGGGGCGTCACACGTTCATGGTGCTGCACGACTATGATCAGAAAGTTACAAACGATCCGGCGGCGTCGAAAGTCGCGGGCAAGGTAAAAAATGCCTTGATGCCGGGAAAAACCCACTCAACGTTTGCCTGGACGGCTGTTTACCTGATGGGCATGCAGCCGGTGGACGAGGCGCGGGTCTGGAACTTGTTGCAATTCTTTGGCGGCAAGTCGAAAGACGGGCAGTATCACGTCATCAAGCGGTGGGCGCTGGAGTTCGGCCTCGGTTCCGGCTTCAAGGAGGTGATGAACGACCCCGACGTCGTGGCAAGCTTCTCCAAGTGGCGGGATCTGGCCGTGACCAATCATCAGGTTGAACTGGCGACGTCGCGCAAGATTGCCAAGACCACATGGTTCCCGGAGTGGGACCTGTTCATGATGCAGAATGCACAGGAATATATCCGCGGCAGCGGGTCGCTGGATCAGTTGTGTGATGCACTGTCCAAGAAGGTGGTGGAACTGAAGAAGCAATACCAGTAGGCGCCGGAGCGGCGGCGAATGCCAGGCCCCGCAGCCACCGCCCCGCCGCGCGCGCCATTGCGCGGGCGGCGGGTGGAGCGGGTGCCGGGCTTTGCGTATCTCGCCGTCGCTCCAACCCTGCTGATCGTGCTGATCGTGGTTGGCGTGCCGCTGGGTTATAGTTTCTTTCTCAGCCTCAATCGCATCAACCCGATCACCCATCGCTGGCTGTATGTCGGCTGGGCCAACTATGCCGCCCTGCCGGGAAATCCCGAGTTGTGGGCGGCGCTTGGGCGCACCGCCTATTTTGCGGCGTTCTCCGTGATCGGCACTACGCTGCTGGGTGGATTGTTCGCCTTGGTGCTCAATGTCCGCTTTCCCGGGCGCGGCGTTTTGCGAAGCGTGATGCTGGTGCCTTGGGCGATGGCGCCGGTTTCGGTGGGCGTGTTGTGGTCGTTCTTGTTCGCCGGGGAATTCGGCGGGCTGAATGGCCTGCTGAATGACATCGGCCTCTCGTCGCTCACCACCCCCTGGCTTGGCGACGGGTTCCGCGCGCTCAATCTTGTCGCGCTGGTCAATGTCTGGAATCAGGCGCCGCTGACCGCGTTGATGTTGCTGGCGGGGCTGCAATCCATGCCGGCGTCGCTGCACAAGGCCGCGATGCTGGATGGCGCAGGGCCGGTTCGGCGGTTCCTGCGCATCACGCTGCCGTGGCTCAAGCCGAACCTGCTGTTCATCTCCATCATCGCCACCATCAATTCGCTGATGGCCTTCGACATCCTGTGGATTCTGACACGCGGCGGCCCCGGCAGTGCGACCACCGTGCTGTCCTGGCTTGGCTACCTGATGTCGTTCCAGTTCTTCAAGTTTGGCGAAGGGGCTGCAATTCTTTACGTGCTCACCGCACTGAGCTTTCTGCTGGCCATATTCTACTTCGTGGTGCTGGGCCCCCGCCGCTCGAGGGCCGTGCCGCCGGGCGGGCTCGCGGCGCTGCCGGGCGGAACAAGGCGGAACGCGATGGC
>CAIPHQ010000444.1 GCA_903864895.1 uncultured Rhodospirillales bacterium
AGATCCTCGGCCATCGTGTCCACCCGTTCCGCGCGCACCCACCATGTGGCGCGGTAGTCCGCACGGTGCTTTTCGGCAAACGCCGCCGCCAGCACGGTCTTGCCCACGCCGCGCATCCCGCGCAGCGCCGTCACGGCAACACGGCCCAGAAACTTCGCCATCGCAGCTTCGATCTCGGCCATCGCATCGTCGCGCCCGGTGAAGTGCAGCGGGACGCGGATGGAGATGTTGGAGATGGTGGCGGGCAGTGCTTGCGGTGCAATGTCCGGGGCAGGCTCTGCCAGCTTCAGGCCGGTCTTTCGGCGGGCCAACGCCCTGTTCAATTCACCCCGCGTTTGATCCCACGCAATGTTACCGCCGAACAACACGTCTTCGACCTTGCCGATGTCGCTTGGCAGGCCCTTGTCGTTCTTCCAGTCCTGCACTGATTTGACGGTCCGGCCAATTTCGCCAGCGAACGCGGCATCGGTCCACCGCTTGCCCTTGGCACCGGGTGCGCCATCTGGCCGGACACCGTCGTCAAGCAGCCGCCGCAGCATCGCTCCGAAGGATTCCAAGGGGTTAATCTCCTTCGGAAGCCCGCGCTTCCGATTTCTTCGCTTTCCTCGTATCGGCCAATCCGTTGCCTGTCTGCATACGAGAGACCGTCTTGTTTCGCAAGGAGTGCGTCAGATGGTCTCGTTCACACCCACCCTGCCGATCCACGCCGCCCCGCTCATCACCGCCGCGCGCAACGCGCTGCACAGCGCGTCCGGCCTGTGCGCCGATGCGTGGCATTTCACCGCCCAAACCTGCGCCAGCCTTGGCGCGATTGCCGCCGAAGACCCGCACAAGGTGTGCGAGGTTTCGCTGCATGGTCTGCTCGGCAGCTTCCTCGCCGCCCGTGCCTACATTGCGTGGAAGCGCGGGGACAGCGAGGCACTGATGGACCGGGGGTTCGAGGCCGTGATCTACGCCGCGCTGGCCGGGTCCGGGTTGTTGTGACATCGCCTGATGCCCGCCCCGGCGAACAGAACACCGCAGATACCGCAGATGCCGCGCAGACCACCCATCTGCGGCATCTGCGATTCCCCTTCGCCCGCCGCTACGGCACGATCTACGTCCCAGGCCCCGCCGCGATGCCCAACGCCAGCCAGCACGGCCCGGTCTGCCGCCACCCTTGTCAAAGCCGCATCACTTCGGGAATGTCCGGCATCACCGCCGCCCCGGAGCCAGACCATGCTGACCAAACGCACCCTGCTGCGCGCCGCCGCCGCCACCAGCCTTGCCGCTGCTGCCGCCCCGGCCGCCCGGCCGGCGCGGGCGCAATCCGGCCGCCCCGGTTTTTTCAAATCGCGCGACATTGCCGAGGCCGGGCTGATCTATGGCCTGCCCATCGTGATGAACTACGCGGTGATGTATGACTTCGTCATCGACACCGCATCGCCGCAATACAAGGCGCCGCTGAACACCATCTACAACGAGGCCCGCGTGTTCACCTACAAGGACACCACGGTCCCCACGCCGAACAGCGACACGCCGTATTCGATGCTGTGGCTGGATCTGCGCGCCGAACCCATCGTGATCTCGGTGCCTGCGGTGGACCCGAAGCGGTATTATTCGGTGCAACTGTGCGACGGCAACACCTACAATTACGGCTATATCGGCAGCCGCGCCACCGGCAGCGATGCCGCGGACTACATGGTGGCGGGCCCGCACTGGTCTGGCCCCACGCCGCCCGGCATCAAGAAAGTGTTCCGCGCCACCACGCAGTTCGGCCTGACCATCTTCCGCACGCAGTTGTTCAACGCGGACGACATGGACAACGTGAAGGCGGTGCAGGCGGGCTACAAGGCGAAACCGCTGTCCGCCTATCTCGGCCAGCCTGCGCCGCCGCCCGCGCCCGCGATCGCCTGGCCCAGGATCGACAAGGAGTCTGCCAAGCGCAACTTCTTCGAATATCTGGATTTCGCGCTGCAATTCGCCCCTGCCCTGCCGGACGAGGTGTGGATTCGCGAGCAACTCGCCCGCATCGGCGTGGGCGCGGGCAAGAGCTTCAATTTTGCCGATCTGGGGCTGGAGGAAAAAGCCGAGATCGGCTGGGGGCTGAAACGCGGCAGTGATGCCGTGGATGATGCGGCGGCCACGATCGGCAAGGCCATCCATGGCTGGCGCGTCGGCGCGGCGCAGGGCGATGCGGCGTATTTCCACGGCGACTGGCTGCTGCGCGCCGCAGGCGCCAAGCTGGGCATCTACGGCAACAACCCCGAGGAAGCCTGCTACCCCGTCACCCGCAAGGACGTGAACGGCGATACCATCGACACCAGCCAGTACAACTACACCCTTACGTTCGCCCCCGGGCAGTTGCCGCCGGTCAATGCGTTCTGGTCGGTCACGATGTACGACAGCAAGAACCAGTTGCTGGTGCAGAACCCCATCGGCCGCTATTTGATCAACTCGCCGATGCTGCCGGACATGAAGCAGAACGCGGATGGCTCACTGACCATCTACATCCAGCACGCCTCGCCGGGTGCGGACAAGCAGAGCAACTGGCTGCCCGCGCCGGATGCGCCCGCCTACCTGGCGCTGCGGCTGTACTGGCCGAAAGCGGGCGGGCTTTCCATTCTGCCGCCCGGTGAGGGCACGTGGCAGCCGCCGGGCGTGGTGCGGGCGGCATGACACCCCTTTCGCCCGCCACCCTGCCCGCCCTGCCGCCACATGTGGCGCGCTTCGGCTACAACCGCGCCGCCGTGCGCGCCGGGATCGCCCATCTCAGCGTGGGCAATTTCCACCGCGCGCATCAGGCCTGGTACATCGACCGCCTGCTGCATCTGCCGGGCAACGAGGGCTGGGGCATCTGCGGCATCGGCGTGATGGACACGCCGGCCGAGCGCGCCAAGGCGGCGGCGATGCAGGCGCAGGGCGGCCTGTACACGCTCACCCGCTTCGACGCCGATGGCACGCCGCACCGGCATGTGGTGGGGTCCATCGTGGAATTCCTGTATGCGCCGGATGACATGGCCGCCGTGCTGGCCAAACTGGCGGACCCGGCCATCCGCATCGTGTCCATGACCGTCACCGAGGGCGGCTACAACCAGGACAGGGATGGCGCCTACCGGCTGGACACGCAGGCGGTGCAGGCCGATCTGGCGTTGCCGCACGCGCCCGCCACCGTGTTCGGCCTGATCGTGGAGGCGCTGCGCCTGCGCCGTGCCGCCGGGGTGGCACCGTTCAGCGTGCTGTCCTGCGACAACCTGATCAACAATGGCCACGCCGCCCGCACCGCCGTGGTAACGCACGCGCGCGCGCTGGATGAAGATCTGGCCGCGTGGATTGCCGCCCGCACCGCCTTCCCCAACGCGATGGTGGACGGTATCACCCCCGCCGTGGGGCCTGCCGAGCGCGATCGCATCAATACGGCCAGCGGTATTGACGACGCGGTGCCGGTGTTCGCCGAAAGCTATGTGAACTGGGTGCTGGAGGATGCGTTCAGCAACACGCACCCGGATTTGGCCGCCGTGGGCGTGCGGATGACGCACGATGTGCGGCCCTATGAACTCGCCAAGCTGTACATGCTGAACGCCTCGCACTCCATGCTGTCCTACCCGGCGCAACTGGCCGGGTTCACCTTCGTGGACGACGCGATGCGCGAGCCGCTGATTTACGGCCTGCTGGAACAGTTCATGGAGCGGGACGTGATTCCCGCGCTGTCACAGCCGCCGGGGATGGATTTGCACGCCTACAAGACCGAGTTGCTGGACCGTTTCGCCAACCCGGCGGTGCGCGACCAGGTGGCGCGGCTCAGCGGCGGCGGGGCGGTGAAACTGCCGGTGTTCCTCGGCCCCACCATCGCCCGCGTGCTGGCAGCGGGGGCGGACCACCGGCGGCTCGCGTTCGGGCTGGCCGCGTTCACCCGCTATCTGGGCGGCGTGGCCGACACCGGGGCACACTTCACCCCGCAGGAACCGGCGCTGCCGGACACGGGGCCAGCGGCACTGCTGCGCGAACTCGGTGCCGTGCCGGGCAGCGATTTTGCCGCCACGGTTGCGGCGATGGGCGAGGCGATTGCCGCGCGGGGGGCGCTTTCGGTGTTGCGGGATTTGCTGGCGGGGTAGGCCAGCCCGGAAGCCGCCACGCGGGGCAGTCCGCATCCGGAATGACGCGGATATTCACACCAATATCATTGCCTATTCATGGCAGATTTGCCACGGTACCCGTGGCGCGGCGGGCGCCGCAACGGGGGCTGCCATGGGGTTCGGTCAGGCAATTTCGTCGTGCTTCAGCCAGTATGTCACGTTCAGCGGCCGGGCCAGCCGGTCTGAATACTGGTATTTCACCCTGTTCATCATATTGGTGGAAATTGTGGTGCAAATACTGGCGGCACTCGGCCGTCTGTCCGGCTCGCCGGGTATGATGATGGCCGGGGCCGGTTTGTCGATTCTGTTAGCCTTGTTCATGCTGGCCATTTTTCTGCCGGGTCTGGCGGTGATTGTCCGCCGCCTGCACGACATCGACCGCTCCGGCTGGTGGTATCTGATCGGGCTGGTGCCGCTGGTGGGGGTGATTTTGCTGCTGGTCTGGTTCTGCTCCCGCGGCACCAACGGCCCGAACCGGTTTGGCGCGGACCCGCTGGCGGGGATGTGAAGCGGCTGCCTCTCCGCCCCCCTCTGAAACAATGGGGGCGGAGAGGACTTGCAGAAGACTACTTCGCTGCCACCGCCGGTGGCTCTGTCCGCACGCGCTTGACCATCAGCTTGTTCAGCGCGTGGATATAGGCCCGCGCTGACGCCACCAGCGTGTCGGTGTCGGCGCCCTGCCCGTCCACCAGTTTGCCGTCTTCTTCCAGCCGCACCGTCACGCGCGCCTGGGCGTCGGTGCCTTCCGTTACGGCGCCCACCGAATACAGGCGCAGAATCACCTCATGCGGGAACAGGGCGCGGATGGCGTTGAAGGTGGCGTCTACCGGGCCGTCGCCGAAGGCCATGTCGGCGCGAAGCTCTCCGTCGATTTCCAGTTCCAGTTCGGCGCTGGGCTTCACCTTGCTGCCCGCGCGCACGTCCAGCGAGACGAAGCGGATGCGCTGGTGGTCGCGCAGCACCTCGTCATCCACCAGGGCGACGATGTCCTCGTCGTAGACAATCTTCTTGCGGTCGGCCAAATCCTTGAAACGGCGGAACGCGTCGTTCAACTGGTTGTCGCCCACGTCGCCGTAGCCCAGTGCCTTCAGCTTGTCGCGGAACGCCGCGCGGCCGGAATGCTTGCCCATCACCAGCGAGGTTTTCGCCCAGCCGACGCTTTCCGGCGTCATGATTTCGTAGGTGGCGGCGTTTTTCAGCATCCCGTCCTGATGGATGCCGCTTTCATGCGCCAACGCGTTGCGGCCGACGATGGCCTTGTTGGGCTGCACGTCGAACCCGGTGATGGTGGACAGCAGCTTGCTGGTCTTCAGGATGCGGTTGGTGACGATGCCGGTGGTGCGGTGCACCGCATCGGGCCGGGTGCGGATGGCCATGGCGATTTCTTCCAGCGCCGCGTTGCCCGCGCGTTCGCCGATGCCGTTGATGGTGCATTCAATCTGCCGCGCGCCGCCCGCCATTGCCGCCAGCGTGTTGGCCACCGCCAGCCCCAGATCGTTATGGTTGTGGGTGGACAGGATGATGCCGTCCGCGCCCGGCACACGCTCGCGGATCATGTTAAAGATACGGAACATGTCCTCGGGCACCGCGTAGCCCACGGTGTCGGGGATGTTGATGGTGGTGGCCCCGGCCTTGATGGCGGCTTCCACGCAGCGGCACAGGAAATCCGGCTCCGTGCGGCTGCCGTCCTCGGCGGACCATTCCACGTCGTCGGTGTATTGCCGCGCCAGCGTCACGCTGTCCGTGACGGCCTGCAACACCGCATCGGGTTCCATCCGCAGCTTGTATTTCATGTGCAGCGGGCTGGTGGACAGGAAGGTGTGGATGCGCTTGCGCTCGGCGGGGGCCACGGCCTCGGCGGCGCGGATGATGTCGCCGCGGGCCGAGCGGGCCAGACCGGCGATGACGGGGCCGCGGATGGTCTGCGCGATCAGTTGCACGCTTTCAAAATCACCCGGCGAGGCGATGGGAAAGCCCGCTTCGATCACGTCCACGCCCAGATCGGTCAGCGCCTCGGCCATGCGCAGCTTTTCCTGCAGGTTCATGGAAAAGCCCGGCGACTGCTCCCCGTCGCGCAGCGTGGTGTCGAACATGATGACGCGGTCGTCCGGCAGGCTGCCGAAATTCGGATGCTGGATGGTCATGTCAGGGGTTCCTGGCAAAAATGCTGCTGTATCCGTGTACGCCCCGGCGCAAGCGCCGGAGTGGTCCCATAGGGGTGCCCCCTGAACGAAACCGCGCCTATGCGCGCGGCATCACGCCCAGGGGCGGATAAGTCGAAGGAGCAGCAGCGCACGCGCAGCCACGGCCGGGACGGCAGCGTCGGTCAGGCGCGAAAAGGGCGCGGGCTTGCTCACGGCGCAAACCCTAGCCGGGCGGTTCGGCGCGCGCAACCCGCCGGTGCGGCAAGGCAGCACCCGCGCCCCGGCATCGCTTGAGGGCGCTGAGTGAATTCCGGGGCTGCGGTGCGCGCCGCCATGCGGCTACAGGCCGGGCGGTTGACCGCCGATGCCGGCGGCGGCACCCACAGCACGGATGGCCGATTGACCTCGAACCGCACTCTGTTGGCCCGCTTCTGGCGCTGCGCCGCCGGCTTCTGGCGCGCGCCGGGGGCGTGGGGCGTGACCGCCGCGCTGCTGGGCGGCACGCTGCTGCAACTGGCACTGGGGTTTCGCCTCAATTACTGGAACCGCGACTTCTTCGACGCCATCGGGCACCGCGACGGCCCGGGGCTGGCCGCACAGGCGTTGCTGTTCCTGCCGCTGGCCGGCGGCAGCGTGCTGCTGTCGGTGCTGGCGGTGTGGTCGCGCATGACCATGCAGCGGCGGTGGCGCGCGTGGCTGACCGGGCACCTGATCGACCGCTGGCTGGCCGGCACCCGCCTGCGCCCGCTGCTGTTCCACAGCACCGAGGACAGCAACCCCGAGTTCCGCATTGCCGAAGATGCCCGCGTGGCCACCGACTCGCCGGTCAGCATGGCGGTGGGCCTGCTGTCGGCGGTGCTGAACGTGATCATCTTCATCGGCATTCTCTGGACCGTCGGCGGCAACCTCACCATGGCCGGGTTTGGCGGCACGCTGACGGTGCCGAAATATCTGGTGATTGCGGTGGTGGCCTATTCCGGGCTGGTCACGCTGGCCATGACGCTGACCGGGCGGCGCATGGTGGCGGTGATTGCGGGCAAGAACGCGGCAGAGGCGCAGTTCCGCTCGATTGCCTCCAGCTGGCGCGACCGGGCAGAGGCGGCGGCCTCGGCGGGGGATTTGCGGGAGCCGCATCGTCTGGTCAGCGACGCATTTGCGGCGGCCATCGAACGCTGGCGGGCGATGTGCCTGCAATTCATGCAGATCACCGTGGTGGCGCACGCCAACGCCATGGCGGCGCCCATTGTGGGGTGGTTCCTGTGCGTGCCGCCCTATCTGGATGGCACCATGTCGCTGGGTGAGGCGGCACAGGTGGTGGCCGCGTTCGTGACGGTGCAGGCGGCGCTGAACTGGCTGGTGGACAATTACGGCGCGCTGGCCGAGTGCCTGTCGTCGGTCAACCGGGTGGCGGCGCTGCTGCTGGCGATGGATGCAAGCGAGCACAAGGCCGAGGTGCCCTGACCGGGCGAGGTCCGGTCAGGGCAATCCGGTTACGGGGGGGCAGTCCGGTTACGGGGGCCGCCCGGTTACAGGGGCCGCCCGGCCAGCCACGCCGCGCAGTCCGGCCCCAGTTCGGCCAGTGCGCGGCGTTCATAGGCGGCCACGTCGTCCGCCGTCAGCACATCGCGCCAGCGGCCGTTGGTGCCCTTGTGGATGAAACTGTCCGCGCCGCCATTCCACATCGCCCCGCCCAGAGGCGTTACCTCGGCAGCGTGCGCTTTCATGTAGTCGAAGGTGCAGTGTTCCACGATCCGCCCGAACGCCTCGGGGCTGGGTGCAAAGCCCAGAAAATCCGCCAGTTTGCGGATGGAGCCGGGCAGGTCGGCCTTCAGGTCGTTGAAATGGATCAGCATCACGTTGGGCAGGTTGCGCACGCCCCACCACGAGCGGAAATTCTCCCACGGCGACCAGAACGGGTAGCCGTCACGCGCCAGCCAGCGCAGGAAGTATTCGCGAATATCATCCAGCGGCTTGTCGAGCGGTTCACCCACAAGGCCGGGCGTGCCGTTGATGGCGCCATAGAACATGTCGTTGGCTGTGGCGTGGTGATTGTACAGGCTCCACAGCAAATCCCGCCCGTCGCGGCCGATATAGACGTATTTGGCCTTCGGCGAGAACACCAGCGCATCCACCGGCAGATGCGTCTTGATGAAGCGGCGGTGCGGCAGATGTTCCAGCCCGGCAATTGCCTCGGGCGGCATCACCCGCAGATCGACCCACGGCGACAGGTGGGAGACGTTCAGGCCCTCGGCCCCGTCGAACACCAGTTGCGCCATGATCTGCTGCATCCAGGTGGTGCCGGATTTGCCGTAGCTGGCGATAACCATATCGCCATCCCGGAAATTGAAGCTGTCCCACACGGTCGAATTCATGTGGTGATTGTGGATGTCACGCGTCTTCACCGGCCACACCGGTGCCGTTGTCTCAGTCATACAGACCCTCCTGACCGTGTCATGCGCCCGGCATTGTTTGCCGGTGCATTCATGACTACGCTGGAGACTAACGGTCAGATGCCATCAGGCAAGGGAAATCCATGACGAAAGATGACATCACTGCCTGGGCGCTGAAAAACGGCTGGCGGATGATCGGTGGCGCGCCGTGCCTGACCAAGCCGTCGGCCCCCAAGGAGGCCATCGTGCGGCTGACGCTGAAGGCCACCGTGGTGGCGCTGGAGGTCAAGCGCCCGGCGGGCAAGTGGGAGCAGGTGGCCAGTGCCGCCTATGCCAAGGTGGAAGCCGACCCGGAAACCGGCGTGCCTGCCGGGCTGGGGTTCGAGAAGGTGCCGAGTTTCTCGCGCCTGATGCAGGACAACAAGGACCAGCAGGTGTTTGGCGGGTTTGGGGGGTAGCTTGCGGGGCACCAACGCTCCCCGCCCCAAGGGCTCCATCCGCCCTCGCGGCCAGCCCCGGCATGCGCCACAAATGCTGCGGCCAACCCGTTAAAAGCAGAAGAAGATGGTTTCCTAATGCGGCAGCGGCCGCAGCGTGCCGGAATAGGCCACCGGGCCGGGCGGCAGGCCGGGCAGCGCGCCCGCCGGTTCCAGCGTGATGAACAGCACGGTGCCCGCAGGCGGCATGGCGGGCAGTTTCACCGGCTGGCCCAGCGCGCTCATCAACCCCAGTGACCGCGCCGCCGCGTCCTCGGGCTGCTTGATCCAGAGTTGCCACAGCTTGCCCTCCGGCAGGCGCAGCGGCGTGAGCGCGCTGAGCACCACCGTGCCATCCGGCCACACATCGGCCAGCAAGCCGCCACTGCGCGCCGGCGCAGGTGCTGTGGCCGCCGATGTTTGGGGCGCAATCTGGGGCGCCGTTTCGCCGGTGGACAGGCGCGGCTCGACCCCGTGGCTGGGCGCGACATAGGCGGCGGCCTGCGCGGCATTGGATGCAGTTTCGGGGCGCGGTTCTGGCGGCAGTTCGGCCTGCGCCAGCACGGCCACCAGCGGCATGGCGGAGGTTGCGGCCACCGGAGCGGCGGGCGGGCGCGGCGTGAGGGACGGCACGAACACCACGGCAGCAAGGCCCGCGGCCAGCGCCATGGAGGCGGCGGTGCCTGCCTTCCACGGCCATGCGCGCGCTGCCGCCGCAGGCCGCGCGGCGGCGGGCGGGCGCACAAACGGCAGGATGGTGGCTGTGGCAGCGGGCGCGGCCGGGACTTCGGCCGCCACCGCCATCCGGGCGCGGGCGCGCTGAATCTCCGCCCAGAGTTCGGCGGGCGGGGTCTTTTCATCCACCGCCGCCAGCATGGGCGCCAGACGGCGTTCCCACCCGGCGATGGCGCGGGCGAGGTGCGGGTCCTGTTCGGCGCGGCGGCTGATGCCGCGCATCTCGTCACTGTCCAGCACGCCGAGCACATATTCGCCCGCGAGCAGGTCGATATCTTCCGGCGATCCGGGCCGCGCGCCGCTCATATCGCACCCTCCATACACTCACGCAGCGAAAGCAGGCCGCGCCGCAGCGCGCTTTTGACCGTGCCGATCGGCTGGTTGAGCCGCGCGGCGAGTTCGCTGTGCGAAAGACCATCCAAAAACGCCAGCGCAAACAATTTGCGCCGGTCAGGCGGCAGCAGTTCCATGCAGCGGGAAAGCGCCTGCGAGGCTTCCGAGGCTTCCAGCCGGGTCAGCGCATCGGGGTCGGTGTCTGCCTCCTCCGGCAAACCCTCGTCCGAGACTTCGCGGCCACGGCGGCGCGTCATGTCCAGCGCGCGATAGCGCACGAGGCTGGCAAGCCAGACCTCCGCATCGCCCACCTGCTGATCGAACCGCCCTGCATTGCGCCAAAGCTCCAGAAACGCATCCTGCACCGCATCGGCCGCCAGCGGCGGCTGCCGCAGAATCCGGTAGGCGATACCGTACAGTTTGGACGCCCGCCGGTCGTAGATCTGCCGGAACGCCCCCTCATCCCCCGCCGCGACGGCCGCTATCAGCGTGGCGAGCGCGACCGTGCTGTCACCGCCCGCCACGGGCTGATCCATGTTACCGCCCCCCTGAACGCTGACGGCATGGATCCGGGCCCCGGCCAGTTCGCTGCACCACCACGCTCTCCTAGAGTTCCTGCCTCTCCAACCATCTTAACATCACGTTTCTCCACCACGGAACTGACTGTCATGGATACGCACGAGAGGGGGCCCCGGATGCATGGACAGGTGATTTCCGAGAGGGGTCCATTACCCATACCATGAAAGCGGCCCGTCCCAACCTGGGCCCGATGGAGTTCACATGGAAACGGAACGGGCCATTGTGGCCTTCGGCACGCAGGCGGTATTGCAGTATCGCGCAATGGCGCAAACCCGGCACGACAATGACGTGCCGCCCGGCTACCTGCGCGCCCGCATTGCCGAGGGATTGCACACCCGCTTCGGCGGCGCGGTGCAGGTGGAGCGGCAATACGCGCTGCTGGCGATGGATCTGGGCCTGCAGGTCACCGCCGACCTGCTGGGCGTGCTGGGCGGGCAGCGTGCAGACATCGCGCTGTACCGGGGCGGCCGCCCGGCGGGGCTGGTGGAACTGAAGATCTTCGACGAAACGAACGTGCTGCCGGGGGTTGATACGCAGTTGTACCGCGCCGGCATTCTGGCCGCCGCCGGGCAGATTCCGTTGCTGCTGGGCGTGATGATCTGCCCGTTCGGCGGGTCGCTGGAAGCACGGATCGAGCGGTTGCACGACGCGGTGGGCGGCAACCTGTATGTGGGCGAGCGGCAGACCGCCCGCGACGGCACGTGGCAGTGGTGTTTTGCGTGCGCATCCATCCGGTCATAGCCGCAGTCCCGGCAATTGCAACGTTTGGCAACATGGGGCAGGATTGAAGTATGGCACGATAGATACAGGGGATTTCCGTGACAACGTCAGTCTTGTTCGGACGGTTTGGCGCGTGGGACAAGCTGGTTGCGAGCATCATCGACACAAATATCTACAAGTATAGCTGCGAAGATTTCAGTTCCGCAGATTTCGATGCGGCCGATTGCATCGTGCCGCTACGCTGGGAGGAATATGCCCCGCTGCGGCAGCGCCCCGACCTCGCGCACAAGTTCATCGTGCCGGATGCGGCGGTGGTTGCACTCTGCCACGACAAGCTGGCGCTGAACCGCGCGCTGCTCGGTTCGCATTTTGCCGGGCTGATCCCGAAGCTGCGCGGGCCGGAGTCGCTTGAATTGCCGTTCGTCATCAAGCCGCGCCGGGGGGCTGCCGGGCAAGGCTGTCTGGCCATCCAGACCGCAGCCGGGCGCGACACCCATGCCGCCCTGCTGACGCGCGAGGACATGTTCGCGCAGGATTACGTGCCGGGAGCGGTGGAATACGGCATGAACCTGCTGATGGTGGACGGGCGGGTGGAATACGAATGGACCCATGCCTTCCACATGGGCGGCGAGTTCGTGATGCGCGGCCAGGACAGCCAGCCGCAGCGGATTGATCTGGGCATCCAGGCCAGCCCGGCCATCGTGGCACTGTTCACCGCGTTGCTGCTCTGGCTCGGCTACCAGGGCATCGCCGCGATGAACTACAAGCTGGTGGATGGCCGGGTGTGGCTGATGGAAGTGAACCCCCGCCCCGGCTTCACGCTGTTCCGCGACATCAACCGCTATCTGCCCATCTACCGGAACGCGCTGGCGCGGCGGCGGGCGGCGGCGTAAGGCGCGCCCGGTTGCACCACGCCAACGGCACGGTTATTGTGCCGAAACAAGACCATGCCGGCAGGCATGGCCGCACGGCGGCATCGGGGTTCCGGGCGGGCTACGCAACGGAGGACACATTCATGCGCCGCACACGTGCCCTTGTGCTGTCCGCACTGGCCGCACTGGCATTTGCCAGTGCCACCGCCCGCGCCGAGACGGCTGCCAAGCCGAATATTCTGGTCATCATGGGCGATGACGTCGGCGTGTCGAACATCAGCGCCTACTCGCACGGCATGATGGGCTACCAGACGCCGAATATCGACCAGATCGGGCGGGAGGGCGTGACGTTTACCGACATCTACGCCCAGCAATCCTGCACCGCCGGGCGTGCGGCGTTCATCACCGGGCAATCGCCGTTCCGCACCGGGCTGCTGAAGGTGGGCCTGCCGGGCGCGAAAGAGGGCCTGTCGGACAAGGACCCCACACTGGCCGAATTGCTGAAGCCGCAGGGCTACGCCACCGGGCAGTTCGGCAAGAACCATCTGGGCGACCGCAACGAGATGCTGCCCACGCTGCACGGGTTTGATGAGTTCTTCGGCAATCTGTACCACCTGAACGCCGAGGAAGAGCCGGAAAGCCCCGACTACCCGAACGCCCGGGACTACCCGAAGTTCAAGGCCATGTTCGGCCCGCGCGGCGTGCTGCACACGTTCGCCACCGACAAGGACGACCCCACCGAAGACCCGCGCTTCGGGCGCATCGGCAAGCAGACCATCGAAGACACCGGGCCGCTGTCCCGGAAGCGCATGGAAACGGCGGACGAGGAATTCCTCGCCGGGGCGAAGCACTTCATCGACACCAGCGTGAAGGCCAAGAAGCCGTTCTTCGTGTGGTTCAACACCACGCGGATGCACATCCACACGCGCCTGAAGCCGTCCTCGGAAGGCAAGACCGGGCTGGGCGTGTATGCGGACGGCATGGTGGAGCATGACGCGCAGGTGGGCGAGTTGCTGCACCAGCTCGACAGCCTTGGCATCGCGCAGAACACCATCGTGATCTACACCACCGACAACGGCGCCGAAGTGTTCTCGTGGCCCGATGGCGGCACCACGCCGTTCCATGGCGAGAAGAACTCCAGCTGGGAAGGCGGCTACCGCGTGCCCGCCATGATCCGCTGGCCGGGCGTGGCCAAGCCGGGCACCTGGGTGAACGACATCGTCTCCCACGAAGACTGGGTGCCGACGCTGCTGGCCGCCGCGGGCGTGCCGGACGTGACCGAGAAGCTGCTGACCGGGTATGAGGCGGCGGGCAAGACCTTCAAGGTGCATCTGGACGGCTACAACATCCGCCCGCTGCTGGACGGCACCGGCAAGTCCGCCCGCAAGGACTTCTTCTACTGGACCGATGACGGCGACCTGGCTGCCTATCGCTACGACCGCTGGAAGCTGGTGTTCCTGCAACAGCGCGCCATGGGCTTCAAGGTGTGGTCCGAGCCGCTGGTGCAGTTGCGCGTGCCGCTGATCGAAGACCTGCGCGCCGACCCGTTCGAACGCGCGGTGGACGAGGCGGAGGGCTACGGCAACTACATCGTGGACCACGTGTTCCTGGCCGTCCCGGCGCAGTTCCTGGTGGGCCAGCACCTGAAAACCTACGCGGAATTCCCGCCCCGGCAGAAACCGGGCAGTTTCAATCTGACCGAAGTGCTGAACAAGTTGCAGGCACAGGGCGGCAGCGGGAGCCACTGAGCGGGCTTGCGGAGGATAAGGGGGGGCTGCCGGGGGACCGGCGGCCCCTTTTTTGTGGGGGTCATCGGAGCCCGGCCGCCGCCTGATGTCAGGCCAACACGCCAGTGTCCTGCACCAACCCACCCTGTTCCAGCAACCTGCGAACGTCCGCCGCCTCCGCCCCCTCACGCAGCCAGCCAAGGCGGAGGTCCAATGCGCCATAGCCGAGAGTCTCGACGATGCTTTCCCACAGGTTGATCAAATGGCGATCTGCCGGATGCAGGGTGTTTGATTGGGTCCACTTGCCGGGCGGCACACGCCAAGCTTGGCACCATTGGATGCCGTGGCGGCTGTACGTTTGAGCGACCTTCCAGATTTTTATCTGATCCTCTTTGTAGGGGCGATGAACCAACTTGATCCGCCCCGTGGTGTTTTCCAAGCCTAGCCAAATGTGACGCGGTACTCGGGAATGGGGTGGCTTCGCGTAGTCCCGCCAATCGTCATAGGCGCTGAGGCCAGAAAGTGGCGTTGCAGGCAGGCGCACCCCGAGAACCGTGTCGATTTGCGCTACACCTTCCACCGCATCTGTGCGGACCCACTCCCGGATACGCGCCGACTTTTCGCGTGGGAACAGCCTCAACGCTTCGCGCTCTGCACGTTTCAGGTTATTGCCATCACCGGCAATCGCCCAGCGCCCAACCTCCTCCAACCCACGCGGGGTATGGCTTTGCGCCTGCTTGAGCCGTTTAGGCCACTCCTTATCCTTGCCAATCTTAAGCAACCCCGGGCAACCGGGATCGGCGAGGGCATAGATGCATCCGGCAGATGGCAATTCGGCATCCATCATGCGATTTCGACCACCAAGGCGGAGTGGTCGGATGCGTTTGATTTTCGTGGCTCATGCTCGTAGCGGCAATCAGTCACACGGCCATTGATGGCTGGTGTGCCGAACACATGGTCGAGCCGGAAGCCGTTCTTTTTCTGCGGACTGAACCACGAATACTCACGCAGCGCCGGATGGCGCGTGCGCCAGAGATCGACAAAGCCAACATCTGTCATGCGTGCCATGTATTCCGGCCCGACATAGGCCGTACCTTTTGGGTCCTTGTCCAGGTCATTGGTCCCAGTGTTGAAATCACCGATGAACAGGTCCGGCGCGTCAGCGGCTGAAGCTGCCTGGATTACGGCCTGCCAATACGGAATCTTGGCCTGCTCCCCGGGCAGGTAGACCCCCACAATATCAACACTTTGGGTGTTCGCGCGCCAGAGATGCTGCTGATTCAGTTGAGCAGACGCAAGGCCATGCGCAGCAGCAATCTGACCACGGCTTGCGATCAGCACCGTGTTGTTGCGTGGCTCGGCGGGCGGGTGGCTGAACGTATACCCAGCAGCAGACAGGGCGGCCATGATGGATTCACCAGCAGCGCCCATCTGAAATTCTGTCAAGACAAGAATATCCGCCTGAAACCCGAGCAAGGTATTGACCATCCGGCTACGGTTCGCCTGCGCGCCGCCGCCGTGACGAATGTTCCATGTCACGATTTTCAACGCCATTCAGACACCTGTTTTTTAATCGTAATGTATATTTTAACAAGCATTGACCATTTTGGCGAAACACAATTTGTTACTATCCCGTGCAACTTGGATTGCCGGGACAAGCCCGGCAAAGACGCAAATTCTTAGCTGGGAGCTTCAACCGGTGCAGCCGCATAGGGCCAATAGGCTGCGCCTCCTGCAAATGGTGCCGTTGCTACCCCCCTCCCCCCTCTCCCGCAGGCGGGCGAGGGGTTGCGGGCGGGATTACCGGCAGTAAACGAATGCCGGTCCAGGGGCGCCCGCCCCTGGCGGGGTCCGGGGCAGCGCCCCGGGCTTGCCCGCACAGCAAAACGGCGGAACACCCGATTGGGCATCCCGCCGCATCGCTGGATGGCCGGACCAATGCCCGGCCATCACGTCGCGTGGCTGTCCTAGTTCCGGGTCTTGTCCACCAGCTTGTTCTTGGCAATCCACGGCATCATGGCGCGCAGTTTCTCGCCCACTTCTTCAATCGGGTGGGCGGCGTTGCGGCGGCGGATGGCTTTGAAGCTGGCC
>CAIPHQ010000445.1 GCA_903864895.1 uncultured Rhodospirillales bacterium
ATCCAGCGGGGTTTCCGCGTTGGTGCGCACCTTCCTGCGGCGCACCTGAGCGGCCCATTCCATCAGCTTGGCGAAGTCGGTGGACATGTTCGGCACGACCATCGGCACGCTGCCGAGGAACACCTCGCCAGTGGCACCATCAATGGTGCCGATGCCGCCCGCCTGCACGGTGCGCCCGCCAGCCGAAAGCGTCTGCGCGCCGTAATCCACCGAGATGCCGCCGGCACCGGCCACGCAGGGCCGGCCCATGCCGCGCGCCACCACGGCGGCGTGGCTGGTCATGCCGCCACGCGTGGTCAGAATGCCGCGCGCGGCGTGCATGCCGTGAATATCTTCCGGGCTGGTTTCCACCCGCACCAGAATCACCGCCTCACCCTTGCCGGCGCGGCTTTCGGCCTCATCGGCGCTGAACACCACGGCCCCGCTGGCCGCCCCCGGGCTGGCGGGCAGGCCCTTCGACAGCAGCACGCGCGACGCCTTGGGGTCGAGCGTGGGGTGCAGCAACTGGTCAAGCGCCGCAGGATTGACGCGGCGGATCGCCTCATCGCGGCTGATCAGCCCGTCATTGGCCATGTCCACCGCAATGCGCAGGCTGGCGGCGGCGGTGCGTTTGCCGTTGCGGGTTTGTAGCATGTACAGCTTGTTCTGCTGGACCGTGAACTCCAGGTCCTGCATGTCGGTGTAGTGCCGCTCCAGCGTCTCCCGCACCTTGCACAGGTCGGCATATGCCCCCGGCATGGCCTGTTCCATGCTGACTTCGCCGGGCTTGGACCGCAGGCTGGACAGCGGCTGCGGTGTGCGGATGCCCGCCACCACGTCCTCGCCCTGCGCGTTGATCAGGTATTCGCCGTAGAAGATGTTCTCGCCGGTGGACGGGTCGCGGGTGAAGCACACGCCGGTGGCGCAGTCGGTGCCCATGTTGCCGAACACCATGGCCTGCACGTTCACCGCCGTGCCCCAGGTGGCCGGGATGTCGTGCAGCTTGCGGTAAGTATTGGCGCGGGGGTTCATCCAGCTGCCGAACACGGCACCGATGGCGCCCCACAACTGCTCCTCGGGGTCCATCGGGAACGGCTTGCCGGTCTCGCGGTGGACCATTTCCTTGTAGCCGTCCACCACGCGGTGCCAGTCCTGCGAGGTCAGCGCGGTGTCTTCCACCACGCCAGCGTCCATCTTCACCGCGTCGATGATTTCCTCGAAGCGGTGATGGTCCACGTCCAGCACCACGCTGCCGTACATCTGGATGAAGCGGCGATAGCTGTCCCATGCGAAGCGGGCGTCACCGGCGCCATCGGCAAGGCCCTCCACGGTGGCGTCGTTCAGGCCGAGGTTCAACACGGTGTCCATCATGCCCGGCATCGACACCCGCGCGCCGGAGCGCACCGAGACCAGCAGCGGCGCGTGCTTGTCGCCGAAGCGCTTGCCCACCGCCGCCTCAATCCGGGCCAGCGCCTCACGCACCTGCCCGGCCAGATCGGCGGGATAGGTTTCGTGGTTGTCGTAGAACGCGGTGCAAACTTCGGTGGTCAGCGTGAACCCCGGTGGCACCGGCAGGCCGATGCTGGCCATCTCGGCAAGGTTGGCCCCCTTGCCGCCCAGCAGGTTTTTCAAATCCGCGCGGCCTTCGTTATGGCCGGCGCCGAAGCTGTAGACCCATTTGGTCATGAAACGGCGACTCCTGTTTCTCAGCCGTCAATGCGGGAAAAATCGGCTGCCAGATGCATGGCGGCGCGGATGCGGGAAAGCAATCGCAGGCGATTGTGGCGGCGCTGCGGCTCGGGATCGTTCACCGTCACCTTGTCGAAAAACGCGTCCAGCAACGGCCGCAGGCTGGCCAGCGCAGCCATCGCGGCGGCAAAATCTTCCGCCGCCAGATGCTGTGCGACCGCAGGGGCCACGCCGTCCAGCGCGGCAGACAAGGCGATTTCCTCTGGCAGCACCAAGGCCGCCGGGTCAATCGGACTATCGTGGGGCCCGTCCTTCTTTTCTTCGATGCGCAGAATGTTGGCCGCGCGCTTGTAGGCGGCCAGCAGGTTGCGCCCGTCATCGGTGCCCAGCATGTCGGCCACCGCATCGCTGCGGGCCAGCAGGCGCACGAAATCATCGTCGATGCCCAAGCCCAGCACGGCGGCCAGCACGTCGTGCCGCGCCCCCTCGGCGCGCAGTTGCACGCGCAGGCGCTCGGCGAGGAAGGCCAGCAGGTCGGGCACATCCAGCGCTTGCGGCTGCGGCGCGCCCGCGCGCGCCAGCAACGGCGACAGTGCCAGCCGCAGCCGGTTTTCCCGCACAATGCGAATGATGCCCAGCGCGGCACGGCGCAGCGCATACGGGTCACCCGAGCCGGTCGGCTTCTCGCCGATGGCGAAGAACCCGGCCAGCACGTCCAGCTTGTCGGCCAGTGCGACAGCGATGCTCACCGGCAGGGCGGGCACGTCGTCGGTGGGACCTTTCGGGGCGTAATGGTCGCGGATCGCATCAGCCACCGCATCCGCCTCGCCGGCGTGGCGGGCGTAGTAGCTGCCCATCAGGCCCTGCAACTCGGGGAACTCGCCCACCATGCCGGTCAGCAGATCGGCCTTGGCCAGCAGCGCGGCGCGCTGGGCCTGCGCCGGGTCGGCACCCACCAGCGGGGCAATGGCACCGGCCAGTTCCACCAGACGCGACACGCGCTGGCCCTGACTGCCGAGCTTGGCATGGAAGGTCACAGCACCCAGACCGGGCAGGCGGCTGTCCAGCGTGTGGGCGCGGTCCAGATCCCAGAAATGCCGCGCATCGGCGAAGCGGGCGCGCAGCACGCGCTCGTTGCCCGCAACAATCGCCGCCCCGCCATCGGTGGCGGCAATGTTGGCGGCGAAGGCGAAATACGGCGCGGCGTGGCCATGGGCGTCGCGCAGCGCGAAATAGCGCTGGTTGACGCGCATCGACACCTGCATCACCTCGGGGGGCAGGTCCATGAACGCTGCGTCGATCCGGCCCAGCAACACCACCGGCCACTCCACCAGCCCGGCAACCTCGTCGAGCAATCCCGCATCTGGCACGACGCTGAGCGCATGGCGTTGCGCCACATCAAGCAACGCAGCCTCGATCGTGGCACGCCGCTCGGCAGCATCGGCAATCACGTGCCGCGCCCGCAACTCGCTCTGCCATTGCTGCGCCGATGTCACGGCGAACGCGCCGGGGGAGAGGAAGCGATGGCCTTCGGTCAGGTTGGACGCCGCGAGCCCATGCCCGTCATCGGCCCCGTCACGCAGGTCGAACGGCACGATGGCCCCATCCAGCAGGCACAGGATGCGGCGCAGCGGGCGCACCCAGGTGAAGCCCGACGTACCGCCCCAGCGCATGGATTTCGGCCACGGGAAGCGCCGCAGCAAACCGGGCAGTTCGCGCGCGATCAGGGCAGCGGCGCCGATGCCGGGGACTTCCTTGTCCAGCACCCAGAAATCGCCGTCCTGCCGCAGCATCTCCTTTGCCGCGCCATGCTTGCGCAGGAACCCGGCCAGCGCCGCCTCGGGCGCATTGGCGCGCGGCCCACGCTCGCTGCTGCGGCTGGCGGCAACGCCTGCGGCCACCGTGCCGGTCAGCGCGATGCGGCGCGGGCCGCAAAACCCGGTGAACCCGGACGGCGACAGCGGCGCCAGCGCCTCGCTGACCAGCCGCACCAGATCCTCCGCCCCGCGCGCCTGCATGCGGGCGGGGATTTCCTCGCTGAATAGTTCAAGCAGCAATTCCGGCATGTCAGTCTTTCAGCGCGGGGTCTATGTCGGTGAGCGGGAAGTCGTTGCCTTTGAACAGCAGCGGCAAGCCTTCCGCTTTGGCGAAGCCGTAGGCCAAGCAGTCGCCGAAATTCAATTTGGCGGGATGCCGGCCTTTGCCGAAAGTCCGCCAGCCTTCGCGGGCGGCCTCGGCATGTTGCTGGCCGAACGCAGCAATCTCCAGTCCGGTGCGGACCATGAAGGCATCGAAGCTCCGGCCCAAATCGCCATCCTCGCGTGCGCCCACCACAATGGCCACTTCCAGCCAGTTGGGTGCAGGAATACGCGGCGCCACTGCCCCGGCCAGCGCCTCGGAATAGCGTTCGGCGTCTGGCTCATCGAAAATGATCGCAATGACAGCCGATGAATCGACGATCATGCCGGCAGCCCATCATCGCCATACAGCCAGTTGTGGTCGGAACTGGGCAACGGATGCTTCAGATGTTTCCGCACTTCGGCCGCCGCCGCCAGAATGTCCGCCGCCCGCTGCTTGACGGCCCGTTCCCGGTCGAGGCTGTCCTGCACGGCGCGTGCTATCGCTTGCGAAACACTGGCTCCCATGAGTTGGGCAAGTTCGCCGGCCCGCGCAACGGTCTCCGGGTCGTCGATCATCAGAACCCTGTCCATTCACCCCTCCCCGGCCAGCCACGCCTCGCAGCATCCCTTCGCCAGCGTGCGGACGCGGCCGATATAGGCGGCGCGCTCGGTCACGCTGATCACGCCGCGCGCGTCCAGCAGGTTGAACAGGTGGCTGGCCTTGATGCACTGGTCATAGGCGGGCAGCGCCAGCGCGCGGCCCAGCAGCGCGGCGCATTCGCGTTCGGCGTCTTCGAAATGGCGTTGCAGCATGGCGGTGTCGGCATGTTCGAAATTATGGGCGCTGTATTCGCGCTCGGCGCGCAGGAACACGTCGCCGTATTTTACCCCGGCCCCGTTGAAATCCAGATCATAGACGTTCTCCACGCCCTGCACATACATCGCCAGCCGTTCCAGACCGTAGGTCATCTCGAAGCTCGGCAGTGCCGTCTGAATACCGCCAACCTGCTGGAAATAGGTGAACTGCCCCACCTCCATGCCGTCGCACCACACTTCCCAGCCCAGCCCCCACGCGCCCAGGGTCGGGCTTTCCCAGTCGTCTTCCACGAAGCGGAAATCATGCACCAGCGGGTCCAGCCCGATTTCGCGGTAGCTGTCCAGCAGCAGCGCCTGCGCGTCCGCCGGGCTGGGCTTCATGATCACCTGATACTGATAATAGTGCTGCAGGCGGTTCGGGTTCTCGCCATAGCGCCCGTCACTTGGCCGGCGGCTGGGCTGCACATAGGCCGCGCGCCATGGCGTGCTGCCCAATGAGCGCAGCGTGGTGGCCGGATGGAACGTGCCCGCGCCCACTTCCATGTCGTACGGTTGCAGAATCACGCAGCCCTGCCGCGCCCAGAAGCCGTGCAGCCGCAGGATCAGATCCTGAAAGCACAGCGCCCCGCGCGTGCCCGCGCCGGTGGAAAGGGTGGGAGCGTCCATCGGTCTGCCCGTTCAATTCTTGGCCGGTGCCGCACAGCGCCGGGGTCCGTGTGATGCGGCGCACCATAGGGGCGGGGCGGCGGGGCAACAAGCAGGACGCACCGCTTGAAGCCGCGCCGCTTGAAGCCAGGCGGGGCGCTTGCCACATCCGTTGCGCGTTGCGCGGCCTGTCTGCCAACGCCTGAATGGGGACCAGCATGACCAACGAGGAACGCGACCTCATCATCCGCTTTATCGAGCGTGTCGGCGGTGCGGCATCCGCCCCCGGCGGGCAGGGTGCCGTGGCGCCGCTGCCACCGGTGGACCGCGAGGCCGACGCGCTGATTGCCGAATTGTTCGCCCGCTACCCGGAAGCGCGCTACCGCGTGACCCAGATGGCGTTCGTGCAGGAACACGCGCTGGCCGAGGCGCAGAACCGCATCGCCCGGCTGCAATGGGAATTGCAGAACGCCCGCGCGCAGGCCGCGCCGCAGCAGGCATCCTCGCCATGGGGTGCGGCGGCGCAACCGCAGCCGCAGCAGTCGCGCGGCTTTTTCTCCGGCCTGTTCGGCGGCGGCAGTTCGGCCCCGCCGCAGCCGCCGCAATACGCCGCTCCGCCACCGCCGCAATATCCGCCCAACTACAATCCCGGCATGTTCCAGCAGCAAGGTCCGGGCTTCCTTGGCTCGGCCCTGCAAACCGCCGCCGGAGTGGCGGGTGGCATGCTGGCGGCCAACGCGCTGATGGGCCTGTTCAGCGGCGGGCATGGCGGGTACGGCGGCTATGGGGGCGGGTTTGGCGGCGGCGGCTTTGCGGGCGGCTATGGTTCGCCCGTCGTCAACGAGACCATCAACGAGACCACCATCATCAACGAAGCGCCGCCCTCCAGCCCATGGGCCACGCCCGACACCGGCAGCGGCTGGCAGCAGGCCAGCAGCGATACCGGTAGCAATGCTATCGACTGGGATGATTCCGCGTCATCAGGCGGCGATGGCGGCGGCTGGGGCAACGACGACAGCGCATGAGGCAGCCGAAGGCAGCTTCAGCACCGGGCGGATTCGGCGGTTTCCGCCCGGCGGCGCTGCGGTTCTTCACCGATCTGGCGGCCAACCAGACCAAGCCGTGGTTTGAGGCGAATCGCGCCGTCTATGAGCACGAGGTGCTGGCCCCGTTGCGTGCGCTGGTGGCGGACCTGGCCACCGAGTTCACCCGGCGCAAAATCCCGCTGACCGGCGACCCGCTGAAGGCGGTGTTCCGCATCCACCGCGATGTGCGGTTCAGCAAGGACAAGGCCCCGTACAAAACCCATGCCGGGGCCATCCTGTCGCGCGACGGCAGCAAGGACCGGTTTGGCCTGCTGTATATCCATATCGACCCGGCTGGCAGTTTCGTGGCCAGCGGCTTCTACCAGCCCGAACCGAAACTGCTCGAGGCGATCCGCACGGCCATCGTCGAGGACTGGCCGGTGCTGCAAACCGCGCTGGATCGCCTCCATGCCGCAGGTGCCGGCTTGATGCGGGAGGATGCGCTCACCCGCCTGCCGCGCGGGTTCGAGCATGCGGCGGGCACGCCGGCCGCCGATCTGGTGAAACTGCGCTCACTTGTCGGCCAGCAGCATCTCAGCGCAGCGGCGCTGGCTGAACCGGGTCTGGTGACGCAGATTGCCGATTTTACCCAAGCCGCGCTGCCGCTGCTGCGCTTCGGCTGGGACGCGGTGTAGCGCTCAGGCCGGTTCCGGCAGGCGCATCCACGCGGCAGGCTCCGGGTGCAGCACGGCCGCACCGCAAGTGAGCGGCCCTGCCATGGCTTCCAGCCGCAGCAACGCCAGACCGCCGTGACCCGATGCGGACCGCATGGTGCCCATCTCCGCGCCGTCGCGCAGCACCGGCGTGCCCGGCGCGGGTGCCTCGCCTTCGATGCGCACGCGCACCAGCCGCCGCTTCAGCAGCCCGCGATACTTGGTACGCGCCGTGAGTTCCTGCCCCATGTAGCAGCCCTTCGACCACGACACGCCGTGCAGTTCGTCGAACCCTGCTTCAAGAAGCACGGATTTGTCGGCTTCCATGTCGCGCGAGCCGTCCGGCATGCCGAGCGCGATGCGGTGGCGGTCCCAATCGGCGGCCGTGGCGCCACCGTCCAGCACGCGCGGGGCCAGCACGCGCCACCCGGCTTCGGCCAGGCGCGGATCGGGGGCGGCGATGGCATCGGGCACATCCGGCGTCCCACCCCACGCAGCGTGGACGTGCAGACTCTCGGACACATCGGCCAGCGTGACCTGCGAGCGCAGCCGGTAGCGGGCCAGCCGCTGCACCAGCATCGCCGCCTGCGCCCGTTCGCAGTCCAGTAACAGCCGCGCGCCATCGGACAGGATGAAAAAATCTGCCAGCCACTTGCCCTGCGGCGTCAGCAGCGCCGCCCACACGGCATGGCCGGGCACAGCTTGCGCGACGTCATTGGACACAAGGCCCTGCAGGAAGGCCACGCGGTCCGCGCCCGCCACCTCCAGCACGCCGCGTTCGGGCAGATATGCGATGTCTGTCATGCTGTGAATGTTGGGGCGTGGCGTGGCAGCCGCAAGGCGGCTGGGCTATCCCAGCGTCTCACTCCAGCGCGCGGACCCGGCAGCCATGACGCAACACTACGACCTGATCCTGCGCGGCGGCATCTGCCAGTTGCCGTGGGGCGCGGCCGAGGCCGATATCGGCGTGCGCTTGGGCCGCATCGCCGCCATCGGCGTGCCCGCCACCGCCACGGCGGGCGAGATCATCGACGCGCGCGGCCTGCATGTGCTGCCCGGGCTGATCGACCCGCATGTGCATCTGCGTGATCCGGGCGACGCCAGCGTGGAAAGCATCCCCACCGGCACCCGCGCCGCCGTGCTGGGCGGCATCACCGCCGTGTTCGACATGCCAAACACCTCTCCCGCCATCACCGACGCAGCCACGGTGGCGTGGAAGCAGGAGTACATCGAGCGATCGGCGTGGTGCGACATGGGCTTCTATGTGGGCGCCACCAAGACCAACATCGCCAGCCTCGCCACGCTGGAAACCGCGCGCGGCGTGTGCGGAATCAAGGTATTCGCGGGCAGTTCCACCGGTGACCTGATGGTCGAGGACGACGAGAACCTTGAACGCGTGATGCGCAACGGCCGCCGCCGCATCGCCTATCACAGTGAGGACGAGTACCGCCTGCAGGCCCGCAAGCCACTGTTCCAGAAAGGCGACCCGCATGTGCGCCACATGGAATGGCGCGATGAGGAATGCGCCTTTCTGGGCACCCGCCGCATTCTGGCACTGGCCCGCGCCACCGGCCGCCCGGCGCATATCCTGCACGTCTCGACCGCCGAAGAACTGGAGTACGTGCAGGATTTCCGCGACCTGTGCAGCATCGAAGTACTGCTGAACCACCTGACTCAGGTGGCACCGGACGTCTACGAGCGCCTGCAGGGCTTCGGCGTGATGAACCCGCCCATTCGCGGCCAGCGGCACATGGATGCGGCGTGGGCGGCGGTGCGCAACGGCATGGTGGACACCATCGGCTCTGACCACGCGCCGCACCCGGCAGCAGCCAAGCTGAAGCCGTGGCCCGACTGCCCGGCGGGATTGACCGGCGTGCAGACGCTGGTGCCGGTGATGCTGGACCACGTGAACGCAGGCCGCCTGTCACTGGGCCACATGGTGGAACTGATGGCCACCGGACCCGCGCGCATTTATGGCGCGGTGGGAAAAGGCCGCATTGCGGCGGGCTACGACGCCGATTTCACGCTGGTGGACCTGAAGCAGCGCCGCACCA
>CAIPHQ010000446.1 GCA_903864895.1 uncultured Rhodospirillales bacterium
CTGCCTCGCCACGTTCCTGACCGCCGCCACCGATCAGGGCATGATGGCCGTCGTCGCCTGCAGCGACCCCGCCGAGGCCCGCGTGGCGCCGCATGGCGGGGCCAAGCCGGTGTTCATGCCCGACCCGCTGGCGGTCGGCATTCCGACCGGCGCCGACCCGGTGCTGATCGACATTTCCACCTCCATCACCACCATGGGCATGACCGGGCGTCTGAAACGCGAGGGCAAGCGCTTTCCCGGCCTGTGGGCGCTGGATGCGTCGGGCCAGCCCACCGACGACCCGGCACAGGTGGCCGATGGCGCGTTGCTGCCGGTGGGCGGTGTGGACCACGGCCACAAGGGCACCGGGCTGGCGTGGATGGTCGAGGCGCTCAGCCAGGGCCTCGGCGGTTTTGGCCGTGCGGACCACCCCACCAACTGGGGCTGCTCGGTGTTCGTGCAGGTGTTCGACCCGGCGCTGTTCGCGGGGGCGGAGGCGTTCACCCGCCAGACCGCGTTCACCGCGCAGGCGTGCCGCGACACGCCGCCGCGTGACCCGGCGCACCCGCTCCGCCTGCCCGGCGCGCAGGCCATGGCCGGGCTGCGCCGCGCCCGCGCGGAGGGTCTGGTGCTGCGCCCTGGCATCCTCGCCGCCCTCGCCCCGCACGCCGCGCGCCTCGGCGTGGCAGCGCCCGCCTGACCGCCGCACCGGCAGGGGGCGCGCATGGCCGAACATCCGCATGTCATCCACTTCCTGCTGGTGCCGGATTTTCCGCTGTATGCCGTGGTGCCTGCCACCGAGGCGCTGCGCATCGCCAACCAGAATGCCGGGCTGGCCCTGTATGACTGGCGCTTCGTCTCGGTCGCGGGCGGGCCGGTGCGGGCGGCCAACGGCATGTCCATCGACGCCACCATTCCCATCGCCACCGGCCCGCTGCCGGACTGCCTGATCGTGTGCAGCGGCAACGAGCCGATGCAGCACCTCACCAAGCCGCTGCTGGCGTGGCTGCGCCGTCTGGCCGCACACGGAGTGATTCTTGGCGCGCTGGATACCGGAGTATTCGCACTGGCGGCGGCGGGCGTGATCCGCGACCGCACGGTCACGCTGCACTGGGAAGCGATGCCGGTGTTCCGCGACGCCTTCCCGCGCGCCATCGTCACCGAGCAGATATTCGTCATCGACCGCGACATCGTCACCGCCGCCGGCGGCGTCGCCTCACTGGATCTGATGATCGCGCTGATCGGCCGCGCACATGGCCCGCGCCTGGCGCAGGTGGTCACCAACGCCTTCGTGCACGGCCAGCCACGCCCGGCGGAAACGCCACAGCGCAGCGATGTGGCGCATGGGCAGGATGAGCAGACCATCCTGTTCCGCGCCTTGCGGCTGATGAACGAGCATCTGGCCTTCCGCATGGACATCGCGGAAATCTGCACCACGCTGCAAATCTCCCGCCGCCGTCTGGAACGCATGTTCCTCAAGCAGACCGGCCGCTCCCCGGCCGCCACCTATCTGGACATCAGGCTGGAAGCGGCGCGGGAGCAGTTATTTTACAGCAACAACTCCATCGGCCATGTCGCCGAAGTCACCGGGTTCCAGTCAGATGCGCATTTCTGCCGCGCCTTTCGCAAACGCTTCGGTGCCTCGCCCAGCGCCATTCGGCGGCGGTTTCAGGCCGACCAGCGCAGCAAATACTACCCGGCCGGCACGCGTCTGGTGGCCGAACAGCGCCCGCAGGCGTAGAATTTGCCAATACCCTGCGCATCACGATGAATTTCGCGGGAGCGCCCCCAACCGGCCGCACAAATGTTTGCAAAACCCGCCATGACCGTTACGATGGCTGCCATGTCGAAATCTGCCAATCAGGGTTGCGGCGCGTGAACACCCAGCGAGTCATGTTGTCGGATATCCGCGCCTCGGAACGGGTGTCGTATTTCCGCGACGTGGTTTGCACGCATTTGTACAACATCACCCCCGGCGACCTGCCTGACTCGACGGCCTTCACCGGGCGGTGGGAAGTGCGGGACTGCGGGCGGTTCGGCTTCGCGGATGTCGAATCGAACAATGCACGGCGCGGGCGCAGCACCCGCGATATCGCCCGCGACGGGTTCGACGACATTGCCGTGCAACGGGTCGTGACGGACCGGGTCACGATGTCGTTCCGTGATGAAACCTTCAACCTACGCGCGGGCGACATCTGCATTTTCGCGCTGGACTGGCAGCATGAACTGCATGGCGCAGGCGGCATCGGGCTGCGCACGCTGGAACTGCCGCGCGCGGCGATGGCGCCGTTGCTGGCGGGTGGAACCCTGCAGCGGCCGCGCTTCGTGCCCGGCGATTCGCCGCTGGGCCAGATCCTGACCGGCAGCATGAACACCGCATGGGCGCAGTTGCCGCAGATTGGCGAAGCCGTCGGTGAAGCGGTGCTGCACAACATGGCCGGTCTGGTCGCTTTGGCCAGCGGTGCCTCGCCGGATGGCCGGACCTTGTCGCAGCCTTCCGTGCAGTCCGCACGGTTGGAGGCGGCCCAGCGCTTCGCCGGGCAGCATTTGTCCGACCCCGCGCTGTCCCCGGCCAAGGCGGCGGCCGCGCTGGGCATTTCGGTGCGTGCGCTGCACCTGCTGTTCGAGCCAACCGGCGAGACCTTCGCGCAGCACGTCACCCGCCGCCGTCTGGAAGCCTGCCGCGCGGCACTGGAAGCGCCGGATGGGGCCAACCGCTCGGTGGTGGATATCGCCTTCGGCTGGGGCTTCGGCAGCCTGTCGAGCTTCTATCGCGCCTTCACGGCGGCTTATGGCGTGGCACCGGGTGACATCCGGCAGGCCGCGCAAGGCCGCGCGTCACGCTAAAGCGGCTCGCAAGCCTTGTGCGCTTGCCGCAGGGATCAGGCCCGTTTTACCGTCCACTGCCCGCATGATCGGCTGCGCTACCGCGCAGTTTTACCGGGGCAAGCACGCGCCTGAACCATGCCGCCCGGCCCACCACGTCACACCCAAAGGTTCAAGACCATGACCCCTGCCCCCACCGAAGCGTCATTGCGGGAAACATTCGCTGACTGGACCAACGCCCTGAATGGCGGACAGTTGGAAAAATTCTTCGGCTACTTCCATGAAAAATCCAATATCCTCGACGAGGATTTTCCGTGGACGCTGTCGAAGGCGGATTTCATCGATCATCTGGGGTTCCATGTCGGCAGCGAGGGCAACAAGGGCCTGTGGGAATTCTTCAAATGGCTGCCGCGCGAGGAACAGTATCTGGTGGTAGGCTCAACCGGCCATGTCGCCGGATTTTCCACCTTCCGCGGCAAGGTGCGTGACACCGGGTTCCGCCAGCGCTTTATGGGCTTCACGCTCACCTGGGCCTTCGATGACGGGCGCTGGCAATTGTTGTGCTGGCACCAGAGCGTGCTGGCCGGCCGCATTGCAGGTGCCTCGCCCGCCTGACATTCATGGTCAAGAATGCCGGGACGTGCTGCACGCCGCCCCGGCAATTCCCGATTTTCTGCAATGGTTTCGATATTTTTCACATCAATTTTTTATTGTTCCGAGTGGAATACACCCCACTCCAATTCCGTCTTTAGTCTGGACGAGTGCAATGCAGTATATTTCAGTAATTTTTTTATTTTTACTCGTCAGTTTCTGGTCAGTTTTAGATTCTATTCACCCCTTGTCGCCAGATGAAGGCGGTCATCACAAGGAAGCACATCATGCAAATCACTCTGCGTTTCGCACTGGCGGCCAGTGTATTCGGCTTCTTCATGCTTACCGCCGCGCCCGGCCATCACGGCCTGCCTGGGGTATCGTCCGCCCAGGCCGCTGGCAGCAACAGTGGCGGCGGCAATGGCGGCGGCCACAGCAGCAGCGGCGGCAACGGTGGCAACAGCGGAAGCGGCCACAGCAGCAGCGGCAACAGCAGCAGCGGCAACAGCGGTGGTGGTAGCAGCAGCGGCGGTGCGAGCGGCGGCGGGTCCAGCGGCGGCAGCAGTGGCGGGGCGAGCGGCGGCGGATCCAGCGGCGGCAGCAGCAACAGTGGCAGCCACGACTCGGGTTCCAGCCACGACGGCGGCGCGAGCCACAGCTCCAGCCACGACTCAGCGTCCAGCCATGATGCTTCCGGCCATGATGCTTCGGGCCATGATGCTTCGGGCCACGATGCTTCGGGCCATGACGCCGCAGGGCATGATGCTGCAGGGCACGAGACCGAAACCCATGACACTGCCAGCCACGACGCCACCGGTCACGACACCACAGGCACCGAAACCGCGCATCATGGCGCAGGCGAGACCGAGGTGCAGGACGTTGCGTCGTCCGGGCAGGTTAATCCCGAGCACGCCGCGAAGGCGCATAACTGATCCGGGAACGCGCAGCCGGGCTGCGGGTTAGCCGATGCCTGCGCGGCTCCGGAATTCGGGGTCGCGCAGGTCCACTTCCTGCCCCGCCAGATCCTCAGGCGGGTTCGCACACAACCACGCAATGGCGCGTCCCGGCACTGAAGCCGGTGCCAGCGAGTCCCGCGGCAACTGGCTCACCGGGTTCAGTCCGGAGGCCCGGATCAGCACCTGCATCCCGGTGTCCACCACGCCGGGACGTAAGCCATAGGCGCGCACGCCGTGGCCGCCATATTCCAGATGCAGGCTCTGCGTGAACATCGCCAGCGCCGCCTTGCCCGCGCAATAGGCGCTCCAGCCCTCCAGCGGGCGGCTTGCCGCGCCGGAACTGACGTTCACGATCACCACGCCCGGCGCATCGGCCAGCGCGGCCTGCGCGCAGAAGAATTGCCCGGCAATGTTGATCTGCAGGCTCTGCGCCCACGTCTGCGGGTCCGTATCGCCGATGCGGCCAATGGGCTCCACGATGGCCGCATTGTTGACCAGCACATCCACCCGCCCGAACCGCGCCCGTGCCGCGCCAAACAGCGCCGCCACCGCATCGGCATCCGCCACATCGGTGGGCACCGCCAGTGATCCGTGCAGGCGGGCCGCCAGATCCATCAGCGGCTGCACGCTGCGCGCGGCCAGCACCAGATTGGCCCCCATAGCCGCCAGCGCATCGGCGGCGGCGGCCCCGATGCCGCGCCCGGCCCCGGTGACAACAACGGTCTTGCCTGCAAGCTGGGTCATGGCTGCTCCAGATGTTTGCCAATGATGGGCCGGGAACGGGTCTGACATCCGGCCAAAGCGCCACTCCAGCCCCGCCAGTGCCGCACCGTTTCACTGTCCAACGGGTAAGACCGATCGTCGCGCCGCGTCAACGCCGCAAGGCCACCCCCTCACCCACGCGCACGAACTGGTGCAATCGCCGATCTTGCATGATGATGGCGTCACCCCACCGCCCCTGGGGATGTGGCGGGGCTTCAGGTTTGCTGAAACCATCATCCACCGTTACCGGGTGGCCTGGGCAACGCGAGGCGGTCATGAGCGGAACCAAGACAATTGGCGTACTGACCAGCGGCGGCGACTGCGCCGGGTTGAATGCCGTGATCCGCGCCGTGGTCACACGCGCCGCCGGGCTGCACGGCTGGCGGGTCATGGGTCCGCGCCAGGGCACCATGGGGCTGCTGAAGCGGCCGGTTGATGCGATGGCGCTGGACCTGACGCACGCCACACCGGCGATGCTGCGCATGGCGGGCACCATTCTTGGCACCACCAACCGTGGCGACCCGTTCGCGTTCCCGATGCCGGACGGCAGCATCAAGGACCGCTCGGAGGAAGTCATCGAAGGCGTGCGCCTGCTGGGGCTGGACGCGTTGATCGGCATCGGCGGCGATGGCAGTTTTGCCATCCTGCGCAAACTGGCCCAGCAGGGCGGCATTCCGTTCGTCGGCATTCCGAAAACCATCGACAACGATGTCGGCGCCACCGAAAGCTCGGTGGGCTACAACACCGCCGTCATGGTCGCCACCGAAGCGGTGGACCGGCTGCAGCCCACGGCGGCCAGCCATGACCGGGTGATGATTCTGGAAGTCATGGGCCGCGATAACGGCCAGATCGCCATGGCCGCCGGTATTGCCGGCGGGGCCGACGTGATTCTGGTGCCCGAGATCCCGTATTCGCTGGACGTGGTAGCGGCCCACATCTCCCGGCTGCGCGCAGGCGGGCGCAATTTCGCGGTGATCGTGGTCGCCGAATCGGTGCGGGACATCGCAGGCGAGCGGGTGCGCCAGCAGCACGCCACCAGCAAAGCCACCTATGGCGGCATCGGCCATGTTCTGGGTGAAGCACTGGCCAAGGCCACCGGGGCCGAAACCCGCGTGACCGTGCTGGGCCACGTGCAGCGCGGCGGCCAGCCGACATGGGACGACCGGCTGTTCGCCACTGCCTTTGGCGTTCATGCGGTGGATCTGATCGCAGCCGGCACGTTCGACCGGCTGGTCACATGGCAGAATCGACGTGTGATCGACGTGCCCCTGACCGAAGCATTCCATCAGGCGCAACTTTCCGAGGATGATACGCTGGTGCGGACCGCGCGGGGGTTGGGCATCTGTCTGGGCGACCGCTGACGGTGGTGATACCGAGGTGCGATCCATATCTTATTGTGTCTTAATGACCAATTCGTTATTAGTCAACAATCGCTAAACCGCAACCAAAACGGCGCAACCGCGCTGCCGCATGTTTCCGGAGCAACCACGTGACCTTCGATCCGCTGCGCCTGACGCGCGACAAGACGCTGATTCCAGCCCGCACCGCCGTGCTGATCGTGGACGCGCAGAACACCGAGATCGCGCCGCGCTATGAAACCGAAAAGCCCGAATACTGGGCGGCGCTGCACAACCGCGCGCTGCCCGCCATCGAACGCCTGATTGCCGGTGCCCGCGCCGCCGGGTGCGAGATTGTCTATACGGTCATCGAGGCGCTGACCCATGATGGCCGCGACCGTTCGCTGGACCATAAACTGTCCGGCATTCTGGTGCCCAAAGGCTCACCGGATGCGCAGGTGATCGCCTCCATCGCCCCGGCGGCGGACGATATCGTGCTGCCGAAAACCTCCTCCGGCGTGTTCAACTCCACCAACATCGCCTACGTGCTGCGCAATCTGGGCGTGGAAAATGTCATCGTCGCCGGGTTTCTGACCGATCAATGCGTCGATATGGCAGTGCGCGACGGGGCGGATCAGGGGTTCTACATGGTGTGCGCCGAAGATGCCTGTGCGACCCATATCGAGGAGCGGCATCGCTGGGCGCTGCGCTTGTTCGGCGGCTATTGCCGGGTGCAGACGGTGGACGGCGTGCTGGCCAGCATCGGCGCATGACCACACGCACCGCCGTTCTGGCCCTGCATTACCAGAACGAGGTGCTGCACCCGGATGGCAAGATCCGGCTGGGTGTCGCCGATGATGCGCGGCGCGGCGCGGTGATTGCCGCCGCCCGGCGGCTGCTGGCCCAAGCGCGGGCGGCGGCGGTGCCCATCGTGCATGTCCGCATCGCGTTCCGGGCGGATTTCGCCGATGTGATCCAGAACTGCGCCATCTTCCGCAACGTGGTGCGTATCGGCGCCTGTGTGGACGGCAGTTGGGGCGCGGAATTTTATGACGGTCTCGGCCCGGTGGGCGGCGAACTGGTGGTGAAGCATTCGCGGGTGAATGCGTTCTATGGCGCGCCGCTGGATGAAGCCCTGCGCGTGCACGGCGCCGCCCGCCTGATCGTCGCGGGCGTGGCCACCAATTCGGTGGTGGAAACCACCGTGCGCCACGCCGCCGATGCGGGGTATGAGGTGATCGTGGCCCGCGACGCCTGCGCCGCCGCCGACCCGGCGCTGCACGCCGCCTCGCTGGCCAACATGGCCCTGATCGCCGAGGTCATGCCCGTGGCTGATATTGCGGCACTGCGCGCCGCTTCGCCTTCGACCAAGTGAGCCTGATGACCCCCTCCCCCCTCGCCGCCTATCCGCACTTCGCCCTCGGCACGCTGCTGCCGCTGTGCCGCGACCGCTTCGCCGATGCGGAGCATGGCGGGTTCCACGAGCAACTCGACCCGCAGCACAACCCGGTGGCCATCGGCAGCAAGCGCCTGATGGTGCAATGCCGCCAGCTTTACGTGCTCAGCCACGCGGCGCTGATGGGCGAGCGCAGCGGGCAGGCGGCGGCAGAGCGCGGCTATGCGTTCCTGCAAAACTACCGCGACCACACGCATGGCGGCTGGTATTTCCGCGCCTCGCCCGAGGGCACGCCGATGGACCGCAGCAAGGACGGCTACGGCCATGCCTTCGTGCTGTTCGCGCTGGCCTGGCTGCACCGCGCTTTCGCCGCCCCCGGTGCCATCGAACTGGCCGAGGCCACCATGGCAACGCTGACCGAAAAACTCGCCGCCCCCGGCGGCGGGTTCTGGGACGCAGCTTCCGAAGACTGGACACCGCAAACCGGTCTGCGGCGGCAGAACCCCCACATGCATCTGCTGGAAGCCCTGCTGGCACTGCACGAAGCCACGGGGGCCGCGCACTGGCTGGACGAGGCGGGCAAGCTGATTACGCTGTTCCAGACCCGCTTCTTCGACCCCGCCACGGCCACGCTGGGCGAGTATTTCACCGATACCTGGGCCCCGGACCCTGCGAAGGGCAACATTGTCGAGGCCGGGCACCATTATGAATGGGTGTGGCTGCTGCGCCGCTGGCGGGTGCAAAGCGGCAGCACCGGGGCCGGCGCGGCAGCGGATGCGCTGTTTCAGATGGCCGAGCGCCATGGCTACGACCCGGAATTCGGCGGCATCCATGACCAGATTGGCCGCGACGGCACGCCGTTGCTGACCACGCGGCGGATCTGGCCGGTCACCGAAGCCATCAAGGCACAGGTGGCGCGCATCGAAGCCGGATTACCGGTGGCGGCGGACCAGCCCGCACGGCTGATCGAACACCTGTTCCGCGACTATCTGCGCCCGGAGCGCAGCGGCTGGATTGAAACAATGGGCCGCGACGGCACGCCCGGCCAGACCAACCTGCCGGGCAGCACGCCGTATCATCTGTTTCTGGCCGCCGCCGAGGTGGCGCGGGTGTTGCCGCAGCCGGGTTAGCCCCCGGCGGCAATCCGCAGGCGCTTGGCCTCACGGCAGACTTTCACCCATTGGCCGAGCAACAGGTCGTGCGCGTTGTCGCCGGGGGCGAAGCGGTCCACGTAGCCTACCAGAAACCCGGCTTCACGGGCTTCCACGGTGCCGCCGCGATGCTCGGCGTCGGACAGCGTTACGAACAACAGCGTGTTCGGGCCATAGCGGCGAATGGCCATGGCAAGTGGGAACACCTCTTCCTCCGGCATGGCGCCCATGCCCTTGAAGACGAAGGTTTTCTCGCCAGCTTCCAGGTCTTCCAGCAGCTTGCGCACCAGAAACGGCACCCGCCGCGCCTCACGCTTCACCACATCCGCCTCGGCCATTTCACCGGCGTTGACCCAAGCGTGGTAGACGAAGCCGAAGCGTTTGTCGTTGACCATGTACTCACGGCCATTGCTGGAAATCGACACGGTGATGGTGTCCGGCGCGCCCATGCCGTCGAAGCGGGCTTCCAGCGCATCAATCAGCAGCGGCAACGGGGTGCTGGAGAAGCGCAGCAGGCCCAGCGGCTCAGCCTGGCACTGGCGCTGCACCAGCCCGAATTCACAGTTCTGGCCAAGGCTTTCAAAGCCCAGCATCAGGTCGTGCAGCGGAATCTGGTCCACCGCCATGATCTTGGCGACATCCACATTCACCGCCGTATCCCCGGCAAGCTCCGCGCCCGGTTGCCATGCCTCGTACACGTCGGGGTAGAACTCAAGCCGCGCCATGGCCACGCCCAGCTGACGCCGGTCGTTGCCCAGCCCCAGGTCGAACGGGCGGGCGGCATCCGGCAGCCGGAATGTGACGCACAAATCAGCCTGACCCTGAATAATATCCCAAGGCACCAGGCAGGTGCGCAACGTGCGGCGGTCGATCACGAAATTGCCAACTTCGGTGTCGTTGACCAGCACCTGCACCCGTTGGGCCTCCAGAATCGGTGGCGCAACCATGGGCCGCAGGCGCAAATTCATCACATAGGTCGCAGCCCGCTTCGGTGTGGGAATTACCAACGTGCTTTCCGGCCCCGAGGTCCAGGTTTCCTGGGCCTCAGCTGTGGACCATCCCCCGGCGCGATAGGCATCCCCACCTTTCTGCGCGCCGAACTCGATTGTAATTCCGACGTTTTCCATCACCAGTACGTGATTACGTCATTTGCGCAGAAAAAAGCAACAAAACTGTCTCCGAATGAGCAGGCATGGGCGGCTTGCCGATAGGCGCAGGGATCCATAGTAGTCCGGGGGCGAGTTTGCACAGCGAAGGTTCAGCGTTGGTTGACCAGTTCCTCAACGGACCTAGACGGCTTGGTTCCGAGTCGTATTCCATCACGGGATCGCGTGACCTAGGAATGATACTCCATATTCTGAAGGCGTCAGCCAGGCAACCCCTGCCCTGCGGACCACTCGCCGGCCATGGCGCAGGACGTGCTACGGAGAAGCCGTCTGCATCGCTTGGTTGCACCAAGGCGCGCGAAGTGGTTGAAGTTTCTTCATATATGCGGAGTATCCAGCCCACATGACCAGCCTCTACTGGCTTCCCGACGTTGCGGACTGGCGTACCCGGGTGCGGTCGCTCAGCGCCGGCCCGGCGGCAGCCTGGGACGAGGCGGTCGTGCTGGCCAATGCAAAACTGGATTTCATTCGCACCAATGCACTGGACGAAATGCTGCGCCGCAGTCTTGGCGGGGCGTTGCCGCCGGGGCTGGGCACCAAGCCGGTGCGGCTGGCCCTGCTGGGTTCCGGCACGCTGACGCAGTTGCAGGCGGGCATTCGGGTTGGCTGCGTGCGGCGCGGCATTCATGCGACGATCCATGAGGGCGATTACGGCCAGTACTGGCAGGAGATCGCCGACCCCGACTCGGCGCTGCACGCGTTCAAACCCAACACGGTGATTCTGGCGCTGGACGCCTATCATCTCACGGCCGGCGTGACCGCAGTCATGGAACACGCCGAAGCTGACGCGGCGCTGACCGAAATGCTGGCGCGCATCCGCGACTGCTGGCGGATGCTGCGGGAGGCGTTCGGCTGCCACATCATCCACCAGTTGCCACTGCCGGTGCATGTGCCGCTGATGGGCAACAATGAACACCGCCTGCCCGGTTCCCCCGCCGCCTTCACTGCACGCCTGAGTGCGGCACTGCGCACGGCGGCGGATGCGGACGGCGTCGACGTGCTGGCGCTGGACACCCGTGCTGCCACCGACGGGGTAAAGGCATGGCATGATGCCGGGCTGTGGCACCGCGCCAAGCAGGAAGTCTCCCCGGCGGCGTCGCCCATGTACGGCGAACTCGCCGCACGGCTGATCGCCGCCAAGCAGGGCCGCAGCTTCAAATGCCTCGTGCTGGATCTGGACAACACCGTCTGGGGCGGCGTTGTGGGCGATGATGGGCTGGAAGGCCTCGTTCTGGGGCAGGGCAGCGCGCTGGGTGAGGCATTCGTGGCGTTTCAGGCCTATGCGCGCGAATTGTCCCGCCGCGGCGTGATTCTGGCCGTGTGTTCGAAAAACGACGAGGCCAACGCCGTCGAGCCGTTCGAGAAACACCCCGAGATGGTGCTGCGGCGCGGCGATATCGCCTGTTTCGTGGCCAACTGGAGCGACAAGGCCGCCAATATCCGCGCCATCGCGCAGGATTTGAACATCGGTCTGGATGCGCTGGTGTTCGTGGACGACAACCCGTTCGAGCGCTCGCTGGTGCGGCAGGAACTGCCCATGGTGGCGGTGCCGGAAATCTCCGAGGAGCCGTCGAGCTACCCGCAGACACTGGCCGATGCCGGGTATTTCGAGGCGCTGGCCGTGACGGACGACGACCGGGCGCGCAACTCCCAGTACCAGGGCAACCGGCAGCGGGAGGCGCTGAAGGCATCGGCCACCGATCTGCCGTCCTATCTGCGCGGACTGGAAATGCGGCTGATCTGGCGGCGCTTCGACCAGATCGGGCTGCAACGCACGGTGCAGCTGATCAACAAGACCAACCAGTTCAACCTGACCACGCGGCGCTACACCGATGACGACGTCCTGGGCATCATGCGCGACAACCGCAGCTTCGGGCTGCAACTGCGCCTGCTGGACCGCTTCGGCGACAACGGCATCATCGCCATCCTGATCGGGCGGATGCTGGACGGCAGCGACCTGCTGATCGACACGTGGCTGATGAGTTGCCGCGTGCTGGGGCGGCAGGTGGAGCCGACCAGCCTTAACCTGATCGCCGCACAGGCGCAGGCGCTGGGGGCCAAGCGGTTGCTGGGTGACTATTATCCGACCAAGAAAAACGGCATGGTCAAGGACCACTACACCCGCCTCGGCTTTGCCGATGGCGGTGCGCTGGACAATGGCGGGCATCGCTACACGCTGGACCTGGTGAATTTCGTGCCCGCCGACACCTTTATCGACGTAGCTGAGGGCTGACCCCATGGACGAGACCGCAATCTATTCGGCGCTGAGCGAAGTTTTCCGTGACGTGTTCATGCATGATGTGGCGCTGGCCCCGGCCCTGACCGCCAAGGACGTGCCGGGCTGGGACTCGTTCAAGCAAATCGAGATTATCGTCGCCCTCGAGGAACGGTATAACATCAAATTTCATACGCGTGAACTTGATTCGCTGCAAAGTGTCGGCGACCTCGTGCGCGTTCTCGCCGCCAAGATTCCGGCGTGATACTGACTGCCGCAGCGGCCCCCGGAGGGGCCGCCCCCTGAGTTGTGAGAGACGATGACGACCGAGCCCGGCGGAAACGCGGCGTTGACGAGCCCCGGCACCGACGAAACGGTGCGCATCGAGATCGAGCAACCCCAGCCGGGCGACGTGGTTCACCCCGGCGACTCCCTGCTCGGGTTCGGCTGGGTTCTGGCGGATAGCCGGGTGCGTGACATTGTGGTGGCGATGGACGGGGAAGTGCTCGGCCACGCCGTCACCGGTCTGTCGCGCACCGATGTGGCGGAAGAATTCGCCGACCACCCCGGCGCCAGCCGCGCCGGTTTCACCTTCGTCGCCCGCATTCCGCCCAGTGCGACCAGTACCGCGCCCGGTCTGATGCTGACGGTGCGCACCGATGACGGCACCAGCGAGCATATCGTGCCGCTGATCTTCATCGGCCCGGTACGCAGCGCCGCAACCCCGCCCCCGCCCCCTGCCCCGGCACCCGTAACGGCCGCGCCCCGGCAAGCCGCGCCCGCGGGCGACATGGACCCGATCCGGCTGGAGCCGGAGGAAGCCCGGCTGGACGCCAATCTGAACCTGATGGTGCGCGGCTGGGCGGTGACGGCGCTGACCACGCAATCCATCGAAATTCTGGTGGGTGGCGTCTCCCTGGGCTTTGCCGACACCATGCTGTCACGCGAGGATGTCGGCGCGGCATTCCCGCTGTACCCGAACGCGGCGCAATCCGGCTTTCTGCTGAAATGCCAGCTTCCGCAGGCGCTGGCGCAGGAAACCGAAGCCTATGTGGTGGTCACCGACACCACCGGTCTGTCCGCCACCGGGGTGATTGACCTGACTGGCCCCGGCATCGCCGCCCCGGCGGCCTCCCCGGCCGAGGTGCCTGCGCTGGCGCCGTTGCAGGCGTTTCTGGAAGAGGCGCGGGTGACCGAACTCGGCATCCTGCGGGTGCGTGGCTGGGCGGTCAGCCTGTCGCCGGTGCAGAATGTGCGCGTCTATCTGGACGAGGCCCTGATCGGCATGGCCGCGCACCGCCAGCCACGCGACGATGTGGCGGTGGCCCATCCGCATTACCCGGATGCCGGGCTGGGCGGTTTCCTGTTGCAGCAGGACATGCCGGACGGCCCGATGGAAGGCCGCACCATCCGCGTCAACGTCACGGCACTTGGCGGCATCCGCCGCGACCTTGTCGCCCCGCTCACCGTGGCCCCGGTGATCAAGCGGCGTGAGCGGGCGGCCAACGCGGTGGAATTCCATTGCGACGGCATCGAACTCAGCGAAGACGGCGCGCTGCATATCCATGGCTGGGCGGTCTGTGCCTCCGGTGTCAGCGAAATCGAAGTCGATGTGGGTGAGGACGCGCTGGGGCTGGCCGAACTCGGCGGCGAGCGCCCGGACGTGGGCAACCATTTTCCGCAATTCGCCAACGCCCGTAATGGTGGCTTCAACTTCGCCGGGCGCGTGCCGCATCGCTGTGAGGGCGAGTATATCGCGCGTATCACCGTGCGCGGGCGCAATGGCGAACACCGCGTGGTGCAGCAACCGGTGCTGGCCACGCCGAACGCAGGTGCGGCCGCTGCGGCCCTGCCGGAGGTCGTGAGCAACGGGGATCGCGGCATCCGCTACTTCCTCGACACGCCCGCCATCAAGGATGGCCGCGCCACCGAAATTGTGCGTGGCTTCCTGTCGCTGGGGGGCTGGGCGTTTTCCGCCGATGGCGTGAACAGCATCGAAGTTTTCGTCGATGGCCGCTCGCAGGGGCAGGCCTATCGCGGCATCCGCCGGGAAGATCTGCACACGCATTTCGGCCGCAAGGAGGCGCTGCGCTCCGGCTTCGCCATGATGGTGCCGCCGCAGGTGATGAAGCGCGGCCTGCATGACGTGCGGGTGGTGATTACCGACGCGGGCGGGATGCGCGAGGAGGTTGCCTTCTCGCTGGAAGCCGAGCCCAGCCTGACCGGCCCGGGCCCATGGTCGCTGCGCAACAAGGTCACGCAGGCGGAACTGGACCTGCAAACCAGCATCCTGACAGCGTCAGGCTATCTGCCGCGCTATGCGCTGATGATGCTGCCCGGCAGCGCGGCGGCAGCCCAGGCCAAGCGCCTGCGCACCACGCTGGAAAGCCTGCGGCATCAGGCCTACGAGAACTGGCATCTGCTGGTGCCGGTGGCCAATGCCGGGGAGACCGCAGCGGTGGACGGGATTCTGGCCACGCTGCCGGAAATTGCCGAACGCGTGCGCTGTGCCAAGGTGACTGCCAGCACCAAACTGGCCGATCTGGCACCGCAGGACGGCGAGGGTCTGCTGTGCCTGCTCAGCCCCGGTGACCAACTGGGCGAAGACGCGCTGCTGGAACTGTCTGTGGAAGGTGCCGTGCAGCGCGCGCCGGACTTCATCTATGCCGATGAACGCCGGGTGGACCCCGCCGACGGCATTGCACGCGCCTTCTTCAAACCGGACTGGTCGCCCGACCTGCTGCTGTCCACCAACTATATCGGCCGGATCTGGGCGGCGCGGGCGGAGTTGCTGCGCGCCACCGGTGCCGTGTTCGGCGATCTGGCCAAGCACGGCGAATATGATCTGGTGCTGCGCCTGACTGAACAGACCAGCCGCATCGCACATGTGGCCAAGGTTCTGGCCAGCCGCGGACCGCGTGGCCTTGATGCACCCGCCGCCGAACGCCGCGCGCTGGCCCGCGCGCTGGAACGGCGCGGCATCGAGGGCACGGTGGAAGCAGGCTACGTGCCCGGCAGCTACCATGTGACGCGCAAGATCACGCAGCCGGGTCTTGTCTCCATCATCATTCCCACCATCGCCTCCCGCGGGCTGGTGGAAATTGCCGTCGCGTCGATTCGCGCACATACCCCGCGCGCGCAGCACGAGATCATCCTGCTCGACAACATCCGTGATGCCAGCACGCCCGAGGCGGCGCGCTGGAAGGCGTGGTTTCGCGAACATGCCGACCAGACCATCGACATCGACGAAAAATTCAACTGGTCGCGCTTCAACAACATCGGCGCCCGCCACGCGCGCGGCGATTATTTGTTGTTCCTGAACGACGATATCGAAATCCTGCAGGATGGCTGGCTCGACGGTTTGCTGGAACACGCGCAGCGCCCCGAAGTGGGC
>CAIPHQ010000447.1 GCA_903864895.1 uncultured Rhodospirillales bacterium
TCCAGCACCGGGTCGATGATCAGCGCCTCACCGCCGCGGCGGCTGGCGAGCAGGTAGCTGTAGGTGCCGGAAACACTGTCGAACAACTGACGGAACAGCACGGCTGGACCCCCCGCTTTTTCGGGAGGCTAGCCGATCAGATCGGTGTCCGGAAGTGGTCAGCCGAGGCTGCGCGGCCCCTGCCCTGCCGCGATGCGCCGCTCGATTTCGTCCAGTGCGGCGGGCAGATCGGCGATGCTGTCGATGGTCAGGTTCGCCCCGGCTTCGGCCATTTCCGCCGTGGCGCGGGCGCGGATGGTGGCCACCTCCGCAGCAGGCAGGGCGGCGAGTTCGGCGGCGGAGTGGCCGGAGATGTTGCCGGTCAGTGCCAGACCCACGCTCCATGTGCCAGCGGCCACGCCTTCGGCCACGCCGACCGGCGTGTCGTCCACCTTCACCACGGTGCTGGCGGGCCAGATGCCCATGCGGGCCATGGCATACCACATCATCAGCGGGCTGGGCCGCCCGGCGGGCAGGTCGCCCGCGCAGACGATCACTTCCGGCACGTAGCCCTTTTGGGCCGCCACCGGCGCCAGCCGGTCCATGATGGGGCGGGTGTAGCCGGTGGTAGAGCCGACGCGGATGCCGCGTGCCTTCAGCGCTGCCAGCGTGCCGAGCGCGCCGGGGATGAAATCGGCGTGGTCCACGACCGAGGCGACGTTCATCGGCTCGAACACCGCGAAAATCGCGTCCACATCAGCGTCGGTGAAATCGCGGCCGTGCTTGGCGCGCCATGCGGCGGCGACGCGCGGGGCGTGGCCCACGGCGTGAATATGGTCCCACTTGGCCATGCCCATCGGGCCGCGCGCGTCGGCGACGTCGATGGCGACACCGAATTGCGCGAAGGCGCGCACGAACGCGCCCATCGGCGCACGGCTGCCGAAATCCACCACGGTTCCGGCCCAGTCCAGAATGACGGCCTTGATCGATCCGCTCATGCGTTTGGCTCCCGGGCGTGCTCGGGCGCATTCTGGCCGAGCAGGCTGGCGATGGTTTCTTCGGCGATGGCAAAGGCGCTGGAAGCCCCGGTGCCGCTGGTGACGTTGACCAGACGCACGCCCTCGGCGACCGCTTCGATGAAGGCGGTATCGGGGCCGGAGGGGTAGTAGCCCACCCAGCGTTCCAGCACCTGTGGCGAGGGCAGATCGAGCACGCGGGACAGTTCGTCCAGCATCAGATCGTCCACCGCCTGCGGCATGAACGGGTCCGGGCTGTCGTGGTAATGATGGCTGTCGCCGACCACCAGCGAGCCATCGGCGCCCTGCACGGCGATCAGATGCACGCCGTTGGCCAGATGCGGGGCCTGTTCGGCGTCCAGCACCGCACGCAGTTTGGGCAGCGAGGGGGCAACCGCGTAGCCCAGATAGCGCACCAGCCCCAGATCGCTCATCACCGCCGCCGGCAGGCGCCAGCCGGGATTGGCCACGCGCAGCATGTGCAGTTTTGACAGCGTGACCCCGCGCCGTGCGTGAACTTCCGGGTACAACGATACCAGATCGGGGCCGGGGCAGACCACGATATGGGTGGCGTGCAGCTTGCCCGCATGGGTGTGGACCGCGCCCGCCTCCACGCCCAGCACGGCGGCGCGCGGCAGGAAGGTGACGCCATGCGCCTCGGCCAGCCATGCGGCCAAGCGCGGCACCGCGTCGCGGCTTTCGACGCGCAGTTCGTGCGGGCTGTGGAGCGCGCCGGCATGGCCCGCGCGCAGCGGCGGCGGCAGATCCTTGCCCGGTACGATGCGGCAGCCTGCGCCCATCTTGTGGGCGGCGAATTCCTCCAGCACGGTCAGCGCTTCGCGGCGGCGGGCGGCCATCAGCAGGCCGCGATGATGCACCTGAATGCCCGCCTGTGAGGCGACCTCGGCCCAGATGTCCCGCGCGCGGCGGCAGCGCCGCCACGTGATGCCGTCTTGCTGGCCGGTGACGGTGACGAAGCCGAAATTGCGGATGGAGGCGCCGATGGCCCGCGTTTCCCGGTCCAGCACCGCCACCCGCAACCCGGCGCGCACGCCTGCCAGCGCATGACCCAGACCGACAATGCCGCGGCCGACCACCAGAAGATCGAACGATGTTTCCATGCCCGCTTGCTAGCAGGCGGCGGCGCGGCGCTCTACCGGCAAGCCGAAGATCGGACGCAGTTTGATGCCCAAACCATTGCCCGCGAGCGCGCAGACCAGCCATACCCAGCCATGCAGGCTGCCCGAGGCAACGCCGGAGAAGAACGCGCCGATGTTGCAGCCGGAGGCCAGACGCGCGCCGTAGCCCATCAGCAGGCCGCCGAGGACGGCGGCGATGGCGCTGCGCAAGGGCACCCGCCATCCCGGCGCGAAACGCCCGGCCAGAACGGCGGCCAGCATGGCCCCGAGGACGATACCGAAATCCATCAGCGAGGTGACATCGCGCAGCACCGGTTGCGCCAGCATCGCCCCCTGCCCGGCCCAGCCGCCCCAATCGGCAATGCCGGACCCGAGGGCTGCGGCAATCTTCCCGCCCCAGAGCGCGAAGGCCGAGGTGATGCCCCACGGGTGGCCGGACAGCAGCAGCGTGACGAAGTTCAGCACCGCCAGTGCGATGGCCCCCGCCGCCAGCGGCCACGGGCCGCGCCAGATTCGGTACGGGGCTGCAGGCTGCGGGGCCGGGCTGCGGTTCAGCCGGGCCCCGCAGCCACCACAGCAGCGCCAATACCAGCAGTTGCAATGCCAGCGCCTGTGGCCAGCCGAGCCAGACCAGCAATGACACTGCGGGCAAGCCCGGCAGCGCCTGCCACTGCGGCAGATGCGCCACGCCGAGCACGGACCCGGCGATGAAACCGGCCAGCACGATCAGCATCCGCAGATGGCCGCCGCCCAGCGCGAACAGCGTGCCGGAGGCACAGCCGCCGCCCAACTGCATCCCGATGCCGAACAAAGCCGCCCCAGCCACCAGCGCCGTATCCAGCGGGGCCACGAACCCGGCCACATCCTGCCCGAACACCGCGCCCTGCCCCAGTGCCGGAAAGAACAGCGCACAGGCCACGGCCAGCATCAGCAGGATGGCACGCACGCCTGCCGTCTCGCGCCGGACCAGCAGGGCGCGAAACGCGCCGGTGAAGCCGAAACTGGCGTGATACAGCGTGGCACCGAGCGCCACGCCCACGGCAAACAGACCCGCCAGATGCGGCAGGTCAGGCACTGCGGGCGAGCGGTGCGGCCAGCAGCGCCGCGCGCATGGCCAATTGGCGGCGCAGGGAGGGCGGGAGTTGCCGGGGCGACTTGACGCGCGGCAGCTCCATGCCGGCCACCGGGGCGTGCGGATTGGGGGCGCGTTCGGCCAGATTGTCGAACGGCATGTCTTCCATGCCGTCCAGCCAGCTTTCGGCTTGCGCGTCCTCGGCCAGCACGAGGGCGTGGCTGGGCAGTTCCAGATGGTAGTAGCAGAACCGGTCCGGCAGCGTGGCCGCCTGCGTGATGCTGGTGCCGTTGACCAGGGCCCCCGCCTGCACCAGCACGCCGCCGATCAGCAGCGCGTGGCCGGGGGAGAGGTGCAGGTCGCGGCTTGGCACGTTTTCGGCCAGGGCGCCCGCGCGGATGCAGACCGGGGCGAAGCGGGCCGGGTCGGCAAAGCGGCCCGCGACGGTCTGCTGGCCCCGCCATAACACCGGCGCGGTGCCGCCGCCGGGCAGGCTGACACGGTCGCCCGCTTGCAGCGCTTCAACCGGCACCTTGCCGTGCGGCGTGGCAATCAATGTGCCCGCGCAGAAACACTGTGCCTTGACCAGCGTGCCGGTGGGGTGGCCGAGCGCCGCCTCGGCGGGGTTGTCGCTGGCCAGCGCGAAGGTGATGCCGGTGTAGCTGCCCGCGAGTTGCAGCGTGGAGATGGTGCCGCCCTGCGTGATGGTGAGCACATCGGTCAGCGCATTCAGCACCGCCGTTCCGCCGGTGGCATAGGCGAGGCCCGGCAGGCCGATGGCGCTGCCCTTGTCCATGCTGGTGTTGTTCGCTGTGGCCCCGGTGGCCAGCACCAGCGTGCCGCCGTTCAGCAGATGCGTGGCATTGGCCGCACCGCCTGCACCGACGCTGAGCACGCCGCCGCTGCCCGCCACCACGAAGCTGGCGGTGCCGCCTGCCGTGACCGTCTCGGTGCCGCCGCTGCCGATGACCACGGCGCCGGGGGAAGCGCTGGCTGCGCCGATGACCACCGAACCGAGCAGGTTGAGCGACCCCCAGCCCAGGGTCAGGCTCGACAAATCGAGCGTGCCGCCGATGTCCACCTGCAGCACCGGCAGCGCGCCGCTGCCGCCGCCATCCAGCAACAGGCCACTGAGCGTGGCCAGACTGAGATCGAATTCCACCGTGTAGGTGCCGGTGAACAGGCCGATGCCGTTGGTGATGTCGGCAACCGTGCTGCCGCCGGGCAGGGCGTTGTTTGACCAGTTGGCCGGGTTGCTCCAGAGGATGCTGCCGCCTTGCCCGGTCCAGATGGGCGTGGTGGCCGCCGTGAGCGCGCCCTGCACCGCCGAATCGGCCTGAACCAGCCCCGCGCCGCCGTTCAGCGCGCTGGCGGTGGCGATGGCCGAGTGGCTGAGCAGATAGGTGATTTGCGTGGGCACCAGACGGCTGTCGGCTTGCAGCATCAGCAGACTGACCGCCGCCGCGTTGGGGGCGGCGGCGGAGGTGCCGTAGAACGGGTTGAACACCGTGGTAGGCGAGCCGTCGGTGGCGGCAAAGGCGGGCGCACCGGCGCTGATGGGGGTGGCGAGCGGTGTGCCGTCTGGCGCGAGCAGGATCGTGCCCGGCCCATAGGCCGAATAGCTGGCGACAACCGGGGTGGACACGCCGTTGACGGGCGTGTTGGCGACGTTGACCGCGGCGACCGCGTTGACGCCGCTGGCGAGTTCGTGGCCGATGGAGGTGCCGCTGCCGGTCTGCGACCCCACGCCGTTGATGACGGCGTTGCTGCCGTTGAACATGATCAGCTTGAACGTGCCGGGCGTGATCGGCTGGCCCGAGACAAGCTGCGAGGCGCTTTCGTAGAACGCCAGATAATAGGTGCCCGCCGTGTTGGAGAGCGTGCCGCTGGCTTCCAGACCGGCGCCGCCGATGCTGCCGAGCGCCAGATTGGCCACGAGCGAATACGTGGCGGTGCCCGAATTATAGCTGTAGATGCCAACGCCGAGATTGTAGCGGGAGGCGTAATAGGACTCGCTCCATTGCAGCGACAGGGTCAGCCGGGCGTTGCTGCCCAGCGACATCGCCTCATAGGGCGAGCCGCCGGAGACGTTGTGGGTGAGCACGCTGCCGATGCCGGGCAGCGAATACGTCATCGGGTTGAAAGTGGATTCGTAGAAATTCTTGCCGTTGTTGTTGGCCGAGGTGAAGTAATCCACCCCGCTTGCCACCGCCTGCTGCGCTGCCAGCGTGACCGGGCCGGTGCGCTGGTAGAACGCCTCATCCAGATAGGTGACGTCATCGACGATCACGTTGCACCCGGCACTGGCAAGGGCAGCGATGCCGTTGGCGAAGTCTGTCTCACCATTGAAGGCGGTATAGAAGTAAATCTCGGCACCGGGCGCGATGCTGTGGATGAGTTCGGCCATCGCCTGCCCCTCATCATTGCCGCCCGGCCCTTCGGACAGGATGTGGATCAGGCTGGCCGATGGCAGATAGCCGCCCGCGATGGCGGCGGCTTCGCCGCCGTTCACATTGAAGCTGTCGGACATGATGCCGATTTTCAGCCCGGTGCCGTCCAGCGTGTGGCCGGTGGCCGCCAGATACAGCGCCCGCGCCTGCGGCACGGCCAGAGCATCAGCGGAACTGAGATCCAGCGGCGTGGTGGCGGTGATGCTGAACGGCGTCAGGCTTTGCAGCAGCGGCATTCCGCCCGCGACCGGGCCGATGTGCCAGACCACTGAGTCCGGCATGGGAAGCAGCGGCATGGGAAGCAGCGGCGTGGCAGGCGAGTCCATGGCGGCGGTGTCGAACAGGGTCAGCGGGCAGGCCAGAGTCCAGTCCGCTGCCGCCTCGATCGCTTGTGGCGCGAACGCCGCAGCACTGTCACTGGCACCCAGACGTGTTACGGCCCGGCGCGCGCTGTCACCTGTCACTCGTCCATGCTCCTTGCTGGCGGCAGCATAGCGGTTTCGGGTGCCGGGTGCCGCAGCTAATCGGCCAAGCCGGCATTAAATGTCAATTGATGTTAAACAGCACCGGAACATGGTCGCTGGGCTGGTCCTCGCCGCGCACCGCCTTGTCCGGCATGGCTTCGGTCAGGCGTTCGGCCAAGGCGGGCGACAACAGCGCATGGTCGATGCGCAACCCGCTGTCGCGCTGCCATGCCCCGGCCTGATAGTCCCAGAAGGTCCACAATTTCGCCGTGGGATGCAGCGCGCGCAGTGCGTCGGTCAGGCCCAGCCAGACCAGCGAACGGTATGCGGCGCGGGTTTCGGGGCGCACCAGTGCATCGGTGGGCGGCAATGCGCCGGGGGTGAAATCGGCATCCGTGGGGCAGACGTTGAAATCGCCCAGAATAGCGAACGGGGTCTCGGCGTCCAGCAAAGCCGCCGCGCGGGCGCGCAGGGCTTCCATCCATGCCAGCTTGTAGGCGTAACCCGCATCACCGCCGCTGTTGCCATTGGGCAGATAGATGCCGATCAGCGTCAGCCCATCAGCCTCGATTTCGATGTAGCGCGCCTGTGCGTCACCTTCCGGCAGGCCGGGCAATGCCGTGTGCGTAACGGTGAACGGCACGCGGGCCAGCACCGCCACGCCGTTGTAGGATTTCTGCCCCACCACGGCGGCGGTGTAGCCGAGATCGGCGAAACCGGCCGGGAATTGCGGAGTTTCGCATTTGATCTCTTGCAGGAACAGCACATCCGGCTGCACGCGCTGCAACCAGCGGCGGACATGCGGCTCCCGCTGGCGGACGGAGTTGACGTTCCAGGTGGCGAGTTTCACTGCGCGGGGTCAGTCCAGCGAGAAACTGGTGCCGCAGCCGCAGGAACTGGCGGCGTTCGGGTTGCGCACGGCGAAGTGGCTGCCCATCAGTTCGTCCGTATAGTCCAGTTCGCTGCCGGCCAGCAGGTCCAGACTTGCCGGGTCGATCAGCACGCGGGCGCCGGCGTGTTCGATGACCGAGTCGCCGGCGGCGGGGGCGCGGTCCAGCTCGAACTTGTATTGGAAGCCGCTGCATCCGCCGGCCAGCACGGCCACGCGCAGCGCGGCCCCGGCTTCGCTGGCGGAAATCTGGGCGATGCGCTGGGCCGCGCGGTCGGTCAGCCGGAACGGGGTGGGGTGCATGTCCATGCGCGCAACATAGGCGCGAACGCGGCCAGATTGAAGGGTCGGCGGCGAGCGTGTAGCAACCGGGCGTGGGAAACTCATTTGACTCGCTCGCCCCGTGGGCGGTGCGGCCGAATTCGTCGCGCGGACGGCTGTATGCCGAGCCGGAAAGCAGCACGCGCAGCCCCTGGACGCGCGACCGCGACCGCATCATCCACAGCACCGCCTTCCGCCGCCTGCAGTACAAGACGCAGGTGTTCGTGAACCATGAGGGCGATTTCTACCGCACGCGGCTGACGCACAGCCTGGAAGTGGCGCAGATTGCCCGCTCGCTCGCGCGCGAACTGGCGCTGAACGAGGATTTGGCCGAGGCGCTGGCGCTGGCGCATGACCTCGGCCACCCGCCGTTCGGCCATGCCGGTGAGGATGCACTGTCGGTGGCCATGAAGCCGTTCGGCGGGTTTGACCACAACGCGCAATCGCTGCGCGTGGTGACGCTGCTGGAAAGCCGCTACGCGGCGTTCGACGGGCTGAATTTGACGTGGGAGACGCTGGAAGGGCTGGCCAAGCACAATGGCCCGCTGCGCAAGCCGCCGCAGTATGTGGCGGATTACACGGCCAGGCATGATCTGGAACTGACCACGTTTGCCTCCGCCGAGGCGCAAGTGGCCGCACTTGCCGACGACATCGCCTATCACAGCCATGATCTGGACGATGGCTGGCGGGCGCAGTTGTTCAGCCCCGCCGATCTGGCGCATCTGCCGGTGGTGGGCGCGGCGCTGGCCGAGGCCAAGCGGGCGAGCCTGGATGTGCCGCCGCAACGCCTGCGCCACGAGACCATCCGCCGGGTGATCAACGCGTTCATCACCGACGTGGTGGCCGAAACCCGTGCGCGGTTGGACGCGCTGGCCCCGGCAGATGCCGATGGGGTGCGGCACGCCAAGCGGACCGTGGTGGCGTTCACGCCGCCGATGGCCGAGGCCAATCGCGCGATCA
>CAIPHQ010000448.1 GCA_903864895.1 uncultured Rhodospirillales bacterium
CGATGGCGAAGGATTGGCCGTTCGGCTTCACGCGTGACAACACGCAGGACACGTCGAAATCCGGCGCATCAGCGGTGATCTCCAATTCGGCGTGAATCGCGCCGGCCAGCGGCAACGCCGCCGCGTAGGGCGCGGTGGTGTAGGTCAGCACATCGGGGCGCTGGTCGATGGCAGCACGATCTGTGGCGGCGGCTACGCCGGGCACCGGGCGCCATGGGTCGTGGACCAGCATGTCAAAGCCGGGTCCGCCGGGTGCGGGCGACAGCACGCCATCGCGCTCGTCCATCGCCGCGCGGCCCGTGCCGTGCAGATGCAGCACGCAGCCCTGTTGCGGCCATGCCGGGAAATCACGCCACTGCAACGCGCCCATATCGAACAGGCGCACCGGGGCCGCGCCATCGTCCGGTGCGTCTTTCAGCCAGCGGTCGAACCACGCCACCTGCAACTGGTCGATCTGGCCGATGGCATCCGCGCCGAAATCCAGCCCGCCGATGCGCCGCCCCCACGGGAAGTGCGCCCAAGGCCCCACCACAAGCCGCGACGGCACACGCGATGCCAGCGCGCGATAGCCTGCCAGCGTGCCGGGCAGGTGCGAATCGAACCAGCCGCCAATGAACAGGCTTGGTATCTGTGCCGCCACGAGGTTTTCGATATGCGCTGCTGGCGACACGCGATCCCAGTAGGAAGCGCCCGGCGGTGCCTCCAGCCAGTCCTGATAATGCGACAGCGCCGCATGGCGCTGCATCAATTCGGGCCGCGCCGGCACCGCGCCCTGCAACGGCAGCGCCTGTGCCGCACGGCGCAGATCGTCGAACGCCGCCGCATCTCCGGCCAGTTTTGCCGATTCGGCGGCAATCTGAATCGCCCAGCCCAACCCGGCTTGCAGGCAGAAGGCACCGCCCTCATACGCCCAGTCCTGCGCCAGATCCCAGCCGACCATCGCCGGTACCAGCGCGCGCAGCGCGGGCGGCGCAAGGCTTGCCGCCAGCAACTGGTCGGTGCCTTGATAGGAAAACCCGTACATGCCGACACGGCCATTGCTGCCCGGCAGGGCGGCGGCCCATGCAATCGTGTCCGCGCCGTCCGCAGCCTCATCCTGCAAGGTGCGGAATACGCCTTCGGATGTGCCGCGTCCGCGCACGTCCTGAATCACCACGATATAGCCGTGCAGCGCGTACCATTGCGGATGCGCGTAACACACGGTGGAGGCGATCTTGCGGCCGTAAGGCTGGCGCATCAGCAGCACCGGGTGCGGACCTTGCGCATCCGGGCGGTAAATATCCGCATCCAGCCGCACGCCGTCGCGCGTGCGCAGGCTGGCCGTTTGCGGCGCGCGCATCATGCGGCGGGCAGCGGCGCAGTCCAGCCGCGCATCTTGCCGGGATTGAGCAGGCCCAGCGGATCGGCCTGATGCTTGAACGCCAGTTGCGCCGGGTCGGTCTGCTTCATGCCGCCATCTTCAAGAATGTAGGTGTGCGGGTCGAACACCATGATGCCGTGCGCCTCGAACTCGGCGATGATGGCGCGCAGGCGCTCCTCCGTGGTGAAGCGCACCAGCGGCAGCCCCACGCAGGCCACTTCCCCGCCGGTGCGGATGAATTCCAGATGCATCGGCACTTCATCGCCATAGCGGGCGATGGTTTGCGCCACCACGGCCAGATAATCAGGCCCGGGAAAGCGTGATTGCAGATAGGTGATGCTGCGGTCCACCTTCAGCGCCTGCAAGGTGGTGTGGTTCCAGGTGAATTCGAAGGCTGGAACGGCGGAGTCGGCCTCCGTCTCGGTCAGCTTGCGCGCCACCCGGCCGCCATGCGCCTGCAGCACTTCCTCGAAGCTTTCGGCACTTTGCGCGGCGATCAGGAACAGGCCGACCGATTCACCCGGCGTCAGCACCTCTTGCAGCGGCTTGAAATACGCCGCCGCCGCGCCGTCCACCGCCGTGACGAGCCGTTTGGCGATGCCATCCGCGCGGGCAATCGCGTCGGCAAATCCGGCCAGCGCCATGAAATCATCAAACGCCACCACGTAGTCCAGCCAAGCCTGCGCGGGGGCCATCGCCACGTCGAGTTCGGTGATGATGCCGTTGGTGCCGTAGGCGTGGTGCACGCGGTTCACCTCGCTGCCGCGCAGATGCAGCACACGCGGTTCGGCTTCCATCGTCACCACACGCGCGCCAAGCAGCGTGCCAGGTTCGCGCAACTGGCCGAAATTGATCGAGCCGACGCCACCCGACCCGCCCGCGACAAATCCGCCGATGCTGGCGGTGCGGCGGGTGGACGGGAACATGCGCAGTTCCCAGCCCAGCGGTTTGCAGCGCGCCTCAATCTCACCAAGCTTCGCCCCGGTGCCGGCGCGCAGCACGCCATCTGTGACCGGCCCGATCGTGTTCAGGTGCATCACGTCCAGCACCACGCCGCCATGCAACGGCATCGCCTGCCCGTAATTGCCGGTGCCGCCGCCGCGCACCGTGATTGGGATGCGCGCGGCGAAGCTGTGGCGCACGACCTCAATCACCTCCGCCTCATCGCGCGGGGCCACTACAATGTCGCCCGCCACGTGCCGCAACTGCTGTTTCAGCACCGGGCTGTACCAGTAGAAATCCCGCGATTTCTGCTTCACCAAAGCCGGATCGGTCTCGGTGGGAATGCCGCCCAAGGCTGCGGCAAATGCGGTCCAGTCGGTCATGCCGTCCCCATCAATGCGTCGAGCTCACGGTAATCAGGCAAGGTGCGGTCAATCGCCCGCCCGGCGCGCAGCACCACGCGGTCGCTTTGCGGGCGGACCAGAAACTCGTTGAACGTGCGGGCGCGGAACAGCACCAGATCGGCCGGTGCCCCCGCCGCAATACGTGCCTCGGCAAAGCCCGCAACCGCAGCAGGCGTGGTGCTGACGGCGGCGGGCCAGTCACCCACCGGATGGTCCAGATGCGTGATGCGGGTGGCTTCGCGGTACACTTCCACCATGTCCATGTCGCCATAGGCGTAGAACGGATCTCGCGAATTGTCGCTTGATACACTCACGCGAATGCCGCGCGCGCGCATTTCGTGCAGCAGCGTCACCCCGCGCCAGCGCGGCGTGCGGGCGGCCACGCGGTCCTGCAGATACATGTTGCACATCGGCAGGCTGACCACCGCAATGCCCGCCTGTGCGACCAGATCCAGCGTGCGGTCCACTTCATCAGGCGCTTGCAGCGCGATGCTGCAGCAATGCCCGGCGACGATCTGGCCGGGAAATCTGCGTGCAATCGCGGTCTCGGCAATGCGGCGCAGCGTGGCCGCGGCCGGGTCCATCAGTTCATCGACATGGAAATCCAGATCAAGCCCATGCCGCTCGGCATGGCCGAACACGCGGGTCAGGTAATCGTCCAGCCCCTGCTCCATGTACGGCACGCCGCCCATGATGCCGCCACACTCGGCCACCAGATCGGCCAAGCGCCCCAGCCATTGGTCATCGGCGGCAGCTTCCGGGTGGAACAGCGCCACGGCTTGCAGGTCGATGCGGCCCTTCCAGCGGTCGCGCATGTCGCAGAACACCGGCCACGAAATCCATGGCTGCACACCGATGCTGTCGATATGCGTGCGGATGGCGCGCGTGCCGTGGGCGTAAGCGCAGCGCAGCATGAAATCCATGCGGGCGCGAATATCCTCGGAGTGCCAGTGCGCCGCCCGGTCCGCCCCCACCGTGGCCAATGCGCCCGCCCGTGTGCCATCGGGGTTGGACGCGCGCGGCCACGTTTGCCCCTTGTCCAGATGCGTGTGCAAATCCACGAAACACGGCCACACCATGCCCCGATCCAGCGCCACGGCATCGCCGGTGAGGCTGCCTGCGGGCGCGATGGCGGCGATGCGGCCATCCTCGATCAGAATGTCGAGCAGGGCGATCTCACTCTCGCCCGGTGCCTCCACAAACGCGCGCGGCACGCTGGCATTGGCCAGCACATAGCGGCCCGACTCCGGAATCTTCATCGTTCAACGCTCCCGTTGCATGGCGCTTTCGTGCCAGCGCCGCAGCAGCAGGTTCTGCAGACCCGCCATCAGCAGAAAAATCACGATACCCAGCACCGAAAGCAAAATCAGCGCCGCGAACATGCGCGGAATGTTCAGCCGGTTGGCCGATTCCACGATACGCCACGCCAGCCCCGCCCCGGTGCCGGAACCTGCCACAAATTCGGCCACCACCGCGCCGATCAGCGCCAGACCGCCGGAGATTTTCATCCCGCCCAGCAGATAGGGCAATGCGGTAGGCAGTTGCAGGTAGCGCAGGCGCTGCCAGCGCGTCGCGCCATATAACTGGAACAGGTCACGCAGATTGTGGTCCACACTTTTCAGTCCAAGCGTCGTGTTCGACAAAATCGGGAAGAACGCCACGATGGTCGCCAGAATCAGCAGCGCGCGGTCCACATGGTCCAGCCCCACCCAGATCAGGATCAGCGGCGCAATCGCCACCACGGGCGTGACTTGCAGGATCACCGCGTACGGAAAGATCGAGATTTCCACGATGCGGGATTGCGCAGACAGCACTGCCAGCGCCACGCCGCAGCCCAGCGCAATGAAGAACGCCATCAGCGTGATGCGCAGCGTGATCCACAGCGAGACCAGCAGCGACGGATAATCCGCCGCCAGTGACTTGAAGATCAGTGACGGCGCGGGCAGCACGAATTTTGGCACTGCGAGGTACCAGACCAGCGCCTCCCACAACACCAGCACCACAATTCCCAGCGCCACCGGCACGGCGACGCGTGTGGCGGGAGAGATCGGGGCGGAATCTTCGCTCATGGCGTGCTGTCCTTGCCCGCCATGGCGGCGCGCAGCGAGGCCGAGGTGATACGGCAGAACTCGTTGTAATCAGGTGAGGTGCGGAACGCTTCGTTGCGTGGATACGGGGCGGTCACGCGGATCAGGTCGCGGATATGGCCTGGCCGCGCGCCCATCACCGCGATGCGGGTGGACAGGTACACCGATTCATAAACGCTGTGCGTGACGAACAGCACTGTCCAGCCGCGCCCGGCCCAGAGTTCCAGCAGATCGTCGTTCAGCCGCATGCGGGTGATTTCATCCAGCGCCGCGAACGGCTCATCCATCAACAGCACTTTCGGGCGTTTCACCAGCGCGCGGGCGATGGAAACCCGCATCCGCATCCCGCCCGACAACTGGCGCGGATAGGACCGCACAAACCCGCCAAGCCCCACCTTCTCGATGGCGTCAATCACGGCAGCTTCGGACTCGCGCCGCGTCTTCCCGGCCAGTTTCAGCGGCAGGAACACGTTGTCGAACACCGTCGCCCACGGCATCAGCGTGGGTTCCTGAAACACGAAGCCGATGCTGCGGTCCGGCTGTCCGCTGGCGTCGTAGGTGGCGCGCGGCCAGTCGATACTGCCCGCACTCGGCGCGCCAAGCCCTGCGATCAGCCGCAGCAGCGTGGACTTGCCGCACCCAGACGGGCCGAGCAGGCTGAGGAACTCGCCTTCCGCCACGCTCAAATTTATGCCGTCCAGCGCCAGCGTGCCGCCGGCGTAGCGTTTGGCGACGCCGCTGACCTCGATCAGTTGGCGGGCCGCCGCGTCCAACTGCTCAGCCATTGGGCAGTTCGGCCGGGGTATCGCGGATCCAGCTATCAATGTTGAAGCGCTGCACTTCCTGAAACAGCGTGGCGAGGCGCCCGGCGGCAAATGCCACCACGCGCTCCCCGTCTGCCACAGTGGCAAGGCTCGCGTCGCCCAGCGCGCCGGACGGGTGCAGATCCTGCGTCTCCCAGCCAAAGCCCACGGCGCCTTCGGGCACCAGCGTGGTGAAGCCCTGCCCACGATCCAGCCACGCGCTGCGAAAATTGCGGGCACGCTGCATGTCCACCCGCTCGGGTTGCAGGCGCAGCATCACCGCGGTTTCCACCCGCCCGCCGTGAATGCCCTCCGGGTCATCCAACCCGTCCGGGCTGCCAAGGCGGCTCCACATGCAGCCCACCGCGAACATCCGCGCACGGATGCGCAGGCGGCGGCAGACCAGTTCCACCAGTTGCGGCTGCCCGCCATGGCTGTTGACGATCACAAGCCGCCGCACCCCGGCGCGGGCCACGCTTTCGCCAATCTCGGTCCACAGCGCCAGCAGCGTCTCGGCCGAGGCGGTCAGCGTGCCGGGAAACTTGATGTGCTCCACAGACAGTCCCACCGCCTGTGTGGGCAGCACCAGCACCGGTGCCTCGGCTGGCAACAGGCTCAGGGCGCGGGCCACCATGCCCTGATTGATGGTGGTGTCCACCGAGACCGGCAGATGCGGGCCGTGCTGCTCGATGGCGGCCACCGGAAGCACCGCGACCGTGTCCGGCGGCAGATCGCGGAATGCTGGCCAGGACAGGTCCTGCCAATAACGGGACGGCAACGGCATGCGCGGGTCTCCTCCCTGCGGTGCAGCAAGAACTACGCCAGCGCGCCGCTGCCCGCCAAGCCAGCCGGACTTGACTTGTACAGGCCAGGAGGCCGACATTGCGAACAGATGTCCGCATTGCGAACCAACCGCACATAATACCAGGAGAACGGGGAGACGGCATGATCGACAAGTTCGTCAACTCGGTGGCCAGCGCGCTGGCGGGCATTCAGGACGGATCGACGATCCTGCTCGGCGGCTTCGGCGCGGTGGGGCAGGCGAACCAACTGATCGAAGGTCTGGTGGAAGCGGGCGTGCGCGACCTGACCGTGGTGGCCAACAATGCCGGGTTCGGCACGGCGGGGCTGGCACATCTGCTGCGCGCCGGGCGGGTGCGGCGGCTGATTTGCAGCTTCCCGCGCATTCCAGGCTCGACGGTGTTCGAGACGCTGTATCGCGACGGCAAGATTGAACTGGAACTGGTGCCGCAGGGCACGCTGGCGGAGCGGATGCGCGCGGCGGGGGCCGGTATTCCGGCGTTCTACACGGCCACGTCCGCTGGCACGCTGCTGGCCGAGGGCAAGGAATCCCGCGAGATCAATGGCCGCACCTACGTGCTGGAACACGCGCTGCACGGCGATGTGGCGCTGGTGGAGGCGTGGCGGGCCGACCGCTGGGGCAATCTGACCTACCGGGCATCCGGGCGGAATTTCAACCCGGTGGTGGCCATGGCCGCGCGCCTGACCATCGTGCAGACGCAGCACGTGGCCGAACTGGGCACGCTGGACCCGGAAAGCATTGCCACACCCGGGATTTATGTGAACCGCGTGGTGCATCTGCCGCACGGCGATCCGGTTCTGTAAGGGCAGGCGCCGCATGACCGAAACCGCCTACACCCCGCGCAACCGCACCCAACTGGCCGCGCGCATCGCGCAGGACATCCCCGAAGGCTGGTATGTAAATCTGGGCATCGGCATCCCCACACTGGTGGCCGACCACGTGCCGCCCGCGCGCGAGGTGATCTTTCACGCCGAAAATGGCGTGCTGGGCATCGGCCCCGCGCCGGACGCCGCCGCTGTGGACCCGTGGCTGATCAACGCGGGCAAGCAATACGTGTCGCTGCGGCCGGGCGGCAGTTTCATGCACCATGCCGACAGCTTCACCATCATTCGCGGCGGGCATCTGAATCTGTGCATCCTGGGCGCGTACGAGGTGGCCGAAAACGGCGACATCGCCAATTGGGCCACCTCCGCCGATGATGCTGCCCCCGCCGTGGGCGGGGCGATGGATCTGGCGGCCGGCGCGCAACGGCTGTGGATCGCCATGGAGCACACCACCAAGGATGGCCGGCCGCGTCTGGTGCGGCAGTGCAGCTATCCGCTGACCGCGCGGGCGGCCGTGTCGCGGGTTTACACCAATCTGGCGGTGTTGGACGTGACCCCGGGTGGATTCCGGGTGCGGGACATGGTGCCGGGCCTGACGCTGGCGGCATTGCAGGCCCTGACCGATGCCGAGATCGCGATGGCGGACTGAACCGCCGCGTCAGGCCGCCAATGCGTTGGCCATCGCTGCCAGCATCTGGTCCGCGTGATCGGTGGAAAAGCACAGCGGCGGGCGGATTTTCAGGATGTGGCCGGTGCCGGAGGTGCCGATCAGCACATGCTGACGGCGCAGATCGTTCACCACGAACTGCGCCGTGTGCGGATCCGGCTGACCCGCCGCATCGCGGAACTCGACGCCCACATACAACCCGGCGCCGCGCACATCGCTGATCTTGCCGTGCGTGGCCGCGAGTTTGCGGATGCCGCCGCTGAGATAGGCCCCGACGCGGCTGGCGTTTTCCATCAGGCCCTCGTTCTCGATCACCTCCAGCACTGCAAGCCCGGTGGCGGCGGCGACGGGGCTGCCGCCGAAGGTGTTGAAATAGCCGCTGGATTTGCTGAACGCGGCCAGAATATCGGGCTTGGCCACCACGCCCGCCACCGGCAACCCGTTGCCCATCGGCTTGCCGAGGATTACCAGATCGGGCTCCACCCCGTGCCGCTGGAAGCCCCACATGTGGGAGCCTGTGCGGCCAAAGCCGGGCTGCACCTCATCGGCCACATACAGCGCACCGGCGGCGCGGGCGGCGCCGGCGGCCTGCACCAGAAAACCGGGCGGGTCGGCGTAAATACCGTCGCTGGCGAAGATGGAATCGCAGATGAAGGCGGCGGGCCGGATGCCGTGGCGTTTCAGATCGGCGAAGGCGGCGGCGACATCTTCAGCGAACTGCGCGATGCGCTTGCGTGTGGGCTTGTTGCCAAACGCGGGGGGGGCGACGGTGCGAACGTCGATCCCGATGGGCACATCCGCCCCGGTGGACGGCGAGATGGCCGCCACCGCCGTGGTGTTGCCGTGATAGGCGTTGCGCGTCACCACAATGCCCTGCCCGCCCGTGGCACTGCGCGCGATGCGCAAGGCGAGGTCGGAGCTTTCGCTGCCGGTGCAGGTGAACGCCACATTGCCAAGCGCCGCCGGATAAGTGGCCAGCAGACGCTCGGCATAGTCGTAGATGATGTCATACAGATAGCGCGTGTTGGTGTTCAGCAGCGCCGCCTGACGGCTCATCGCCTCCACCACATGCGGGTGGCAATGCCCCACCGAGGGCACGTTGTTGTACGCATCCAGATACGGCGTGCCGTCCTGCGCATACAGGAACACGCCGCTGGCGCGCACCACATGCAGCGGTTCGTTGTAAAGCAGGTAAGACGATCCGCCGAAACTGCGGTAGCGCCGCGCCACAAGGTCGCGGATCGCCGGGTCCACCTCGCCTGCCCGCCGCGCGTCAAACGCGCTGAGCGACAGGATCTTGGCTTCCTCGTGCGCCACTAGAACGGCGCCGGATCGAGGAAGCGCCGTATGACGTTGCCGGTGATGCGCGCCACGTTGTTGTTGTAGTTGTTGTGCGACAGGCTGCCCGCCCACGCGATGGACGAGGTGGCAAACACCGCGCCGCCCGCAGGCGTTTCGTAAAACACCAGATCGGCGCGGACCAGATCGCTCTCTCCGCCGCACAGGCCGGGGGAGTTGATGTAGATTTCCTCCAGCACCACCATGTACACGCCGGTATGGTTTTCCGACGATGCCAGCACCAGCGCATTCGGGGCCGTGCCCAGCACGCGGTCGGCACGGTCCAGTTCCAGCCCTGCCGCACCACCGCCGATCAGGCCGAAATCGCCGATCAGTTCCTCCGCCCCCACACCTTCAAAGATGAAGCGCACGCGCGGATCAAAACTGTCCGGCTTGCGGCGGTAGTACGAGGAAATGTCGAAGCCCTGCGCGGTGAATCCGCTTCCCGCCATGCGCTGCGGAGCCAAACCATTGCGCCGCCACAGCCCGCCATATTCCCCGGTGAAGCTGTGATACGCCTCACCGGGTTCGGCCGCCCATGCACGAATGCCACCCTCGGCGCGGCGCACTTCCATCACGCCGGGGCGGGTGGGGTGATAGGCGATGCGCCAGTACCATGCATTCGCCCCGGTATAGACCAGCCGCCCGCCGTGTTTCTTGAACGCGTCCAGCGCGGTCCACATCTGCTTGGTCCAGTATTCGTGATGCGTGGAGGTCACGAACACGCTGTACGGGGCCAGCGCAGTGTAGCCCTCGTCATGCACATCCTCGTCAGTGATGACGTCATAGCCCAGCTTTTCGGCTTCCAGCCAGTCGGTGATGTGCAGATCGGCGTTCATCTGCCATAGGCCGGAGCCTTTGCCGCCCAGCCATGACTGGTATTTCGGCCGCATGGTGACGATGGGGCGCAGGCGGGTGGAGTAGCACACGCCGCTGCCGTCGGAATGTGAATCGTAGCAACTCAGCCCGTATTCGCGGTGTTCGTTGAGGAACATGTCCGCCGGTTGCATGGTGGAAACCTGACCGGTCAGCAACTCGGCCAGCGGCGCGTCCGTCACCATGTGTTCGTTGGCATAGGCCAGATAGCTCGCCGTCGGCAGCACGAACAGCAGTTTAGACGTAGCCGTGCCGCGCGGCGGGCGGATGACGAACGGGATGAAATCCTCGTCCCCGTCTATTGCCACATGCGCGGCATACACGCCGCTTTTCAGCCCGGCGGGAATGGTGAGTTCGAAATCTACCTCCCACCCGGCATCGTGCAGGTCGTCGTCGTGGAAATGGATCGCGCCGTACTGCTCAGGCTTGTGCGTCCACGCCATTTCCTCACCGGTCCAGTTATGGCCGGTCATCGCGCGGGCGGGCAGGTTGAACGTCTCGCCGTGCAGGCGGTTCGGCGAATCGTCCCAGATGGTTTCGCTGGAGATGCATTTGGAGAAATTCCACACGCCCAGCATGGAACTTTGCAGCGCCACCGGAATCTGGTCGCCGCGCACCTGCTCCATTTCCAGCCGCGTCAGCGCGCGGCAGGCCAGACGCGGCCGGTCGATCTTGCCGTTGAAATGTTCGGCGAACAGCGTGCGGCTGCCCTTGCTGCCCGCATGGCGCGCGGCGAACAGCACCGGGGCCTGCACATTGCCGGGCACACGCAGCGCCACCGGCGTGGTGATGGCCACCGCCGTATCGGTCCGCGCGTATGGCACCAGCGGTTCCTGATACAGGCTGACGGTGCCCGTTGCCGCATCATAGCTGGCGGCCACGAAATACCATTCGCGCGCCAGCATCGGCTTGCCGGACGCCACCTCCGCGACCCCGCCGCGCCCATCGCCGAGGCGCAGGGCCAATCCGCCGCTTTCATCAATGCCCAGTGCAAACCCGGCACCGGTGCGCCCGTTCCAGCGCCCGGCCAGACCCTGCCGCCCCTTGGCGGGCGTGGTGGGCCATACCAGCGCCTGCACGGTGAAACTGCCCAAATCCGCAAGGCACGCATGGTCTGGCACCACCGCGCAGGACCCGGCATGGATCTCCTGCCGCCGCGACGGATAGCGCCCGGTGACGGTGGACGCGATCGCCTCTTCCTTGTAGCCGGGGCCTTCGGGGTTGGTATCGCCGTGGATCACCCGCACGAGGCGCGCGCTGTAATCGCCGGCGGCCTCACTGCTGACCATGAAGCGGATGGTGTCGTGCGGACACACGCTGATCCGGTCGCTGTAGCCCATGATGCGTTTCATCGCTGGTCCCCTGGTCCGTGTGCTGCCGGAATATGAAGCGCCTAATCAGGCAAATCTTCGCCGGTGTGCCGCTTCCAGCGCTGCTTGAAGACATACCACTCGGCCTCATCCAGAGACGTGAAGCTCTGGTTGGTCATGCGGATCTTCTCGCCGCGCACCCCGGTAAACTGGCCCAGCATCCATTCGCGGTGCGGCTTGGTGCAGACCAGCACGTATTTTCCGGCCATCGGCTCACCCCGGAACAGGTTCAGGATGCGCTGCAGGCCGGGCGAGTGGCGGCCCACCGGCGTCTTGCGGAATTCATCGACGTATTGGCGGTCTTCCGGCGTGATCTGATACATCGCGTGCGGCCCCGGCCCATGGCAGTTCGGCGCATGAGCCTAGCGCCGCCAAGGCGGCAAACTTGACCGCGCCCGCCCGATCCTTGACAGCGCCGCAACCATACCGCGCAATCACCGCCTGTTTCCGCGCCCCGGAGGGTCACGCCATGCGCGGCATCGCCGCCGCCCCTGCCACCACGCCGCGCATTCTGGCCTCCGCCGCCAATGGGGTGGTGGATGCCATCGCGGCCCTCGGTGCAGACCCGGACCGGGTGCTGGGGGCGGCCGCCATCCGCGCCGCCGAATTGGCCGACCCGATGCGCGAACTCACACTGGCGCGCTACTGCGCCCTGTTCGAAGCGGCGGCGCGGCAGACGCGCGACGACAATTTCGGCCTGCATTTCGGCCACGGCTTCACCCCGCGCCAATTGGGGCCCATCGGCTACGTGGCCATCAGTTCGCCCACGCTGGGCACCGCGTTGCGCAACATGAGCCGCTATTTTCCGGCACATCAGGAAAGCTCGCGCCTGTCCCTTACCGTGGCCGGCGACATCGCCACACTCGACTATCAGGTGCAGGACGGTCGCATCGCGCGGCGGCGGCAGGATGCGGAATTGTCGCTGGGCATGTTCTGCAACCTGTTCTGGCACTGCATCGGCCGCAACTGGCAGCCGCTGGAAATCCATTTCGAACACCCGCGCCCGCTGGACGGGCACGAGCACGCGCACGTATTCCGCGCGCCCACCTATTTCGCCCGCCCCACCAACGCCATCGTATTCCGCGCCAGCGATCTGGACACGATGATGCCCAGTGCGGATGGCTATCTGCTGACGTTGCTGGAACCGCAACTGCGCGACCGCATGGCCCGCGCCAACGCCGATGATCTGGTGGGGCTGGTACGCCGCGCCATCGAACGCGGGTTTTCCGGCACGGGTCCGGACATCGGACGCGTCTCGGCCGATCTGGGCCTGACCAGCCGCACGCTGCACCGCCGCCTGCAGGAACGCGGGCACACGTTTACCGATCTGGTCCGCGCGTCGCGCCGCGACCTGGCGTTACAGTATCTCGCGACACCGCATATTCCGCTGACCGAGATTGCGTTTCTGCTCGGCTACTCGGAACTCAGCGCGTTCAGCCGGGCGTTTCACCAGTGGGCGGGGATGGCGCCGATGCGGTATCGCAAACAGCGTTTGGCGGAGGTCACACGATTGGATTAGGCCAGCACTGGTGCGCTGCGCCGGGCGGCTGCGCGTGGCACACCTGCACGATGGCAAGGGCGCGGCCCTGCCAACAGGGCAGACCGGCGTCCGGACTTGAATTCGGACAGCATTGTTTCGATTGGCCGGCTGATCCATGTTGCGGCACGCCTGCCGGTCACAGCCTGTTGCTTCGCGCAGGAGGGCTCATGGGTTTGCTGGCAGCGTTGCGCAAGCGTTCCGCGATTCGCGACTATGTGCGCAAGCTTCCAGAATTGCTTGTCAAGGACTATGGATTTTCACAATCATACACCGCGCTCCAGATCAAAAGCACGGTTGAGCGTCACAAGCTGAGCACCGAATATATTCGCTACGCGATCTCGATGTACTCTGATCGGGCGGCCTTTGACCAATTTCACCGTGGTCTTGTTGAGCAATGGAATTACGATGCAATTCGCGGAGAAGTGCAAGCAGGCTATTTGCCTGGATATTCACATTTCTCCATCACGGACATGTTGGAAACATTTCCGGACAGCGCGTACGGCGAGGGCGGCAGCGGCAGTCATGGTGCCGCTGAGGGTCACGCCAACGGCGATACCAGCAGTGGATGGGGGCATTAGCGCGTATGGCGCTGTTACCAATACATCCGATGCAACGGAAATTCTGCAGAATTATTGCAATTACGGCATATATTTATGGCAAATTTCAGGATTATATTTCAAAATCAGTCAGATTAATCTGTTCACACCGCCGCCACCCGCGTCACACGCATTTCGCTTGCGCGCTGGCCCGGTCGAAACCTAGCCTGCCGCCCAGTGCCATAGTTTGACGGAATGTTTGCGATGCGCGTGTTGTCCTGCCTGCGGCCCGCCGCCGCCCTTCTGGCACTGTCAGGGGCCGTGCCTTTCACCGCGGCACAGGCCGACTCGCCGCCGGTCAACGGCCATCCGCTAGCCATCCGCGCGCACCGCCCGCCGCCGCTGGACCCGCCGGGTCTGCTGCCGATCCCCGCCTTGCAGCCCAACGCCGCCGCCGGGCTGGCATTGCCCTATTCCGGCACGCCGATTGACGTGACCACCTATCACTACGATCTGGCCCGCACCGGCTGGAACCCGTCGGAAACCGACCTGACGCCCGCCACCGTCGCCTCACCCAAGTTCGGGCTGCTGACCACACTGAACGTGGACGGCAACGTGTTTGCGGAGCCACTGCTGGTCTCCAACTTCGTCATGCCGGACAAGACCACGCACAACCTGCTGATCGTGGTGACCGGCCATAACAGCGTGTATGCCTACGACGCGCAAACCTATGCGGTGCTGTGGCACGTCAATCTCGGCACACCGCAGAAAACCGCCGATACCGGCTGCGCAGACGTCAATCCGGAATATGGCATCACCAGCACGCCGGTGATTGTTCGCACCGGGCCAAGCAAGGCGGCACTGTTCGTGGTCTCGGCCACCGAGCATTCGCCGTACAGTTTCAGCACGAATGTGCATTCACTCAATCTGTCCACCGGTCAGCCGGTGGTGCCTGCGGTTCAGATCAACCCGAGCGCCACCTACAGCAACGGCCAGCCACTGACTTTTTCACCGCAGAACCAATGGAGCCGCGCCGGTCTGGTGTGGGCGAACAATTCGCTCTACGTCTCCATCGGCTCGCATTGCGACAACAACGCCGGC
>CAIPHQ010000449.1 GCA_903864895.1 uncultured Rhodospirillales bacterium
ACTACCCATGGTGATGAAACCACTCTACAACCGTTGACGCGACCCGGCCGGGCCGCACGGGGGTGCCGGATTCAGGGCTTGCCGCAGGCGCGAAAGCGCCTCCCACCCGCCGCGCCCGTTGGATGAAGTGTGCCAAGGGCGGCAGGACAAAGGGTGGCCGGGAATGACGTCGTTCTTCTGGGTTGGCGGCAGCAACGACATCGGCTCATCGGGCGTCTGGCAGACGCTCAACCCCCTCAACCAACTGGTAGCGGCCGCCGGGGTGCCGGGGGCGGCAGACATCGCGCGGCTGAACAACACCGGCACAGTGTTCGGCACCCTCAATGTCAGCCAGATGTTCATCAACACGGCGCTGGAATTCACCGGCCTGACCAGCAACGTTTCCTCGCAGACGGTGATTGGCAACACGCTGGCAGGCAGCGTACTGCTCAACGCGAGCACATGGACGAACACCGGCCCGCTGCTGGATGGCAATACCAAGGCAGGTTCGATCACGCTGGAGAACGGCGCGGCGTTCACCAATAACGCCACCGCCACGTTTGGCCGTGTCGCAGGCGGCGTGGGCGTGTTGCAGGTCCTCAGCGGCAGCACGTTCCTGTCCAACGGCTCGCTGGACGATCTGGGCCTGAGCAGCGGTGCCACCGGCACCATTCTGGTGGACGGTGTTGGTTCATCATGGGCCTCGGCCACGGAGGTCATCGCGGGCGATGGCGGCAGCGGGCTGATTGCAGTCAGCAATTCCGGCAGCGTCACCTCCCACGGCCTGACCGCGCTGGGCAATGCCAGCACCGGGTCCGGCACGCTGTCGGTGCTGTCGGGCGGCCATTTCCGCACGCTCAGCGACCTGATCGCGGGTGTGCAGGGCCACGGCTTTGTCACCGTGGACGGTGGCGGCAGCGTGGGTGTGGGCGGCACGCTCAACCTGGATGGCGGCGGGACCGGCACCGGCACCGTGCTGCTGACCGGCGGTGCCACGCTGTCGGCCAGTTTCATCAGCACCGGCGTCAACGCATTGCTGGACGTCTCCGGCGCCTCGACGCTGGCGGTCAGCGGCGTGCTCACCGGCGGCACGGCAGGGGTGCGCAACAGCATCGCGCTGGCCGGCACGCTTGGCGTGCATGGGGCCGCACTGCAATCGGCCGGTGAAGTGTCGATCGGCAGCGGCAGCGCCGAGAGCATCGCTGTCATCGATTCCGGTGCCACGGCGTCGGCCTGGGCGACGATCATCAACAGTTCTGCGGGGTTCGGCGGCAGCCTGACCATCAGCGGGCTGGGCAGCACCTGGACTGACGCGGGCGGCGCGGTGCCGGGCAGCACGGCCACGGGCGGCTTTCTGGAAGTCGGCGGCGCTTCGGGCAGCGCCACGCTGAATGTGACCGCCGGTGCAACACTGACCGAGACCGCCTTCGCCCTGGTCGCCGCAACGGCGGGTAGCACCGCCACCGTCACCATCGACGGTGCAGGATCCTTGTGGCGGGTGGGCCAGCAGGCGCAGGTGGGCGGCGGCGGCACCGCGTCGCTGGTGGTCAGCAATGCCGCCAGCGCCGATGCGGCGGGCGGGTTCATCATCGGGTCCACCAGCGGCGGCACGCTTCTGGTCACCAGCGGCGGCATTCTGACATCGCAAGCCGCGATGGGTATCGGTGCAGACGGGGCCGGGCAGGCCAGCGTGGATGGCGGCGGGAAAATCACTGCCGCAGGGCTGGACATCGGCGACACCGTGGGCGGGCAGTTGACCGTCGGCGTCGCGGGCAGCGTCGCGGTCACGGGCAATCTGCTGATCGCCCAGACCGGCACGGCCAGCAGCGGCCTGACCGTGGCCGGCGGCGTGCTGAGCGCCACGTATCTCTCGGCCGGGGTCCACTCCATCATCTCGGTGAATGCCGGCGGCACGGTGCAGGTGGCCGGCACAGTCACCACGGTGGCGCCCACCTATCTGGACGCCATTGCCATCGGCGGTGGCATGACGCTGGACAACGCATCGCTGAGCGCAGGCGGGCAGATCACGGTGGGCAGTGGCAGCGCCGATGCCACGATGCTGGTGCAGAACGGCGCCCACGCCAGCGTGTGGTCCACCGTCATCGGTTCGATCAACGGCGTGCATGGCAGCCTGACCATCACCGGGGCGGGCACCACCTACACCGATGCCGGGGGGCCGGTGCCGGGCAATACGCTCAACACCGGCGGCTTCATGGTGCTGGGCTCGGGCGGCGGGTCCGGGCCCGGCTCCACCAACGGATCGTTGAGCGTGCTGGCGGGCGCGACACTGAACGAGGCCGGTTTTGCCGTGGTTGGCGCGCAAGCCGGGTCTACCGGCACCGTCACCATCGACGGGGCCGGGTCCAAATGGAACGTGACCGGCATCGTCGATGCCGGCGGCGCGGGCAGCGGCACCGTCACCATCAGCGATGCGGCGGTGCTGATCGCGGGCCAGCAGTTGAATGTGGCCGGCGGCGCAGGCGGCAGCCTGCTCGTGGCCAGCGGCGGCACCGTCGCCAGCGGGTCCGGATTGGACACGATTGCGGCCACCGCCGGGTCGAACGGGCTGATGTCGGTGGATGGACCGGCGTCGCTGTATTCGAACGCAGGCAACCTGTCCATCGGCTCGGCGGGCAGTGGCACGCTGTCGGTGACCAATGGTGCGACCGTCAGCCTGCCCAGCGGCAGCCTTGATGTTGCATCCGGCGGCCAAGGCAGCGTGATTGTTGGCGCTGGCAGCACGCTGGGCATCGGGGACGGGTTCAATGTCGCCTCGTTCGGCACGGCGTCGGTCTCGGTAGCGGGCATGCTGTCCAGCCACGGGGAAATGGCACTGGGGCTGTCCGGCGGCAGCGGCACGTTTGCGGTGCAGGCGGGCGGCACGTTCACCGGCAGCGCCACGCTGGACGCCATCGGCAATGGCACGGTCTCGGTGGATGGCGCGGGCGCGCTGTGGACCACCGGCGGCACGCTCAGCATCGGGCAGGCAGGCCGCGGCGTGCTGACCGTGGCGAACGGCGCGCAGCTGCATGATGTGGCGCTGGCACTGGGCGGCAGCGGCTTGTCGGCGCAATTGAACATCCTGTCCGGCGGCACCGTCATCAGTTCCGGCACGGTCGGTGACACCGTTGGCATCGGCGGCAGCGCGCTCAGCAGTGCGACCATCGACGGCGCGGGGTCCATGTGGTCGCTGGGGCGGCGCTGGTTCATCGGCAACGGCAGCCCCGGCAGCGCAGTGATTTCCAACGGCGGCTCGGTGGCCACCGGCGGGCGTCTGGACATGGGGTTCAACAGCAGCGCGACGCTGGCGATTCAGTCCGGCGGCTCGCTGCACAGCACCGGCACCACCGAGGCGGTGGTGGGCGATGCGGGCGGCAGCGCCAGCGTGGTGGTGACAGGGCTTGGGACGCGCTGGGATTCCACCTCGGGCATCCGCGTGGGCTCGTCCGGCAGCGGCACGCTGTCGGTACTGGCCGGGGCGACGGTGTTCACCGGCACAGGTCAGGTGCTGACGCTGGGCGACAAGTCCTCGGGCGGCAACGGCAGCGGACTGGTGACGGTGGACGGTACCGGGTCCACGCTGGAAGTGGGCACCACGCTGAATGTGGGCCGCGTGGGCACCGGCACCATCAACGTGACCGGCGGCGGATTGCTGCTGATTGACGGCGGCACTGCCACGCCTGCGGTGAACGGGCAGTCGTTCATCGGGGCGAGTTCCGGCACCGGCGCATCGCTGGTCAAGGTCAGCGGCGCGGGGTCGGCCATGGTGCTGCCGGGCCCGCTGATGGTGGGGTCCGGCGGGACCGGCGAACTGGATGTGATCTCCGGCGGGCAGGTGAGCTTCACGGACGCTGCCAGCCCGGCACTGAACAACATCGTGCTGGGCAACAGCGCGGGCGCGCACGGCACGCTGCGCGTGACCGGCAGCACGCTTGATCTGGGCGTGAACGGCATCCTGATCGGCCAGCAGGGCGCGGGTACGGCGGAAGTCGGCGCGGGCGGGCTGCTGCATGCGCCGGGCAACGGCATGATTGTGGCCGACAACATTGGCAGCCAGGGCCTGCTGCTGGTGGATGGCGGCACAGTGCTGGGCGGCGGCCAGCTGACCACGATCGGCCTGAACGGCAGCGGTACGCTGGATATCACGCAAGGTGGCACCGTGGACGCGACGGCGGGCCTGGGCGTGGCGACCGGGTTCGACTCGGCGGGCTTCGTGACGGTGGATGGCGCCGGGTCGGTGCTGCTTGCCGGCACAAATTTCACGATCGGTGGCGACACCACGTCGGGCGGGCTGGATTCGGCGATATTCGCGACCAGGGGCGGCGCGATCTTCTCGTCGGCCAGTCCGGTCATGTTCTCGGGCGCCACGCTGTCGGTGGACGGCCAAAGCTCGATTGAAATCGGCGGCAGCCTGAATGCGCAGGCCGGCGCCGTGGTGATTGACGCCGGGTCCAGCATTGCCGGCGAGGGTCTCATCGCGAGCCGCGTCGTCAACAACGGTGCCATCATCGCCAGCCAGTCCACCATGGAACTGTCGGGCAGGATACTGGGCACCGGCACGCTGCATATCGGCGTGTCGGCCACCATGTTCCTGAGTGGCGCGAACGGGCAGATTGAGGCGGCGTTCGACTCACCGGCCACCAGCACGCTGGAAATCGTCGCCAATATCGGCGCACGCTACACGGTGGCCGAGCAGAGCAGCGCCAACGCCATCGTGTTCCTGCAAGTCCCGGCCGGCGGCGGCGCGCCGGTGCTGTTGCAGTCCTTCGACGGCACGGCTGATGCCAGCCAATCCTTCGTCATAACCGGCACACCGGGCAATCTGACCGTCACACAGGAAGCGCCATGCTTCGCCGAGGGCACGCGCATTGCCACGGCACGCGGCGCGGTGGCGGTGGAGGATTTGCGCGCGGGCGACCGTGTGCCATTGGCGGGCAAGGCGGGCGGCTGGGGTGAGGTGATCTGGCTCGGCCATCGCCGCGTGGACTGCCGCCACCATCCGCGCCCGGACAGTGTGCTGCCGGTGCGCGTGGCGGCGCACGCCTTCGGCGGCAATCAGCCGTCACGCGACCTGTATCTGTCGCCCGACCATGCGGTGTTCACCGGCGGCGTGCTGATCCCGGTGCGCTATCTGGTCAACGGCGGCAGCATCGTGCCAGTGGCGCGCGACCATGTGACGTACTGGCATGTCGAGTTGGCCGAGCACGGGGTGCTGCTGGCCGAAAACCTGCCCTGCGAGAGCTATCTGGACACCGGCAACCGCGCCGCCTTCGCCAATGGCGGTGCCGTGGTGCAGGCGCAGCCGGATTTCGCGCGCGGCGTGTGGGCGGCGCGCGCCTGCGCCCCGCTGGCGGTGAAGGGGCGGCATGTGACCCGCGCCAAGACCCGGCTGCTGAAGCGTCTGCCGCTGTTGGGCCATGACGTCAGCAGCAGCGCGGATGTGCGGCTGTTCGCCGATGGGGTGGAACTGGCAGCGCACTGGTCCGGCGCGGCTTGCCGCGTGCGCCTGCCCGAAGGGGCGCAGCGCCTGATGCTGGCAAGCCGCACCGCCCGCCCCGCCGACCTCGACCCGGCAAGCACTGATACGCGCCTGTTGGGGGCGGCGCTGCTGCGCCTGCGGCTGGACGGCAGCGAAACCGCGCTGGACAGCGCCCGCTTCGGTGAAGGCTGGCTGGAAGCCGAGACCACACAGCGCTGGACGCTGGCGCGGGCGTGGCTGGATGTGCGCGGCCTGACCGGCGTCGAGATGAAGTTCGGCGACTGGCACCGCTATCTTGCCACTGCCCCCCTGCCCTTGCGGGCCGCAGGCTAGGCACCGTGGCTGCCGTCGAAATCCCGGGCGGGCACGGTCTGGCGCTGCCGCTGCGCGCCGGGCAGGCGGTGCGGGTGGTGAACACGCACGGCACGCAGGTGGTGGATACCTGGGCGCTGGCGCTGGGGGATACCAGCGAATACCTGTCCGTGGAGCACACGCGGCGGATGCAGTTCAGCCTGTTTCCCAAACTGGGGGAGCCGTTCTACAGCAACCGCCGTACCAAGATGCTGCTGCTGGAAGAAGACAGTTTTCCCGGCCAGCACGACACGCTGTTCGCCTGCTGCGACAAGTGGCTTTACCAGCACTACAACTGTGCACCTGGCCACCGCAGTTGCCGCGACAACTTCCTGCAGGCGGTGTTCGCCGCCGGGTTTGACGCGACATCCGTGCCCAACCCGGTGAATCTGTGGATGCACATCCCGGTGCATGACAGCGCGCGCATCAGCATCGAAACCCCGCTGAGCCGCCCCGGCGACCATGTGAAGTTGCGCGCCCTGATCGACACGCTGGTGGTGTTTTCCGCCTGCCCGATGGACGTGGTGCCGATCAACGGGCCGGATCTGGCACCGAAACCGGTGCATGTGGAGGTTGTGGGGTAGCAGGCAAAGCAGCGCCTCGACCCGCTTGACGGCCCAGACATTTCGACTATTCTAGAATCATGGAACAGTCTGACGCCCTCGCTGCCCTGGCCGCCCTCGCGCAGGACACCCGCCTGTCGGTGTTCCGCCTGCTGGTGCAGGCGGGCGGGGATGGGATGGCGGCGGGGGATATTGCCGCGCGGCTGGATCTGCCTGCCGCGACCCTGTCGTTTCATCTGAATCAGTTGCGCCATGCCGGGCTGCTGACCATGCGGCGGGACGGGCGCAGCCTGATCTATACGGCCGAATACGCGGCGATGAACGCGCTGCTGGCCTATCTGACGGAAAATTGCTGCCAGGGCAGCGGCACAACGCTGCCGGTGATGGAGGGTTGCGGTCATGAAGCGCTTGCATGTTCATGTGTCGGTTGACGACCTCGCGCAGTCGGTGCGGTTCTACAGCACGCTGTTCGCGGCTGAACCTTCCGTCACGAAGCCGGATTACGCCAAATGGATGCTGGATGATCCGCGCGTGAACTTCGCCATTTCGGCGCGCGGGCGCACGCCGGGGCTGGACCATCTGGGCATTCAGGTTGAATCGCCGGCCGAACTGACCGAGGTGTATGGCCGCCTGCAAGACTCGGGTGCGGCGGTGCTGGAGGAAGGGGCCACCACCTGCTGTTATGCGAAGTCGGAAAAATCCTGGGTGGCGGACCCGGCGGGACTGACCTGGGAGACGTTCCTGACCACGGGTGAGTCCACGGATTACGGGGTCAGCATCGACCTTGCCCCAATCCATGCCCCCATCGAAGTCCAGACCTCCGCCTGCTGCGCACCGCCTGCGCCGAAAGCCTCGGCCTGCTGTGCACCGGTGGCCAAGGCCGATGCTTGTTGCGCCGAGCCTGCGCTGTGAGCGACCGGGTACGCAATGTGCTGTTCCTGTGCACCGGCAACTCGGCGCGCAGCATCCTGGCTGAAGCCCTGATGACGCATTGGGGCAAGGGCCGGTTCCGCGGCTTCAGTGCGGGCAGTTACCCGAAGGGCGCGGTGCATCCGCTGTCGCTGAAACTGCTGGCGGCGATGGATTTGCCCACCGAGGGGCTGCGCAGCAAAAGCTGGGATGAGTTCGCCGCCCCCCAGCGCGCCGGAAATGGATTTCGTGTTCACCGTCTGCGATCAGGCGGCGGGTGAAGTCTGCCCGGTGTGGCCGGGCCATCCGGTGACGGCGCATTGGGGCCTGCCCGACCCGGCTGCTGTGGAGGGCAGTGAGGCGGCGCGGATGCAGGCGTTCCGCGACACGTTCCGCGCAATGGAAAACCGCATCAAGTTGCTGCTCGCCCTGCCGCTCGCCTCGCTTGACCGCATGGCCATCACCGCGCGGCTGCGCGACATCGGAACATCACAATGAGCGTCACCATCTATCACAACCCGGCCTGCGGCACGTCGCGCAACGTGCTGGCGCTGATCCGCAATAGCGGTACCGAACCGCATGTGATCGAATATCTGAAAAACCCGCCAAGCCGCGCCGAATTGATCGGCCTTATTGTTCGCATGGGAGTCCATGTGCGCGAAGTGATCCGCGAGAAGGGCACGCCGTACGAAGAACTTGGCCTTGGCGATCCGGCGCTGAGTGACGGCCAATTGCTGGACGCGATGCTGGCGCACCCGATCCTGATCAACCGGCCCATCGTGGTGACACCGCTGGGCGTAAAACTGTGCCGCCCATCCGAGGCGGTGCTGGACATTCTGCCCGATCCGCAGCGCGGGC
>CAIPHQ010000450.1 GCA_903864895.1 uncultured Rhodospirillales bacterium
CGCTGACCGGCGTGGCGGCGGATTCGGACTACGCCGCGCGGCTGGACGGTTTGCTGAAGCAGCGCATCGCGCTGTGGGATGTGTGCGCGGCGGCGGTGCGGCCCGGGGCGCTGGATGCCTCGATCGTGCGGGATAGCGTGCAGGTGAATGATTTTGCAGCGTTTTTCATGGCGCACATGCAGGTGCGGTTGATCGCGTTCAACGGCGCAACGGCGGCGCGGCTGTTTGTGCGGCATGACGTGGCGGTGCCGGATGGCGTGCGGCTGGTGACGCTGCCATCCTCCAGTCCGGCCCACGCAGCGATGACGGTGGTGGAGAAGGTACGGGTGTGGGGTGAGGCACTGCAATCGTAACGCGCCGCTCAGTCGGTCGCCGCTACGTTGTGACTTCTATCGCATCCACGTCCGGGTGTTCGGCCGGAACGGCCGAAAGCTGCAAGCCAAGGGCACCCACAACCCGCAGCACGGTGGCCAATTGCGGATTCCCTTTTGCGCTGAGGGTCCGGTAAAGAGTTTCCCGCGACAAACCAGCGCGCCGGGCCACGTCGGTCATGCCTCGCGCCCGTGCCACCACACCCAGCGCGTCGGCGACAAACGCGGCATCGCCAGTGGCCAACGCCTCGCTCATGTAAGTTGCGACTGCAACTTCGCTGTCCAGATACTCGGCCGGGTCGAATGGTGTGGTTGCCATGCTGGTCATGTGACGTCCCGTGCCATCTGTTTGGCCGCTTCGATATCGCGCACCTGCGTGGATTTGTCGCCACCGCACAACAATACAATCAACGCTGGGCCGCGCTGGACAAAATACACCCGATAGCCCGGGCCGTGATGAATGCGTAACTCACTGACGCCCTCGCCCACAGGCCGCACATCGCCGGGGTTGCCAAGCGCCAGACGCTGCACGCGCGCCGCTATGACCGCCTTGGCGCGGGCGTCACGCAAAGTCCGGAGTCACACGGCAAATGCGGCGGTCTGGCGTAGCTCCATGGCGCCGCAACTGTAGTCCAACGGCTACAAAGCATGCAACACCTAAGCCCATCTGGCGAACGGCGGCGCAGCGCGTATGGTTCGGCGATTAACCGACACGTGCCATACTTGGGGTTCGCCATGCCGCGCCGCCGCCTGATCGCCGCTCTCTTGCTGGCCGCCGTCTCCGCCACATCGGCCCATGCCGAGCGCATCCGCCCCGACGCCAATCTGTTGCCGGTGCCGCTGGGGGCGACGCGGGCCGATGTGCTGCTGGGCGACCGGATTTTTCACGGCGAGGCCGCAGGCGGGCGGTGCAGCATCTGCCATGGCATCGACGCGAAGGGCACCGAAAACGGCAACGACCTGACCGTGGGCAGTTGGGTCTGGGGTGATGGCAGCCGCAAGGCGCTGAAGGCGACCATCATGAACAACATGAAGATCGCCCCGGGCATGGACGGTGAACTGACACCCGCCGATGTCGATGCCGTGGTGGTGTATGTATGGTCGCTGGGGCACCAGAAGAATTGATGCCGTCCTGGCCGGGTTTGTCCCGGCCAAGTTGCAGTAGTAACTGCAGACCTATTCCACCGTCACCGACTTGGCCAAGTTCCTGGGCTGATCCACATCCGTGCCTTTCAACACGGCCACATGATACGCCAGCACCTGCACCGGAATCGCGTACAGAATTGGCGCCACGAACGGGTCCACCGTGGGCAGGATCACCGTCTCGGCGGCGATGCCTTCCAGTTTGGCGGCACCCTCGGCGTCGCTGAACACGATCAGCTTGCCGCCGCGCGCATTGGCCTCCTGCAGGTTCGAAGCGGTTTTCTCGAACAGCGGGCCGCTCGGCGCGATGGCGATCACCGGCACGGTCTTGTCGATCAGCGCAATCGGGCCGTGCTTCATCTCGCCCGCTGCATAGCCCTCGGCATGGATATAGCTGATTTCCTTCAGCTTCAGCGCGCCTTCCAGGGCGATGGGGAAGCACGAGCCGCGGCCGAGGAACAGCACGTCGCGCGCCTCGGCGATGCGCTCGGCGATGCGGCGGATGTGCTGGTCGCGTTCCAGCACTTCGGCGGCGCGGCTGGGCACTTCCAGCAGCGCGGCGGTGGCCCTCGCTTCCTGCGCCGCACTCAACACACCGCGCGCGCGGCCCATCGCCAGCGCGAAACAGGCCAGCACGGCCAGTTGCGCGGTGAACGCCTTGGTGCTGGCCACACCGATTTCCGGCCCCGCCACCGTGTCCAGCACCGCGTCGCTTTCGCGCGCCATGCTGCTCTCGGGTGAGTTCAGCACTGACAGCGTGTGCATGCCGTGCTGCTTCATGTAGCGCAGCGCTGCCAGCGTATCGGCGGTCTCGCCGGACTGGCTGACCATCAGGCCGAGCCCGTGCGACATCACCGGCGGCGCGCGGTAGCGGTATTCGCTGGCCACGTCCGCGTCGGTGGGAATGCGCGCCAGCGTCTCCAGCCACCAGCGCCCGACCAGCCCGGCATAGAACGCGCTGCCGCAGGCGCTCATGGTGATCTGCCGGATCGACGCGAGGTCGAAGGACAGATCGGGCAGCACCACGGCGCGGGTGCGCGGGTCGATCATGCGGCGCAGCGTGTCGCCCAGCACGGCGGGGTGCTCGTGCAGTTCCTTTTCCATGAAATGGCGGAAATTGCCCTTGCCCACCGAGGCTCCGGTGAGCGCGGTCAGCTTGACCTGGCGCTGCACCTGCTTGCCCGACGCGTCAAAGAACGTGGCCCCGGCGCGCGTGACCAGCGCCCAGTCGCCATCGTCCAGATAGGCGATGCGCTGCGTCAGCGGGGCCAGCGCCAGCGCGTCGGAGCCGACGAACATCTCGTCATCGCCGAACCCCACGGCCAGCGGCGCGCCGTGCCGCGCGCCCACCAGCAGATCGGGGCGGGCGGCAAAGATGATGGCCAGCGCATAGGCCCCGGTCAGCCGCCCGATGGCGGCGCCGGCCGCCTCCTCCTCGGACATGCCCTGCTGCAGATACAGGTCGAGCAGTTGCACCACGGTCTCGGTGTCGGTCTCGGTGTTGAACACCTGCCCGGCGGCTTCCAGTTCTTCGCGCAGTTCGGTGTGGTTTTCGATGATGCCGTTGTGCACCACGGCCACGCGGGCGGTGGCATGCGGGTGGGCGTTGTTCTTGGTGGGCGCGCCATGCGTGGCCCAGCGGGTGTGGCCGATGCCGGTGGTGCCGGAAATCGGATTCTTTTCCAGCACGGCGGCGAGGTTGCCGATCTTGCCCGGCGCGCGGCGGCGCAGCAGCGCGCCATCGACGATGGTGGCGATCCCGGCGCTGTCATAGCCGCGATATTCCAGCCGCCGCAGGGTCTCCATCAGGATCGGCGCGACCTGCGCGCCGCCGACGATGCCAACGATGCCGCACATCAGACTTTCCCCTTCGCTGCTTTTTCCGCCGCCCTGGCCGCCCGGAACGCTGCCGCGCGGCCGGGTTTGCTGTCCTGCCGGGCGCGGCCAAATGCCATGGCGTCGGCTTCCACATCCTGCGTGATGGTGCTGCCGGCGGCAATGAACGCGCCATCACCGACCGTGACCGGGGCCACCAGCACGGCGTCGGAGCCGACGAACACGCCCTTGCCGATGGTGGTGCGGTGCTTCAGGTAGCCATCGTAATTGCAGGTGATGGTGCCTGCGCCGACATTGGTCCTGGTGCCAATATCGGCGTCGCCCAGATAGCTCAGGTGGTTGGCCTTGGCGCCGTCGCCCAGATTGGTGTTTTTCAACTCGACGAAATTGCCGACATGCGCGCCCGCGCCCACCCGTGTGCCGGGACGCAGGCGGGCATAGGGGCCGATCACCGCACCGGCCGCGACATGCACGCCCGCCAGATGGCTGAACGCGTGAATTTCCACGCCGGATTCAATGCTGACGCCGGGGCCGAACACCACATGCGGCCCCACGATCACATCCGGGGCGAACGACGTGTCCGCCGACAGGAACACGGTGTCCGGCGCGGTCAGGGTCACGCCCGCGTCCATCGCCGCCCGGCGCAGGCGCTGCTGCACCACGGCTTCCGCCTCGGCCAGTTCGGCGCGCGAGTTGATGCCGCGCAACTCGCCGAACGGCGCTTCGACCGAGGCAACCTGCAGGCCCTCGGCGCGCGCCAGTTCCACCACGTCGGTCAGGTAATATTCGCCCTTGCTGTTGTCGTTGCGCACGGCGGCCAGCCAGCGCGCCATGGCGGCGGCGGGCGCGCACAGCACGCCGGCGTTGCACAGCGGAATGGCGCGCTCGGCGGGTGTGGCGTCGGCCCATTCCACGATGCGCTCCACGAACCCGTCCGCGCCGATCACGCGGCCATACTTGCCGGGGTCATCCGGGCGCATCGCCACCAATGCCAGACCCACATCCCCCTGCTCGCGCCGCCCGACCAGAGCGCGCAGCGTCTCGACGGTGATCAGCGGGTTGTCGGCATACAGGATCGCCACCTCGCCATCGCCGAAATGCGGCACGGCCTGCAGCGCCGCGTGCGCGGTGCCGAGACGGTCATGCTGGATCACAAACGGGTGTGGTGCCGCGATGGCTTCCAGTTGCGGCATGTCCGGGCCGATCACCACCACGATGCGGTCGAACACCTGCGCGGCGCTGTCCATCAGATGCGCCAGCATGGGCCGCCCGGCGACCTTGTGCGAGGCTTTGGGGGCAGCCGATTTCATCCGGGTGCCGAGACCCGCGGCAAGAATGACGGCGGTGGTGGCTGGCATGTTGCATCCCCATGTGCGGCCACCCCGGTAGCGGCAGCGGGCTGGCTGTGTCAAAGCTCAGCCAATCACTGTTGGTTTCGGCCTGCAACAAGGAGGGTCCATGCCGCGCTGTCTTGTGTTCGATCTGGATGGCACGCTGGTGGATTCCGTGCCGGACATCGCCGCCTGCCTGAACCGGTTGCTGGTCTCTCGCGGGCACATTGAACTTTCTGTGGCAGCCGTGGCGGCCATGGTGGGCGACGGGGTGCATGTGCTGCTGCAACGCGGTTTCGCGGCGCATGGCACCGCCCCCGACGCACAGGCCGCCGCCGATTTCGCCGCCGATTATGCGGCGCATGTGGCCGATGCGACCGTGCCGTATCCCGGTATCGCGGCAATGCTGCAGGACGCGCGCGCGGCGGGGTGGCGGATGGCGGTGTGCACCAACAAGCCGGTCGCACTGGCGCACGCAGTGTTGCAAGCGACGGGGCTGGACGGATTTTTCGATGCCGTCGGTGGCGGCGACAGTTTCCCGGTCCGCAAGCCGGACCCGGCGCACATGTTGGCGACGTTGGCCGCCGCCGGGGCCGATCCGGCCCACGCGGTGATGCTGGGCGACCATCACAACGACGTGCTGGCGGCTTCGGGGGCCGGGATGCCGTGCATCTTCGCCGCCTGGGGCTACAGCCCGCTCAGCGCGGCCGCGGGGGCGGCCGCGGTGGCGCAGACCGCGGGTGAGGTACTCGCGCTGGCTGATGCCCTGTTGCCGCGTCACAGTCCGCCATAAGCCACCCCCACTCCGTACAGCGCCGCCGCACCGCCGATGACCCCGGCGATCCATGCCAGCGGGCGGGTGCGGGTGACGATGGAGACCGAGGCCAGCACGATGCTGATCTGCAGCGCGCCGACCACGCGCTCAAAATGGTGATAGTGCTCGAAGGCCTCGTTGCGCTGACGCTCGATTTCCTGCGCCTTTTCTTTCAGTTGCTTGCGCCCGGTGGTTTTTTCGTCGTCGTCCAGCCGGGCGGCCTCGGCGCGGCTGGCTTCGGCGCGTTGGCGCACGCCGGGGTCGGCGGCGTTGGGCAGGCTGTCCAGAATATCGGCCGTGGCGCGTTGCGTCTCCGCACGGATGTTCTTGGCCTGATAGAACGCCCATGTATCGCTCGCGGCGATATGATGGGTCAGGTATTCGTTCTGTGAGGCCTTCTCGCTCATTTCCGCCAGCGCCAGCGCGGCGGCGAGCGCCGATATCAGGATCGCCACGCGCTGTGCGTTACGGTCGTTGTGCTCGGACGCCGCCTCGTGGGCGTGTTCCAGGCCTTGCTGGGCCTGTTCGATGGTATTGCTCATGAAATTGCCTCTGCCGATGCGGCCCGCCGATGGCGCGCCAAGGGTTCCGGTATACCGGCCAACCCGCGACAAGACTGTGGCAAAACTGCGAGGCGTGGTGGGCGCGACAGGGATTGAACCTGTGACCCCCGCCGTGTGAAGGCGATGCTCTCCCGCTGAGCTACGCGCCCACGCCAATCGCGAGGCCGGTCGTTTAAGGGCTCCGCCTGCCGGACGCAACCCCGAAAAACGCAGATGGAGCGGGTGACGGGGATCGAACCCGCACAGCCAGCTTGGAAGGCTGGAACTCTACCATTGAGCTACACCCGCGCTGTGCGAG
>CAIPHQ010000451.1 GCA_903864895.1 uncultured Rhodospirillales bacterium
CGCAATGCCGCCAGACCAGCGGCAATTTTGTCGCCGCCACCAACGCGCGCCGCGCTGATCTGGTGTTCCTGTCGGATGCCACGCTCACCTGGTTCCCGTCGTCCGGCACGGCAGAGCGTGGCTTCTGCCAGCGCTGCGGTGGCAACCTGTTCTGGCGGCGCACTGCGCCGGACAACCAGACCATCAGCATCATGGCGGGCACGCTGGATCCGCCCACCGGGCTGAAACTGGCGGCGCATATCTTCACCGCCGGCAAGTCGGACTATTACGACATCGCCGATGGTGTCCCGCAGCACGCGGCATGGGGCACGTAGTACCCCGTTGCAATTTGGTAAAGTTTTGTTGTAGCCTTCGGTCGCAGGCACAGATAGTGTCGTTGGACGGGTGATCCACCTTGAAGGTCCGGAGTGCGCCAATGTCCCGCCACATCACATGGCTGCCGCTGATCCTGCTGGCCTCAACGGCTGGCAGTGCCGTTGCCGTGGAATACCCGCTGCAATTCGCCCCTTCTGGCAACTACAAGGATCTTGTGGTGGCCGGGTACGCCTTCGTTGGCACCAACACGGTCAGTGGCAATTGCAGCTACACCCGCATCACGTCCGGCTCTGGCCGCGATCCGCGCACCACCTACACGCCGGTGCCGCAGACCTGCACATGGGACTATTACGGCAAACTGCTGACCACGGTGGCCGGTGCACCAGTGGTGCCGTTTCCGGTCAGCACCAGCGGCACCGAGACGATTTATGCGCAGAAGAACACCAAGCACTACACCGGCACCGATACGGCGCTGAGCACAGGCGGGTTCGTGTTCACCTACGGGTCGCGGTATGACTGGCTGACGTCCAACGCCTATATGGTGCTACCGCAGGCACCCTACACGTTCACCGCCGTGCTCGGCAGCATCGGGGACGCGCCGCTGAGCATCACCGCCGTGCATGCCACGGTGAAACTGACCGGGGCCAAGGTGACCATCGGGGCCAACACCTGCACCGGTGCCATTGCGCCCGGTGCCACCTGCGCGGTGACCGTCACCTACGACGACACAAAGCTGTCCTCCACTACCGGCCTCGCCTACGACACATTGACCATCCACGTCGCCAGCAACGCCGGGCAGGCCAATGATTTTGTGCAGAGCTATACCGATCAGGTGAAAATTCCGCCGGACTAGCACGCCGCGGCGCTGCTCAGGACGGTAGCGCCTGCGACATGTCCAGCACGCCACGCACTGCGCGAGAGAGTTGGTCGCGCATGAACGGCTTGGCCAATAACGGAAAACGCTGGCTGGCCATGCGCTGGTCCACATCCGGCCCGCCGACATAGCCGGACATGATCAGCACGCGCAGGCCGGGGTGCCGCCGCAGCGCCTCGCGGGCCAGATCAATGCCGTCCATCGGCCCGGGCATCACCACGTCGGTCAGCAGCAAATCCACCTGTTCGCTGCCGTCCAGCACTTGCAGCGCGCCATCGGCCCGGTCGGCGGCCAGCACGCGATAGCCGGAGGCGGCAAGCTGCCGCATGGTGGCGCGGCGCAACGGGGCGTTGTCTTCCAGCACCAGCACGGTTTCATGCCCGCCCGCCACGGCATCGCGCGGCGCGGCCGGGGTGATGGCCTGCGCGGGTTCGTCGCAGCGCGGCAGATAGATGCGAAATGTGCTGCCGAAACCTAGCTCGCTGTGCAGGCTGACATGCCCGCCGGACTGCTTCACGAACCCCAGCACCATCGACAGGCCAAGCCCGCTGCCCTTGCCCGGCGCCTTGGTGGTGAAGAACGGCTCGAAGATGCGCGCCGCCACATCGGGCGGCATCCCCACCCCGGTATCGGCGACTTCGACGCAGACATACGGGCCGGGCGGCAGATCAATGCGTTTGGCGGCAGTGGCGTTCAGTTCGACATTGTGGGTCACAATATCCAGTTGCCCGCCGCGCGGCATCGCATCGCGCGCATTGGCCGCCAGATTCACCAAAGCCGCTTCCAGTTGCGACGGATCGACCATCACCGGCCACAGTGCCGGATCCAGGTCGAGTTGCACGTCGATATCCTCGCCCAGCGTGCGGCTCAGCAGATGCACCACGTCGTGCACCATCACGTTGATCTCGGTTCGCTCCGGCCGCAGAGATTGCCGCCGCGCGAAGGCCAGCAGGCGGCGGACCAGTTCGGCGCAGCGTTCAGCCCCATCCAGCGCCTCATTGCACAACTCGGCCGCCGCCGGATCGCCCTCGATCAGCGGTTGCAGCAGGTCCAGATTGCCGATGATGATACCCAGCACATTGTTGAAATCATGCGCCATGCCGCCGGTCAGCGTGCCGATGGCTTCCAGTTTCTGCGCCTGGGTCAGCTGCTGCTCGATCATCCGCTGACCGGTCACGTCCTGCGTGGTGCCGATCACCTGCACAATCGCACCGTCCGGGCCGCGAACCGCGCGGCCCTCAGTGCGCAGAATTTGTTCCTTTCCATCCGGGCCGATGACGCGGAATTGCAGTGGCGGCAGATCCTCACCGGCCTGCAAAGCCACATGCCATGCAAGATGTGCGGCGCGGTCTTCGGGGGCAATGCGCTCCAGCACCGCTTCGCAGGACGGCGCGGCCTGTTCCGGCAGGCCATACTGCCGGTACAGATGCCGCGACCACGACATCTGGCGGCTGGCGATGTCGAATTCCCAACTGCCGATTCCGGCAATTTCCTGCGCCCGGTCCAGCCGCCGCTCGCTTTCACGCAGCGCCGCAGCCACACGGTGCAACGCAGCCGAGTGCTCCCCCTGCTCGCGGATGTGCCGGCCCACCGCCCAGCACAGCGCGAACGATACGGTGGCCAGCATGGCGAAGCCGAACGCGGTGTACTCCGACTGACTCCACCACTCCGAGCGCACATCAGACAGCGGCAGCGACGTATGCAGCACCACCGGGAAACCGGACAGCGGTTGCACCACCAGAATCACGTCCGGCCCGCCAGCCGTGCCCCGGGTAATGGCCATACCGCCGCCTTGCCCCAGCAAACGGCGCCACGGCTGGTCAGCGTCTGCCGGGTCCGGCCCGCCAGATCCGCCCAGCCGCAGCCCATCCGTGCGCGCCAGCCCGGCGCGGCTATGGGTGAACGGTGCGGCGCTGCGATCAACCGCCAGCAGTTCACCGGTGCCGATAACCGCCACCGCGACACCCAGAAACTGGCCCTGCGCGCCATCCAGACGGCGGCTGAACCGCAGTCGATCGCGCTCGCCTGCCACGCTGTCCGGGGACAGTAAAATGCCCTGCGCCGGATGATCGCGCAGGAACGCGAAATCGTCCCGCCCGGCAGCGGACGGCGGCGCATCGCCGGCGGCCGGAGTCAGGCTCACCAGCGCACCACCGGAATCAAACACCGCAACGCTTTGAACGAACGGCACACCGGCAGCAAGCTCGCCCATCAACGGGTGCAAACCGCCACCGCCCAGCGCCGCATCCAGGTCCGCATCCGTTGCCGCACCACGCTCCCGCACAATGTGCTGCACGGTCCGCAATACCTGATCAATGGCCAGAAAATGGCCTTCCGCCTTGCCGGCCATCAGCGCGCCGCGCGTGCGCATGGAATCCTGCGCCGTCGCGATCGCCTTGTCGTGCAGACGGAAGATTTCCAGACAGCCACCGAGCATGATCAACAGCGCCAGAATGGCGCCAAGCGCGCGAAATTTCCATTCGGAATAAAAATTATCCGAAGCCGATAATTTATAGCCGGAATTCAACTCGGCCCCCTCTACACAAAACGCATTGTTCAGAAGTGCAAAACTTCTGCTTTGGGGCATTTGATTTCAAAATTTTAACAAAGTCCGGTAGCGAGATGATACTAGTGCAGGTTTGGCATTGTCCGCAAATCATATAGTTGGGCAACCGTGCAATGAAATGTCGTCAAAATAATAAAATTTGTCGCCGCACGGCAATTTGAAATCGCGCGCGCCGGCCTGCCGCGAACGGCAGGGCCGGGCCGCACCGCCGCTCAGGCCAGCGCGAAGATCGCCGCGCCCAAATCCGCGCGCCCGGCATTGGCACGGAACGCGGCAAACAATTCGCGCCCCACGCCGGACTGGTTGGCCGACAAATCCGCCTCCACGGGCACGCGCTCCGCCCACTCGGCCGGGTCCACCAAGACGTCAATCCGCCCGGCCACGGCGTCCACCCGCACCCTGTCGCCGTCGCGGATCAGCGCAATCGGCCCGCCATCGGCGGCTTCCGGTGTCACGTGAATGGCAGCGGGCACCTTGCCCGATGCGCCGGACAGGCGGCCATCGGTCACGAGCGCAATCTTGAAGCCGCGGTCCTGCAACACACCCAAGGGCGGCATCAGCTTGTGCAGTTCCGGCATGCCGTTGGCCTGCGGCCCCTGAAAGCGCACCACGGCGACCATGTCGCACTCCAGTTGCTTGGCCTTGAAGGCGGCCTGCAATTCCTCCTGACTGTGGAACACACGCGCCGGGGCTTCGATGATGTGCCGTTCCGGTGCGACGGCCGAGGTTTTCATCACCGCGCGGCCGATATCACCGTCCAGCACGCGCAAGCCGCCGGTGGCCTGGAACGGGTTGGACGCCGGGCGCAGAATGCCGGCATCGCCGGTCTCGGCCGCAGGCGCGCGCCATTCCAATCCGCCCTGCGCGTCCAGTCCCGGTTCAGCGACATAGTGCCGCAGGCCCTCACCCCACACGGTGCGCACGTCCTCGTGCAGCAATCCGGCGTCGAGCAGTTCGCGGATCAGGAACGGCATGCCGCCCGCCGCGTGGAAGTGGTTCACGTCGGCCTTGCCGTTCGGATATACGCGGGTCAGCAGCGGGGTCACTTCTGCCAGATCGGCGAAGTCGTTCCACGCCAGCCGAATGCCCGCCGCAGCGGCCATCGCGATCAGATGGATCGTCAGGTTGGTCGAACCGCCGGTGGCGTGCAGACCGATGATGCCGTTCACGAACGCCTTTTCGTCCAGCACACGGCCCACCGGGGTATAAGTGTTGCCCAAAGCGGTGATGGTCAGCGCCCGGCGCGCCGCCTCGGTGGTCAGCGCGTCGCGCAAGCCGCTGCCGGGGTTGACAAAACTGCTGCCGGGCAGATGCAGGCCCATGATTTCCATCAGCATCTGGTTGGTGTTGGCGGTGCCGTAGAACGTGCAGGTGCCGGGGCCGTGATAGCTCTGCATCTCCGATTCCAGCAGTTCGGCCCGCGTCGCCTTGCCTTCGGCGTAGAGTTGCCGCGTGCGGCTTTTGGCGTCGTTGGACAGGCCACTGGTCATCGGCCCGGCGGGGATGAACACGGCGGGCAGATGGCCGAAACTCAGCGCGCCGATCACCAGCCCCGGCACGATCTTGTCGCACACGCCCAGATATACAGCGGCGTCAAACGTCTGGTGCGACAGCGCCACTGCGGTCGCCAGTGCGATCACGTCGCGGGAGAACAGGGACAGTTCCATCCCCGCCTCCCCCTGCGTCACGCCATCGCACATCGCGGGCACACCGCCTGCCACCTGCGCGGTGCCGCCCGCTTCCAGCGCGGCGCGGCGGATCAGCGCCGGATAGGTCTCATACGGCTGATGCGCCGACAGCATGTCGTTATACGCGGTGATGATGGCCAGGTTCGGCGTGATGCCGTCCTTCAGGCGGGCTTTCTCGGTGGGGCCGCAGGCGGCAAAGGCGTGCGCCTGATTGGCACATCCTAACCCCTGACGGCGGCCGGTGGGAGTTGCATAGGCGGCAATACGATCCAGATAGCGGGCGCGGCCGTCATGGCTGCGCGCGGCAATGCGCTCCGTCACCTCGGCAACGCGGGCGTTCTGGGCCATATGTCCTCCATTGCCGCGCGCGACGCGGCTATGCTGCACTGCGATATAAATCCAACCGGCGTGCATCTGCCATTGCTACGGCACGCCATGCAAGGAGGACGCATGCCGTTCGATGAAACCGGTGGCGGCGGCGGTGGCCGCAAGTCGCGCAATGTGCTGGGCGGCGTGCTGGAATCCTGCTCGATGGACCCGCTGACCGGGTTCTTCCGCAACGGCGGTTGCGACACCAGCCCCGCCGACCTTGGCAGCCACACGGTCTGCGCTGTGTTGACGGCAGAGTTCCTCGCGTTCTCGAAGTCGCGCGGCAACGACCTGTCCACGCCGCGCCCGGAATATGGTTTTGCCGGGCTGAACCCCGGCGACCGCTGGTGCCTGTGCGCACCGCGCTGGCAGGAGGCGCTGGAGGCGGGCAAAGCACCGCAGGTCGCGCTGCGCGCCACGCACGAGGGCGCGCTGCGCTATTGCGATCTGGACGATCTGAAGCAGCACGCCGCCGGCCTGACCTGAGGTACCATCATGCTGACGGATCGCTTTGGCCTGGCCGTCACCACATCGTCGCCTGCCGCGCGGGACGCCTATGTCGAGGCGTGCGACCTGATCCTGACGCTTTATCCCGGTGCCGTGGCCGCGTTTGACCGTGCGATTGCGGCCGGCCCCGGCTTCGCGTTGGCCCATGCCGGGCGGGCACGCGCCCTGCAGGCTGGCGGCAGGATGGCCGAGGCGCAGGCGTCCATCGCCACGGCGCAAACCCTGTCCAGGGGCCTGCCGGACCGCGAGGCGAGCCACATTGCAATCTTCGCCCTGCTGGTGGCAGGCCAACCCGCCGAGGCCCTGCAGTCCGTGCGACGCCACGCCGCCGCATGGCCGCGCGACGTGTTGGTGGCCAATACGGCGGCCAATCAGACCGGGTTGATTGGAACCTCCGGCCTTGCAGGGCGGGAGCAGGACCAACTGGATTTTCTGGCCGGTCTGGCCCCGCACTACGACGGCGACTGGTGGTTCAACGGCCATTACGGCATGGCACTCAGCGAACTCGGCCACCACGCAGCGGCGAGGCCGTTGCTGGAGCGGTCAATCGCCGAACAGCCCCGCAATGCCACGGCCGCCCATGCCTACGCCCATTTTCTCTACGAAACCGGCGATGCCGGTGCCGCCACAGCCTTCCTGCGCGACTGGCTGGCCGTATACCCGCGTCAGGGCGGACTACATGGCCATCTGAACTGGCATCTGGCGCTGGTGCATCTGCATCAGGGCGACGTGGCCACCGGGTTGCAACTGTACACCGATGCCTTCGCAGCCGAGACCTATTACGGCCCGGCGCTGGTCAAGTTGCTGGACGCGCCGTCCTTCCTGTGGCGCGCCGAACTGGCCGGGCACCCGCGCGACCTGCCGCGCTGGCAGGCACTGCGTGATTTCACCCGAATGGCCTTTCCGCGCCCCGGCATAGCCTTCGCCGATTGGCACGCCGCGCTGATCGACGCAGCCTTGGGCGACACCGACGCGGTGGAGGCGCGTGCCACGGAACTGGAGGCCATGATCGGCGCAGGCCGCTATCCCGCCGGGC
>CAIPHQ010000452.1 GCA_903864895.1 uncultured Rhodospirillales bacterium
ACGCGGTGGTGGTGCTGTCGGCCGATGACGATCTGGCGCTGCGCAAAAGGCCGCCGCTCACATTCGGCGATTTGCTGTTTCCCTGCGACGGATTTGAACCCGTTCGGGCCGGCATGCCAGCGATGTATAAGCCGTTCGGCATCTGATGTGGCTGCTTGACACCAACGCGCTGTCCGAACCGTCGAAGCGGTCGCCATCACGTCTGGTGATGGGGTGGGTCCGGGCCCAGGACGCGGCAACACTCTACACACACGCGCTCGCCATCGCCGAAATCCGAGCCGGAATCGCGCGTTTCGCTGATCCGGATTTGCAAGCAGGGTTGACCGGCTGGCCAGACTCGCTTGTCAGGCCCCTGTTTGAAGGACGGATCCTCGAAACCGATGAGGCCCTGTGGCTGACCATGCTGCGGGTCATCGCCCGAGCCAAAGCAGCCGGGCGGCACTGATTGGTGGTCGTGACCCGCGACGTGCGCGGCTTCGCCGGAACCGGCGTGCGCGTACTCAACCCTTGGCTGCCCGATCCATCCGCCGGCGTCGCCCGAGCCGCGCGCATCAGAACCCCTGCCCCGGAATCCAGCCCGTCCCGGCCAGCGGCACCTGCGCCATCGCTGCCGCTTCGATGGTCAACGCAACAAGATCTTCCGGCTCCAGATTGTGCAAATGGCTCTTGCCGCAGGCCCGCGCGATGGCCTGGGCTTCCAGCGTCAGCACCGCCAGATAATTCGCCAGCCGCCGCCCGGCCTGCACCGGGTCCAGCCGTGCCGCCAGAACCGGGTCTTGCGTGGTGATGCCGGCCGGGTCACGGCCCTCGTGCCAGTCGTCATAGGCGCCGGCCGTTGTGCCCAGTGCCTGATACTCGGCCTCGTATTTCGGGTCGTTGTCGCCCAGTGCCACCAGCGCCGCCGTGCCGATGGACACGGCATCTGCCCCCAGCGCCAGCGCCTTGGCCACATCGGCCCCTGTGCGGATACCGCCCGAGACGATCAACTGCACCTTCCGGTGCATGCCAAGTTCCTGCAAGGCGCGCACTGCCGGGCGGATGGCGGCCAGCGTCGGGATGCCGACATGTTCAATGAACACGTCCTGCGTGGCCGCCGTGCCGCCCTGCATGCCGTCGATCACCACCACGTCCGCGCCCGACTTCACCGCCAGGGCGGTGTCGTAGTACGGCCGCGACGCGCCGACCTTCACGTAGATCGGCTTCTGCCAGTCGGTCAGTTCGCGCAGTTCCTCGATCTTGATCTCCAGATCGTCCGGCCCGGTCCAGTCCGGATGGCGGCAGGCCGAGCGCTGGTCGATGCCTTCGGGCAGCGTGCGCATCGCCGCCACGCGCGGGGAGATTTTCTGCCCCAGCAACATGCCGCCGCCGCCCGGCTTGGCGCCCTGACCGACCACCACCTCAATCGCATCGGCACGGCGCAGATCATCCGGGTTCATGCCGTAGCGGGATGGCAGATACTGATAGACCAGAATTTCCGAGTGCCCGCGCTCCTCATCGGTCATCCCGCCGTCGCCGGTCGTGGTGGACGTGCCGGCCAGCGTCGCCCCGCGCCCCAGCGCTTCCTTGGCCTGCGCCGACAGTGAACCGAAGCTCATGCCTGCGATGGTGATGGGGATTTTCAGCGTGATCGGGCGTTTGGCGTGGCGTGCGCCCAGCACCACCTCGGTGCCGCAGCGCTCGCGGTAGCCTTCCAGCGGATAACGGCTGATCGAGGCCCCCAGGAACAGCAGGTCATCGAAATGCGGCAGCTTGCGCTTCGTGCCTGCACCGCGAATGTCATAAATGCCGGTGGCCGCCGCGCGGCGGATTTCCGCCAGCGTGGCCGGATCGAAGGTCGCCGAGAAACGCGGCGGCGTGCGCGGGGCGTTGTCCATCAGTAGGCCGCCGCGTTGTCGACGTGGAAATGATACAGCGTGCGCCCGGTGCCATAGCGGCGGAACTGGTCCACGCTGGCATCGGCCCCGGCAGCTATCAGTTTCTCGGCCAGTTCGGCGCGGTCGGCATCCGTCATTGGCAGTTCAAAGCAATCCGCGCCAAGGCTCGCCACCTGGCCACGCACATACAGATGCGCCTCGTAGATCGAATCGCCGAGGCTTTCACCCGCATCACCCAGCACCACCAGCGTGCCCGCCTGCGCCATGAACGCGGCCATGTGGCCTACCGAGCCCTTCACCACGATGTCGGCCCCTTTCAGCGAAATGCCGCAGCGTGCGGAGGCGTTGCCGTCGATGATCAGCAATCCGCCATGCGCGGTGGCCCCTGCCGACTGGCTGGCGTCGCCCCGCACGTGCACCGTGCCGGACATCATGTTTTCCGCCACCCCGGTGCCCGCGTTGCCATGCACGATCACGGTGGCGCGCTTGTTCATGCCGGCACAGTAATATCCGGCGTGCCCGGCAATCTCGACCGTGACCGGCGCATCCAGCCCCGCCGCCAGCGCGTGCTTGCCGCCGGGGTTCTGGATCAGCCAATGGGTCTGGTTGGTGTCCGGCGGCAGGACGTGCAGCGCCGCATTCAGGCTGCGCACCGTGGCGCTGGCCAGATCGACCTCATGCGGCGCGCTCATGCGCGGGACCAGAAATACGGGGTGGCCGGTTCCGGCTCCCACACCCGCGCGGCGGCGATGCCGGGCAGGTTCGCCAGCGCCCGGTATTCGGTGCCGAACGCCACGAACCGCTCGGTTTCCGCCATCACCGCGGGTTTGCAGGCAATCGGGTCGCGCAGCACGCCGAATCCGCTGCCGGTGCCGACCACGAAGGTGTAGAAGCCGTCCAGATCGCGCAGCGACAGCCGCAGCGCATCGCCAAGCCCGTGGCCCTCGCGCAGCCGTGCGGACAGATACACTGCCGCAACCTCGGTATCGTTCTCGGTGGCAAAGCCATAGCCCTGCCGCCGCAACTCCCGGCGCAGCGCGTTGTGGTTCGACAGTGAGCCGTTATGCACGAGGCATTGATCCTGCCCGGTGGAAAACGGATGCGCGCCATCGGTCGTCACGGCCGATTCGGTGGCCATGCGGGTGTGGCCGATACCGTGTGTGCCCTGCATTCCGGCCAGACCGAAGCCCTGCGCCACCGCTGCCGGTGCGCCCACTTCCTTGTAGAGTTCCATCGCACTGCCGCTGCCCACCACGACGGTCTGCGGCGAAAGCGTGGCCAGCGCCTGCCGTGCGTCGTCGTACTGGACCTGCGGCACACTCAGCACCGCATGCGAACCGCGCACCGTGATGAAGCTGTCCGGTATCCCGAGCCCTGCGAGCAATGCCTCAGCATCGGTGCCGGGGGGCGGGCGGAGCGTCAGCTTCACCGCACCGGGCGTGCCCGGTGCGTAAATGGCGAAACCGGCGCTGTCCGGGCCGCGCTCACTCATGCTGGCCAGCATGCCCGCGAGATGCGCACCCAACTCAGCTTCGATGCCTCGATCTTTGGCGAATAGTCCGACAATCCCACACATTGCGAAATTCCGTTTCCTCACGGGTAACGCTACCCCATTTTGCGCCCCGGTCAATCATCATGAAGTCTAATGTCGTGTTAAGAAATTCAACTGCCGCGCGTATAGGTGATGATGGACAGGTAGGTCATCGGCAGTTCGATGAGGGTTTCCGGCCCGTGCGCGGCGGTGGCGTCGAACATCAGCGTGTCGCCCGGCCCAAGCTCATAGGTCTTGTCGGCATGGCGGTAGGCCACCCGGCCGGTGAGCATGTAGATCATCTCGGTGCCCGCGTGCTGGAACGCGGTGTAGGGCGCCGCTTCCTCGGTCAGCGTGATCATATACGGCTCCACCACCAGATCGCCCGCCAGCGAGTGGCCGAGCAGGCGGTACTGGTGCCCGGCCTTGGTGCCGCGCCGTTCGATGGACACGCCATGATTGGCTTGCACGAACGAGCAGTCGCGCCGGTCTTCGGTGACCGCGAAGAACCCGGCCAGCGGCACGTTCAGCGCCTGTGCCACCGCCTGCAAGGTGGACAGCGAGGCGGAGACCTGCCCGGTTTCGATTTTCGACATCAGGCTGCCGGAAATTCCGGCCGACGCCGCCAGATCGGCGGCTTTCAGCCCCAGCCGGGTGCGGCTGGCGCGAACCTGTGCGCCGATCGCCTGTTCCAGGCTGCGCTGCGTGATAACCGGGGCGTTGGAGCCGGTGACGTAGTCGTCATCGGCCCCTGTATCGCTGGGCGCGGACGGACGCGGCGCGGCGTCGCTGTCCAGCGCGGGCAGTGGATCCCTGTCGTCCGGGCTATCATCCTGCATCGTCATCTCCGGCGGTCGTGCTTCGCGTGACATGATGGTGACCGTGGGTCAATCCATCCATCATCAAGACCGGTAGAGACGCGAAAATTAAGTGCCGAATCGGCTTTGTCGCGCCCCGGTTACGCTGCGTCGGCGGCCCGCCGCCGCTTTGGTGTGCTGGTCACCGGCGCGGGGGTGGCGTCCTCCGGGCTGTCCAGCGCGTCCAGCAGGGCGGCGCGCAACTGTGACAGCTTGCGTTCGTTTTCCACCTTCAGGCCGAACACGTCCTTCACATAAAACACATCCACCGCGCGCACGCCGTAGGTGGTCACGTGCGCCGAGGCGATCTGCAGCCCCTGATCACTGATGGCCGCCGTCACGTCGTGCAGCAGGCCGGGCCGGTCGCGGCCGTTCACTTCCAGCACCGTGTGGGTGTTGGACGCGCGGTTGTCGATCACCACGCGCGGCGGCACGTGGATGGCGCGCATCCGCCGCCCGAGCGTATCGCGGCTGATCTTGCGAATTTCGCTGGCCAGCCGGATCCGGCCCGACAGCGCCTGCTCTATAAGTACGTACAAACGTGCCAGCCGGTGCGGCTGGTCGAAGGCGCCGCCGGCCGCGTCCTGAATCCAGAACGTATCGAGCGCCATGCCGTTGGTGAGCGTGTGGATGCGGGCATCGACAATCGATGCCCCGGCCACGGCCAGCGCACCCGCGATCTTGCTGAACAGCCCGGCATGGTCGGCGGCATAGACCGTCACTTCCGTGACCGCCCGCGACGGCAGCGGCTGGGTTTCCACCGTCAGCGGCGCGCCCCGCGCTTCCGCGTCCCGGATCATGCGGGCGTGCCGCACATGCGTTTCCGGGTCGAAACTCAGCCAGTAGCCCGGATAGCCCAGCGAATTGAACCACTCGATCTCGGTGGCCGGCCAGTCGCCCAGCATGGTGGCGGCGGCACTCTTGGCGCGCTGCACCCGCACGTCACGCTCGGTGGTGGCCAGTCCGCCTTCCAGCACTTCGGCCACGCGGGCATACAATTCGCGCAGCAGCGTGGCTTTCCAGCCGTTCCACACCTTCGGGGACACGGCGCGCATGTCGGCCACGGTCAGCACCAGCAGCAGCCGCAGCCGTTCCGGAGACTGGATGGTGTCGGCCAGATCCAGAATGGTCTTGGGGTCGTCGATGTCGCGCTTGAACGCGGTCTGGCTCATCAGCAGGTGATGCAGCACCAGCCAGGACACCGTCTCGGTTTCCTCGGCGGTCAGGCCGATGGCCGGGCCGATTTCCAGTGCCAGTTCCGCACCAAGCTCGGAATGGTCGCCGCCGCGCCCCTTGCAGATGTCGTGCAGCAGCATCGCCACGTACAGCGCCCGGCGCGACTGCACCTGGTCGATCAGGCTGGAGGCGACCGGGGCGATCTGCTCCAGTTCGCCGCGTTCCAGCATGTTCAGCACCCGCACCGCTTCGATGGTGTGCTCGTCCACGGTAAACACGTGGTAGGTGTCGAACTGCATCTGGCCGACGATGCGCGCCCAATCCGGCAGGAAGCGGCCGAGGAAGCCGGTTTCGTTCAGCACGCGCAGCCACTTGGCCCCATCGGCGCGGTGGCGTTCCTGATCGTCGCCGCACAGCAGGTTGACGAACAGGGCGGCGGCTTCCGGGTTGCCGCGCAGCTGCATCGCGCGGCGCTCGTTGCGGATCAGCCCGCGCATGGTCAGCGGATGCAGGTCGAGGTTGCGATTGCGGGCTTCGCGCAGGATGCGGAGCATCAGGATGGGTTCGTCGCGGAAATCGCGGATCTTGCCGCCGAGCAGTTTGCCATCGGCGATCAGAAATCCCAGTGCGGTCAGGTCCGCCCCGGTTTCGCGCTGCACGGCGGGCGGGCCAAGCGCGGCGCGGATCAGCGCCGGTTCCAGCACATGCGTCAGGCGGCTGACTTCGCGCGCGGTCAGGAAGTAGTGGCGCATGAAGCGCTCCACCCCGTCCTGCCGTGCGTGCGGCGTGTAGCCCATGCGGGCACCCACCACCGGCTGCAAGTCAAATGTCAGCCGCTCCTCGGCGCGCCCGGTGACGTAGTGCAGATGAAACCGCAGCGTCCACAGGAAGTCCCATGACCGCATCGCCATCTTGGCTTCGGTGAGGGTAATGATCCCCGCCGCCGGTCCGTCCGGCACGGCGAGATCGAGGATGCTGTCGATGCCGAACACGTAGCGCGACATCCAGTACAGCGTTTGCAGATCCCGCAGGCCGCCACGGCCTTCCTTTATATTCGGCTCGACCACAAACGGGCTGTCCCCGTAGCGGCGGTGGCGGGCATCACGCTCGGCGCGCTTGGCCGCGATGTAGGCCGCGGCACCGGATTCGGCACAGGCGGCGGTAAACCGCGTGCGGAAATCGTCGAACAGCGCGGCATCGCCGGAAACCAGCCGCGCGTCCAGCAGTGAGGTGCGCACCGTGGCGTCACGCGCCGCTTCGGCCAGACAGTCGTCCACCGAGCGGGTGGCATGGCCCACTTTCAGCCCAAGATCCCACAGGAAATACAGGCTGAATTCAACCACCTGCAACGCAGCGGGGCTGGGGTGCTGCTGGGTCAGGAACAGCAGGTCGATATCGCTGAACGGGGCCAGCGCGCCGCGTCCGTAGCCGCCCGTGGCGGCCATGGACAAATCGCCGATCTCTGCCGAGCCGGCGCCGCCATGCAATGACAGCGCGTAGCCATACAGCCGGCGCAACAGCCCGTCGGTCAGCCCGGCCAGCATGCGGGCGGCTTTCAGCCCCGGCAGGCCGCCCTCGTCAAAGGCGTCGCGCACATGGCCCTGAATGCGCGCCAGCGCCCGGCGGAAAATGCCGAGTGCGGCATCGCGCGGCAGCGGGCTATCCCCGGATTCAAGGGCGGCCAGAGCATCGTCGAGGACGGCAATCGCGTCCGGCGGGGTGGCGAACGGGGGGCGGTGCTGGAGCATCAGGGCGATGTTAGACGCGAGTCGGGCGCATCAACAACGAGCAACGCTTTCAGCCGGTACAGTTCTTCCAGCGCCTCGCGGGGGGTCATGCGGTCCGGGTCGGCTGCTTGCAACGCCTCACGCAGCGCGTCGGGCGCCGGGTCCGGCACCGGTTCCGGTGGGGCAGCCTTGGGGGCGGCGGCGAACAGCGGCAGCGCGGCTGCGTCGGTCAGCCGCCCAGCGCGCTGTTCCAGCGCCGATAACAGCCCGCCCGCGCGCTTGACCACCGGCGCGGGCACGCCTGCCAGCTTGGCGACATGCACGCCCCAGCTTCGCCCGCCAGCACCCGCCGCCACTTCATGCAGGAACACCACGTCGCCCTTCCACTCCTTCACCCGCATCGTATGGGGGGCAAGCCGTGGCAATTCTGCGGTCAGTTGCGCCAGTTCGTGAAAATGCGTGGCGAAAATGACACGGCAGCGCACGGTGTTGTGCAGCGCCTCCAGCACCGCCCACGCAATTGCCAGCCCGTCCAGTGTCGCGGTGCCACGCCCGATTTCATCCACGATCACCAGACTGCGCGGCCCGGCGCGATGCAGGATCGCCGCCGTCTCGGTCATCTCCACCATGAAGGTTGACCGCCCGCGCGCCAGATCGTCCGCGGCACCGACGCGGGAGAACAGGCGGTCCACCACGCCGATGCGCGCGGCGGCGGCGGGCACCGGCAACCCGGCCTGCGCCAGAATCGCCGCCAGTGCGTTCTGGCGCAGATAGGTGGACTTGCCCGCCATGTTCGGGCCAGTCAGCAGCAGCACGCGGCGCTCCGGCGGCAGCGCGCAGCCGTTCGGCACGAAGGCGGCGGACCCGGCCAAGGCTGCTTCCACAACCGGATGCCGCCCGGCTTCGATGTGGAATTCCCCGTCATCGCTGACCACCGGGCGGCACCATGTGCCGGGTTCGGCCAACCGGGCGCAGGATTGCAGCGCGTCCAGCACCGCCAGCGCCTGCGCGCAGCCGGCCAGCGCATCGGCATTGGCCAGCGTGCGGGTGCACAACACGCCGAACACCACGCGCTCCCGCGCCGCCGCACGTTCGGCGGCTTCGCTGATGCGGCGGTCCAGATCGGACAGGTCGGGGGCGGTGAAGCGCGCGCCGTTGGCCATGCCCTGCCGCAACACCAGTTCCGGAAAGCCGCGCAGCTTTTCCACCGCCGCCGCCGGGGCTTCGATGACGTAGCCCAGTTGCGCGTGATGCCGGATCTTCAGGCTCGCCACGCCGTAGCGTTGCGCATAATCCAGTTGCAGGCTGGCGATCACGCGGCGGCTGTCGTCACGCAGGCTGCGCTCGGCGTCGAGTTCGGCATCGAAGCCGGTGGCGATGGCCCCTTCGTCGAGCCGCAACGGGGCCGGATCAGCAAGCGCCGCCGTCAGCACCGGTCCCAGATAGGGTGCCGGGTCCAGAGCGTCCCGCGCCGCCGCCAGACGCTGCGGCAGCGGGCCGTCCAATGCCTCGGCACAGGCGCGGGCGGCGGC
>CAIPHQ010000453.1 GCA_903864895.1 uncultured Rhodospirillales bacterium
AAGGCCACGCCGCCGTGGCGCGGATGCAGCAGCGGCAGCAGGCGCATCAGTTGCTGCACGTTACCGGCGGCAATCCGCTTGCGGCGGCGCATGTCCGACGCGGTGTCGTCGCGCTCGGCCTCCAGTGCGACGATCTGTTCGTCATAGGCCACTTTCCAGCCGCGTGCGTAAATCTGCATCGGCAGGATGAAGTCGTCGTTGATGGTGTCGCGCGGCAGCGCGGCCCAGGCGATGCGGCGGAAGGCGTAGAACGCGCCATGCAGGCCCAGCGGCGCGCCAAGGGCGGCTTCCCCGCGCTTCACGCCCAGCTGCATCTTCCAGTAGGTGCCCTCACCGGCGCTGCTGGCCTGCATCAGCCGGTAGGTGCCGCCCACCGCGCCCAGATGCGGGTTGGCGAAGTGCGCGGCGGCGCGGATCAGCGCATCTTCGGGCAGCATGGCCGACACGTCGGACAGCACCACGATCTCGTTGCGAACCTGCGCGATGGTCTCGTTCAGTAGCGCGACCTTGCCGCGATTTTCGGTGTGCTCGATCACCTCGGCGCTCAGATGCGCGCAGCCTGCCTCGGCCAGCGTGGCGCGGGCAATCTCGGCGGTGGCGTCGGTGCAGCCGTCGCAGGCGATCACCAGATGCAGCAGACCGGCGGGGTAATCCAGCGCGCCGATGTTGCGGATTTTGGCGGCAATCTGCGCCTCTTCCTCGTAGGCCGGCATCACGATGGTCATGGCCGGCAGCGCCGCGCCTTCCGGCAAGCTCGGCGTGCCGGTGGGCTTGCGCAGCAGCTTCAGCAGCAGCGGGTAACCGGCGTGATGGTAGGCAGCGAGGCCGAGTGCGCCGATGGTGGCAGCTTCGGTGGCATTCTGCAGAACGGTCATCGCACAATCTCCGGAACGCGGGGGCGTTGTTGACCACCTATCCGCATGATCCGTGCCAGCGCATTGCCCGCGCTTGGCCTTGCAAATTGCGAAAAATCCACCGCAACATGGCAGAGCGCCACCATGTCACGCGGCGGCGCGTTGCGTCTTGCAGGAACAATTCCTAACCCAGCGCCAACTCCAGATACGCTGCGGCCGATGCCGCCAGACTGCCGGTGCGCAGCACGAAATCGCGCGGGCTTGGGCCGGGGGAGTCGAGCGCCGCATCCAGCGCGGCAGCAAACCCGGCCACGTCCTCGGCCGCCACCAGCCGCCCGGACTGCGGGCACACCGCCGCCGCCACGCCGCCCACATTGGCCGCCACTACCGGCACGCCGCTCGCCTGCGCTTCCAGCAGCGACAGCGGCAACCCCTCGGCGCGAGAGGCGAGGCAAAGCACGTCCAGCGCCCGGTAGAAGTGCAGCATGTCATCGGTCAGGCCCAGAAACCGCACGCGCTCTGCCGCCCCGCACGCCTGCGCCAGTTGCCGCAATGCGGCCTCCTGCGAGCCGCCGCCGGTGATCGCCAGCAGCGCCGGGCGGCGCATCGCCGCATGGGCGCGGATGGCAATGTCCACACCCTTCACGGTTTCCAGCCGCGCGGCGACGCCAATGACCGGCATATCCAGGGCAAACCCCAGCGCGGCGCGTGCGGCGGCGCGGTCGCCGGGGGTGAAGCGGTCCACGTCCACCCCGTTCAGAATGGTGCGCGGCAATGGCCCGCCCAGCGCCTCGGCCACCGCCTCGGCCACATTCGGCGCGTCCGCCACCATGATCGGATGTGCCAGCGCCACAGCCAGTTTGGCCACCTTGCGGCGGCGCGGGTCTTTCAGGTGCCACGCATCGTGTTCGGTATGAATGCGCCGCCGCACGCCCGCCAGCCGTGCCGCCGCCCCGGCATACAGCAGCGGGCCAATATGGTGGGTATGCACGCAAGCCGGGCGCAGTTGCCGGAACAGCCTGGCCAGACGCAGCGGCAGCACCGGGTCCAGCCCCGGCCGCTTGCCCGCAAACAGCAGAATATCGCGCTGCGCCGCCAGCCGCGGCCACGCCGCAAGGGCCGACTCCATGTCGCCTTCAAGGCTCAACACCTTGGCCGGATGCCGGGCAGACTGCGCCCGCGCCAGTTCCAGCGCCATCACCTCCAGCCCGCCGGGTTGCAAGTGCTGGACAACGTGCAGAATGGGACCGGAGGCGGTCATGCCCAGCGGCGCTCCAGCGGGGTAATGCGCGCCAGCACCGGCACGCCCACCAGCTTTTGCAGCGCGCGCGCCGTGCGCACCGTGGAGTCCATCATCTCCATCATCACGGCGATGCCGATGCCGAGGAAAATGCCGCCGAACAGCCCGCCCAGCGTGAACAGCAGCGCCACCGGCTTCATCGGCTTTAAAGGGTCCACCGGCCGGTCGATCACCGCAATGCGCTGCGGTGCCTGAAAGCGCGACAGGTCGCCGGTCACCTTGGCCATGTCGAACCGGCGCCGCAACTGCGCCACAAGGTCGGAGGCCACGGTCACTTCGCGTTCCTTGTCGCGCAGCACACGCTCGATTTCACCGGAATTGTCCACGCGGGTTCGCAATTCGGCGACCTGAATCTTCAGGTTTTCCACCTCGCTGCGCAATTGCTGCACCTTGTTCTTGGCCGCTTCCAGCGAGGACGCCTGCGTGACCAGCAAAGACTGACCGCCATCCGCCCGCGTGGCTGCCGCCGAGGCCATGTTGACAACCCGCTCGGCATCGCCCGGTCCGGGCGTGGCCACCTTGCGCAGCAATTCGTCGCGCTCATCCACCAACCGTGCGAGCTTGCGCGCCGCCGCCACCACGGCCGAGTGCTGTTCGGTATAGCGCGAGCGCAGCAGCGCCAGTTCGCTGCGCACCCCCACGATGTCCTGCTCCAGCCGCCCCACCACCGGGTCGGCCTGTGCCAGACGGTCGTTCATGCTGACCACCTGCGCTTCCGCACCGGACAGTTCCACCTGCCGCTGCGACAGCGTATCGCTCAACTGGGTCAGCCGCTGCACGTTGGACCCGCGCAGATCCGGCAATTGCTGCGCGTTGGCCGACTTGAAGTCCGACAATGCCTGCTCGGCCTTGGCCAGCCGGTCGCTCGCATCCTGCAACTGGGTGCCGAGGAACGACACCGAATCCCGCATCGATGAGTTTTCCGGCGCTTCCACGCGGTCCATGAACCGCTCACCAATGCGGGTCAGCACTTTTTCCATGCCGTCCGGGGTGGCAGAGCGGTAGCGCAGTTCCACCATTTCATTGCCGATCAACTGCACCGTCACGGCGGCGGCCAGATCGCTGACCACGGCGTCCTGCTTCAGCGTGCTGTCGGTCTTGCTCAGCAGGCCAAGATCCAGCGCCACGCCCAGCATCACGTAGCGGCTGGTCAGCAGCGCCTGAAGCGCGGCCATGCGGTCTTTCAGGTTGGTCTTGACGGCCAGATCTTCCAGAAACGGGTTCAGCTTGCCCGGCTCCTGAATCAGGATGCTCATCCGCGCCTCATAGGTGCGCGGGGCATACTGGCTGGCGAACGCGCCCAGCAGCGGCAACAGCAGGATGGGCAGGAAAATCACGTAGCGCCGCCGCCATGCCGCAGCCAACACGCCGTGGGCGATTTCCAGCAGCGGTTGCGGGGCGGCGGTGGCCTGACCTTGCGGCGGTGCGATGGTGGCGGTGGTGCTCATGGCGTGGCCCGTTGCATGTCGCCAGACTCCAGACGGACGACCACCACATCAGGCGGCGCGTCCGGGGTAAATTTCAGATCGACATCGGGAACCGAGGGTTGCAAGGCCCGGGCCACCGCCATCGCGCGCCGCTGCCCCAGCAGCGCCGTCTCGCCACCCGGCGCACTCGGGCGGGCGATCACTGCAATCGGGCGGCCACGGGCTGCGGTGGCGAACCCCGTCAGGCTTTGCTTCTGCGCCTCATCCGGTTGCACCGCGCCGGCGCTG
>CAIPHQ010000454.1 GCA_903864895.1 uncultured Rhodospirillales bacterium
TACGCGGCGGCGTTGCCGCTGGCCGGCGCGATTCACGCCGAATTGGAGATCACCGCTGATGCGCCGGATTTCGACGTGTCCTGCGTGTTGTCACGCGTGAAGCCGAACGGCCAATCCTTCGCCATCGCCGAGGGCTATTGCCGCGTATCCGCCCTCGGGCCGGTGCGGATTCCCATGCGCGCCACCTGCCTGACTGTGCCGCCGGGTGAGGCGTTGCGGCTTTCGGTGGCGGGTGCCGCGTACCCGGCATTTCCGGTCAATCCCGGCACTGGGCAGAACCCCACGCTGGCGCGGGCCATGGATGCGCGCATCATCACGCTGTCGCTGGCGCACGGCAGCCGTCTGGTCATCGGAGGCTGATATGCGCGTGCATGTCATCTACGCCCATCCGCAGGACACCAGCTACAACGCCGCCCTGCACCGCTGCGTGCTGGAATCGCTGCGCAAGGCCGGGCATGAGGTAGATGACTGCGACCTTTACGCCGAAGGCTTTCAGCCCGCGCTGACAGCGGCGGAGCGTGATGCCTACCACACCGAAGGCGGCAATCTCGCCGGCATCGAGTCCTATGTCGCGCGCCTGCAAGCCGCCGAGGCGCTGGTGATCTGCGCGCCCACATGGTGGTACGGCATGCCCGCGATGCTGAAGGGCTATTTCGACCGCGTGTGGGTGCCGGGTGTTGCGTTCTCGCTGCTGCCGCATGGTGGTGCGATCAAGCCGGGCCTGACCAACATCCACAAACTTGCCGTGGTCACCACCACCGGGTCGCCGTGGTGGTTCATGCGCTTCTACATGGGCAATCCCGGCAAGCGCGTGCTGATGCGCGGCCTTCGCCGCCTGCTGGCCCCGCGTGCCGAGATGACCTACCTCGTCCACTACGGCATCGACACGTCAACGCCGGAAAGCCGAGCCAAATTTCTGCAAAAAGTGGCGGCGCGCTTTGCCGCGTTCTGAAACGCCCCCTCCCGCACCACGGAAGGGGGCGCGGCCCGTTACTTCGGCAGGAAGTCCAGCGTGTAGGCGGCCTTGTAGTTCAAATCGGCCGGATAGACTTTCTGCGCCACCATGATGTCGAAAAATTCCTTCCAGCGTGCGTCGGTCATGGTGCCGATGCCGCCCTTCGCCGCATCGCCGCCGTCGGCGATGCCGTATTCCTTCATCTTGGCAATGCCGTAGGCGATCACGTCATCCGTCATGTCCGGGTTGTCGTGCTTGATGAGTTCGTTCGCGGCCTTGTTGTCGCCATACAGATAATCGTGCCAGCCCTGAATGCTGGCCGCGACAAAGGCTTTGACCACGGCGGGTTTGCTGTCGATCAGTTTCTGCGGCACCAGCACCATGGCGCTGTAACCGGGGTAGCCGTAGTCGGCCAGCAGGAACACTTTCGGCGTCACGCCTTCCTTCATCACCAGGAACGGCTCGGATGACAGATAGCCCTGCTGGATGGCGGTCTTGTCCACCAGCCACGGGGCCATGTTGAAGGTGTATTTGCGGATCTGCGTGTCCTCAAACCCGAACTTGGCGTGCAGCCACACCCAGAACGTGTTGATGGAGGAATCGGCGATCATGATGGGTTTGCCCTTCATGTCTGCCAGCGTCTTGATGTCGTCACGCGGGTGCGTCATCAGCATCTGCGGGTCTTTCTGGAACGCCGCCATCACCGCCTTCACCGGCGCGCCCGCCTGCACCAGATTGAGCGGGAAGAAGCTGTTCGCCCCCATCGCCATGTCCACCGCGCCAGCCGCGATCAATTGCTGGTTGTCGATGCCCGGCCCGCCCTCATGGATGGTCACGTCCAGCCCGGCCTTCTTGTACAGCCCGGCGGCCACGGCCTGATAGAAGCCGCCATGCTCGGCCTGCGCCTTCCAGTCGGTGGCGAACACAATCTTCTCGTCCGCCCACGCCGCCCCGGCCATCACGGCCAGCGCCGCCCCGGCGAGCAGTCCCATCAGTGTCCGACGCATGTGTGCCTCTCCCTCGTTGCTGCACCGCACGGGTGCGTGAGCGTTTCCCTGCAATCCCGATGCCAGAAAGTCTAGCCGCCGCGCCGTACTTCCGTCTCGCCGTTCGCGGCCAGCAATTCCAGCAGCCGCCGCCGCATGATCAGGCCGGGCCGGTCGGATGGCATGTGTGCCTCGATCTTCAGCGCCACATCCAGTGTCGCGTCCGGGTCGGTGGATTCCAGAATCTCGCGGTCCTCGGCAATGATGCGCGCATCCCATTCAATCAGCTTGGCCGCAGGGCACGCTTCCTCGGTGTCGTTGCGATACAGCAGTTGCACCACCTGAATCTGGCCGTCGCCGATGGGTGTCGCGCAGTTGATGATGATGTGGCGGATGCCGCTGGGGTAATGCATGTCCATGCGGCGGCAGAACGGCAGATACCAGTGGTTCTGCATGCTGCGCGTGGTGGTGGGCTCGGTGCTGCCGGTCACCTGATGCGCGTTCGGCGGATTGCGCACGTCCACCACCGTGGTGGCGATGAAGCCATAATCCGTCTCCTCGATTTCGTATTTCTTCGGCTTCGGCTGCGCCATGTCGCCAAACGTGCCGCGATGCACGAAGGCGAAATGCGCGTTGTCGAAGCTGTTTTCCATCAGGCGCAGCGGCGCGGTGGCCCACCGGTCGTAGAACTGATGGATGCGCCGCCAGCCCGGCGCGCCGTCCTCGGGGATGTCGAAGATCGGCGCCAACGGCTCATCCAGCGCCACCCATGCGTAACCGGCGCGCTCCACACAGCGATAGGCCGGTGTGCTGTGGCGCGGCAGCGCGGCGGCGGGGTCAAGCTGCGGAATGCGCACCACATGCCCGTCCCGGTCATACACCCAGCCGTGATAGCCGCAGACGATGTGGCCCTCGATGGCCCAGCCCTTGGACAGTTTGGCGGTGCGGTGGCAGCAGCGGTCCTGCAACGCGGCGGGCGCGCCATTGCCGTCCAGAAACAGCACGATATCCTCACCCAGCAGCCGGAACGGCTTGGGGCCATCGCGCAGATGGTCCACAGGCATGATGGCGTACCAGAATTTTCGCAGTACGCGCTGCTTCGCGGTCAGCATCGCCAGGTTCCTTGGAGAAGCCGCGCGCCGGAGATCGGCGGGCGTTCACATGGCTCCATTCAACCCGCATGCCGTCAGGGTGCAAGATGCGGCGGCAGGAAACAGGCAGGCCGCCGGCCGGCGCCACCGCCGCAGCGGCATCAGGCAAGACCGCAGTATCGCTTGCAGCCACGGCCTGTGGTAAGGCAGACGGAGCACCCTGCGTGACTCAAGGTAGAAACCGGCCATGAAAAAAATCGCCATAATTGCGCTGACCGCGTCAATCGCGGTTATTGATTATTCTGCTGCGGTGGCCCAGACGCCATGGGCACTGATTGCGCGCAAAGCGGTCGGGCGCGTTACTCAGATGACGCAGGAGGCGCCGCCGCCCGGCGCGGCGGGCGGCCAGACCGGCGGATACGATGTGGCGACCGTGATGCTGGACGCCGACGCCGGCAAGGTGTTTGCCGTGGCACTCGACCGCGCCTTGCACAATCCCAATGTAACGGTGGTGTCCCGCGATGCGGTCGCGCGGCGGCTTGAACTGCAATCCGGCACGCGCATGGCCGGGCTTACGGTCAATGCGCTTGGCACCGGCCTGTCACAATTGCTGGTTGCCTCGGTCCGTCCGCCCGGAGAACCGTCGAGCACCGCGCAAATCGTGGATGGCATTCTGCGCATCTGCACACAGATGAAAGTGCAGTGTTCAACCCAGTAAGACCGGGTGGCGGTGCGTGCCGGTGATGACCGCGCGGTCATCATCGGTCAATTCAACCGCCGTGCCGCCCCGGATCAGTTCGGCGAAGCCCTCGTTCGGGGTCATGAAGGTCAGGCAGTACAGCTTGGTGTTGCCGGTGTTTTCCACCACATGCTCCACCCCGGGGCGCAGCACGAAGGCATCGCCGGGGCCGATGGGCATCTCTATCCCACCGGCCCGCGCGACGCCGGTTCCGGCCAGCACGAAGAACGATTCGTAGGCAATCGCATGCGTATTGGGCGGTGTTGCCCCGCCTGGCAGAAAAATCTCCACCACCAGCGTGAAGCTCACGCCATCGGCCAGCGGGTCGAACAGGCAGGCGAAGTAGTTGCTGTCGTTCGGCGAAATGCGGAACGCCTGCAAATTGCCGGGGCGGCGCGCAATGGCGGGAACCTGCATCATGGGGCGATGGCCTCGATCAGGGCGGTGGACAGGAAATGGAAGCCGAAAATCTGCCTAATGTTCAGCAGCGTCGCGTCGCGGCAGAACACCGGATTGGTGGTGGCCGCGCAATCTTCCACCAGCAGCGTGTCGTAGCCGAGGAAATTGGCATCCGCCATCGTGTGCAGCACGCACTGGTCCAGATTCACCCCCGCGAACAGCAGCGTGGTCACCGGCAGGTTGCGAAGGATGGAGTCGAGCGGCGTGTCCCAGAACCCGCTCATGCGGTGCTTGGCCACATGAATGTCGCCCGGTGCGGCTAGCAGTTCATCCACCACCTGTGCCGACCAACTGCCCTGCTGCAACACCGCCGACCCACTGCGTGGCAACGTGTCGCCCAACCCCGCGCCGGTGCCCGCCGGGTCGTACACATGGCGCAGCGCCGGGGACAGGTTCATCCGGTCCGGCCGCGTGCCCCAGTTCACCCACACCACCGGCACGCCCGCGCCGCGCAGCACCGGCAGCAGGCGAACCAAGGGCGCAATCGGCGCGCGCGCGCCCGACACATCCACGCCAATGCCTGCCAGCCAGCCATCCTGGTGGCAAAAGTCGTTCTGCATATCCACCACAATGATCGCCGTGCGCGCCAGATCCAGCGCGACCGGCTTGGGTTCCGCGGCGAACCGCACCGGGCGCGGCGGCACGGGCGCGCGCACCAGATCGGCGGCGTCGGCAGAAACGTCCCAGGCGTTGCGGGGGGTGGGGCCAAGGCGTGTCATGGTCACCTCTGGGGTAACGGGGCCCGCCGAATGGGCACCTGTTGGATACTCCGCTGGCCTTTAGCAATCACTACGCCAAGGATTCGCAAACCGTGGGGCCGGTTGACCCGGCGGTGCCGGGGGCGGACGGTATCGGCCAACGGAGGCATGCCGATGGCATCGTTATTCGACTGGGATGTGGCCGGATCGGCAGTGGTGGCGCTGTTGTGGGCCACCGTGTTCCTTTACGGGCGGTTCGTGTTCCCGCACCACGGGCATCTGCTTAGCCGCAGCAACGTCATCTCGTTCGGGGCCGGCATGTCGGTGGCCTATGTGTTCGTCCATATGATGCCGGAACTGCATGATGTGCGGCGCAGCTTTGTGGCGGCGGCGGGCATGGAATTGCCGTTCGAGGGTATGGGAACCTATTTCCTGTCGCTGCTTGGCTTCCTCACCTTCATCGCCCTGCATCAATGGCGCAGCCGTCAGCGGGCTACTGCACCACATGGGCAGGCCATGCGCATGCATGTGCGCGGCTTTGCGGCCTATGTCTGGCTGATGGCCTATCTGCTGGAAAACAGCCTGCACGAAAAACGCGCCTCATTTGCACTGGCTGCCTACGGATTTGCCATCGCGTTTCATTTCCTCGCCGTGGATACTGCGCTGCACGAGGAGTATGGCAAGGCGTACGGCACGGGCAACCGGAGGTTGCTGGCGGCGATGTCTGTGGTGGGCTGGGCGATGGGCATGGTGCTGACTCTGCCGCATTTTGCCGTTGCCCTGCTGGTCGCGTTCGTCTCCGGTGCGATCGTGATGAATTCCACGGTGATGGAACTCGAAAAGCAACCGCATCCGCATCTGGCACCGATGCTGGCAGGCGGACTGCTCTATGGGATGATTCTCATACCGCTGGAATAAGGGCCATGGAGCAAGAGTTCTGGCGTTTCACGCAGAATCTGTATGACCGGCTGGGCGGGCCGCTGCACGCGCGGTTCTTCATCCAGCCGGTGATGGCGGCGCTGCTGGGTATCTGGGGCGGCTGGAAAGACGCCAAGACGGGCAAGCCGCCGTTCCTGCAGATGCTTCTGCAAGGGCGCGGACACCGCCGCGCGCTGCTGATGGAAGCCTGGCACGGCGCCGGGCGGGTGCTGCTGCTCGTGCTGGTGGTGGATGTGATCTACCAGATCGTCGAACTCGGGTTCTTCTATCCGGGTGAGGCGCTGGCGGTGGGGCTGGTGGTAGCCGCATTGCCCTACCTGCTGGCGCGCGGTCTGGCCAATCGGATTGTGACGCTCTGGCGCCGGTAGCGGCGCACAAAAAAGGGGACAGGCGCGCGGCCTGTCCCCCGGTCTGACGGGCGGCGCGCCGCCGTTACATCGGCTCGACGCTGATCGCCACTTCGTTGACGAAGCCGACATCAACCTTTTCGCCGGCCTTCAACTGCTTGGCGAAGCCCTGCATTTTCGGCTCGCGCACATTGGCGGTGTGCTTGGCGCCGTCTTCGGTGGTGTACACCACGCTGCTGCCATCCGGCGCCACGGAAACCACGGTCACGCGGCCAATCACGAAGCTGCCCGCTGCACCACCCGGCATGTCGCCCAATGCGGCGCGCTCGGCGGCCACACCTGCGGCGTCCGGCGGCGGCGAGCCCGGCGGGGCCATGCGCACGGCCACGGCTTCCTTGTAGGTGATGGTCACATGGTCGCCAGCGCGCACCTGCGGCAGGTTGCGCACTTCCGGCCCGGCCACCACGGTGGCGCGCTGGCCATCAGCGGTGCGCAGCAATACCTGGCGGGAGGCCATGTCCACGGATTCCACGGTGGCCATCAGCTTGGACACATGTTCCACGCTCGCGGGGGCGGGCGGCGCGCTCTGGCAGGCGGCCAGCGCCAGCAGCGCCACGGCAGCCGCCGTCGCCGGAAGGAAAGATGTTTTCATTGTTTAACTTCTCCGGTCATTACTCAGGTCTCGGCCAGCAGTGTGCCCGCTCCACACGGCGCGTTCAACCGCAAGCGCAGGGCGGCTGATCCGCGCTCAGTAATCGAACTGATACGCAATGCCGAGGCTGGAGCCGCTTGGGTCTTGCGTCGATGACGCACCGGTGGCCGAACTGCTGCTGCTGGTGGCCGCCGTGGCCTGCACCTTCAGCCGCCGTGTCAGGTCGATCTGCACAATGGCCTGCGTGCCGCCGCCCGCGGTGGTCTGTTTGGCACCGACATAAATGCCGTCAGCCACGTACCGTCCGGCCTCCACCGACGTGCCGGTGCCGTTGGCCGCACTGCCCACCGACAGCCGGTCGAGGCCGAATGTGGTGCGGATCTTGTTCAGCGGGTCGAAGCCGGGGCCAATGCCGCTGATCTGCGCCAGTGCTGCGGCGGACTGCGCCAACTGCGCGGCGCTCAGGCTGGTGGAGGTCTGATGGAACAGCACCTGTGCCAGAATTTCGTCTTGCGGCAGGTCGGGCACCGAACTCAGCACGATCTTCGGCGCGCTGGCATAGCCGGTCACGGTCAGCGTGGCGGTCACCGACCCGCTGGTGCTGGTGGCCACCAGATTCAGCGCCGGGTCCAGCCCGGTGCTGCCGTCGAACCCGACTTCGCCGCTGGTAAAGCGCAGCGTCTGCCCGGCCAGATTCACCGTGCCGCGCCGCAGCTTGAACCGCCCGCTGGGCTGGACCGCCTGCACCGTGCCGCCGATGTTGATGCGGCCCTGCAACTCTGCATCCAGCCCGCGCCCGCGCACGAAAATCTCGTCCTGCGCCCGCAGCGCCAGATTGAGCGTGATCTGGCTGCCGGCGGAGGATGGTGGCGGCGGCGCGGTCTGGCCGGGGCGGCGCACATCCAGCACCGCCACTTTCACCGGCATGCGTTCGGGAATGCGGATGTCGGCGCGGTTGATCGTGATGGTGCCGCCCAGCGCCAGCGGCCCGAACACCACGCCACGCGCTGTCAGATCGAGCCCCAGCGTGGCGTTCAGCAATTCGTTGGCCAGTGGCTGGGCATTTTCGCCCTTGACCGCCAGATCCACGGCCATTGCACCCTCCAGCCCGATGGTGCCACTGGCCGAGACAGTGCCGCGCCCGGCCTTTCCGGTGGCGTGCACGATACGGATGCTGTCGCCGCTGGCATCCAGCAGCGCGTCAATTTCGGCAATGTGCAGTCCCAACTGCACGTCCTGCACATCGCCGCCGGTCAGCTTGAATGTGCCGGACGCCCGCGGATGGGTGGGGGAGCCGGTGATTTCCGCGTCCAGCGCCACATGCCCGCGCGCGCGCCGCCCTTCGGCGGACAGCAGCGGGTCGAGGGCTGCTAGGTCGGCGCTGCCGGTGGCGCGCAATGCCATCGCGCCGTTGGCGTCCAGCGGGGCGGTGCCGGTCAGCGCGAAGCTGTTGGTCCCGGCGCTGGCCCGTGCGGTCAGCCGTGCGGCCCCGGCGGCCAGCGTGGCGTCGGCGGTGATGGTGCCCGGCGGCAGCGCCGCCCCCGGCCCGTCGCGCAGGTGCAACCCGCTGGCGGCAAGGTGCAACCGCCCATCCGGCCGGTCCGGCCGCCCGGTCAGCTTCGCGTCCGCGCTCAGCATCCCGGCCAGATGCATCTCCGGCAGCACCAGTTGGATCAGGCCGGCGGACAGGTTGCGCAGCGATGCGGTCATATCGAGCGCCGGTGCCGCGCGGCCCGAGAGGTCCAGCACCGCGTCGTGCCAGCCGAAGCGGGCGCGGTCCAGGCTGACGCCGTTGCCGAACGCTACCCGCGTGGGCGCCAGCAGCCGCAGCGTCTCGGCCTGCCAGTCAGCTTGCAACGACGCGACTGTGAGTGTCTGGCCGCGCGTATCCAGCCGCCCGGTGGCCACCGCCCGCAGCGGCGCGCCGCCCGCGCCGGTCAAATCCGCCGTCAGCCGTACCAACACCGCCTCCGGCTTGCCGGTCGCCTCCAGCTTCGCGCTGCCGCCCAGCGTGCCAGCGCGCAACCCGCCCAGACCCAGCGTTGCCGTCAGGTTCGGGGCAGTCAGCGGGTCGGTGACATGCGCGTCCAGCGACGCGCTTGCCGCCGTGGCCTGACCCGGCA
>CAIPHQ010000455.1 GCA_903864895.1 uncultured Rhodospirillales bacterium
CCCACCCGCGAACTGGCCAGCCAGATCGCCGAGACCTTCCGCACGCTGGGCCGTGACATGGGCACCCGCGTGGCGCTGGTGTTCGGCGGCGTGCCCAAGGCGCGCCAGTCCCGCGCCATGCAGGCCGGTGTGGACGTGGTGGTGGCCACGCCGGGCCGCCTGATCGACCACATGCAGGACCGCGCCGTGCGGCTCGACCGGGTGGAAATCCTGGTCCTGGACGAAGCCGACCACATGCTGGACCTGGGCTTCATCGTGCCGATCCGCCGCATCCTGAAGGATGTGCCCACGGTGCGGCAGACCATGTTCTTCTCGGCCACGCTGTCGCGTGAAATCGGCGAACTGGCCGGTTCCATGCTGCGCGACCCGGCGCGCGTGAGCGTGACGCCGGTGGCGACCACGGTGGAGAAGGTCGACCAGTCGGTGATCTTCGTCGATCAGGCGCACAAGCGCACCATCCTGTCGCTGCTGCTGCGCCAGGCGGGGCAGGGCCGCACCTTGGTGTTCACCCGCACCAAGCATGGCGCCGACCGCGTGGTGAAGCATCTGGCCGAGGACGGCATCGAGGCGCAGGCCATCCACGGCAACAAAAGCCAGCCGCAGCGTGAAAAGGCGCTGGCCGCCTTCCGGGACGGCAGCACCCGCGTGCTGATCGCCACCGACATCGCCGCGCGCGGCATCGACGTGACCGGCGTGACGCACGTGATCAACTTCGAACTGCCGAACGTGCCGGAAAGCTACGTGCACCGCATCGGCCGCACTGCGCGCGCCGGGGCATCCGGGCAGGCGATCAGCCTGTGCGACAGCAGCGAGCGTCCGTTCCTGCGCGACATCGAGAAGCTGATCCGCCAGCCCATCCCGGCGGTGCAGCCGCCGCGGCCCATGGCGCGCGCGGCCTAAATTCTCTCGGCGCTGTATCACCATTTGTTTGCGCGGTCCCGGCTGGTTGCCGGGGCCGCGCAGACGGATACACTCTCCCGGATGGACGAGTGCAAGACCTTCCCCCAGGGGCTGCCGCAGTTCGATGTGCGGCTGGCCCCGCCTGACCTGTCACGCTGGCGGGCGGGCAACACCGGCATTGCCGGAATCACCAGCTTCGACGGCCCGCTGCCCGGCCCGCATGTGGTGCTGATGAGCCTTGTGCACGGCAACGAACTGGCCGGTGCCATCGTGCTGGCCGAATTGCTGGATGCCGGGCTGCGGCCGCTGCGCGGGCGGCTGAGTTTCGGCTTTGCCAATCTGGCCGCCTTCGACCGCTTCGACGCCACCCAGCCCACCGCGTCACGCTATGTCGATGAAGACCTCAACCGGCTGTGGGACCCGCCGCTGCTGGCAGGCAACCGCCGCTCGGTGGAACTGGACCGGGCGCGCGAATTGCGGCCGGTGGTGGATTCGGCCGACGTGCTGATCGACTTGCATTCGATGCTGTGGACCTCCGAGCCGCTGATCCTGTGCGGACCATTGAGCAAGGGCCGCAGGCTGGCCATCGCCATGGGGCAACCGGGATTGCTGGTGGCCGATTCGGGGCATGTCAGCGGGCGGCGGATCATCGACTATGGCCGCTTCGCCAACAACCGCGCGCCGCAGGCCGCCGTGCTGGTGGAAGCGGGCCAGCACTGGCACCCGGACACGGTGGACATGACCCGGCGCAGCGTGGCGGGCGCGCTGCGGCATCTGCACATGACCGGACCGCACCCCGCCCTGCCGCCGCCACAGTCCGCGCCCGCGCCGCGCGTGGCCGAAGTCACCACCGTGGTCACGGCGGCGACCGCAAGCTTCCAGTTCGTGCAGCCCTTCAAGGGCGGTGACGTGATTGCCGCGCGCAACACGCTGCTGGCCATCGACGGGGAGACCGAAGTGCGCACGCCGCACGACAACTGCCTGCTGGTCATGCCCAGCCTGCGCCCCAGCCGGGGCCACACCGCCGTGCGGCTGGCGCGGATGCTGGAAGCGTAGCTCAGCGCCTCGCCGCCACCGCCTCCAGCGCCGCGTTCAGTTCCGCCCCGGCCAGCACCACATACGCCGAGACGTAGAACCACATCATCACGCCCGCCACCGCCCCCAGCGGACCATAGGTGGCGTCGTAGGTGGCAAGGTTGCCGACATAATAGGATACGAGGACGGAGGCGATCAGCCACCCCAGTGTGGCCAGCAGCGCGCCGGGAGTGAACCACTGCCACTGCGCCTTGCGGCGGCTGGGGCCAACGCGGTACAGCACTGCCAGCGCCAGCAGCACGAACAGCACCAGCACGGCGAGCGAGCCGAGGCGCACCAGAGCGGCCGAGTAATCGGACAGGCCGATGAACTGGATCAGCGGCGGCAGCCCGATCAGGATCACCAGCCCGATCAGCGCCGCCATGATCGCCCCAAGCGTCAGCAACAGGCCGATGAGTTGAAAGACGAAGAAATTGCGGCTCTCGCTGGAGCTGTATGCCTGATTCAGCGCCGAGACCATCGACTTGGTGCCGGTGGACGAACTCCACAGCGCAATCGCCGATGTGATCACCAGCGAAAGCTGCAACGTGGTGCTGCCGTGTGACACCAGCACATGCACGCGATCGGCAATCAGCGCGTAGGCCGCAGGCGGCAGCAGGCCATGCAAGATGGCAAGCTGCGGCTCGACCGTTTGCGGGTCGAACACCAGCCCGTACAGCGACACCAGCATGCCGATGGCCGGAAACAGTGCCAGCGTGGCCCAGAACGCACAGCCCGCCGCCGCCAGCCCGATGCGGTCGGAGATGATGCCGTTATAGGTGCGCAGCAGCACTGCGCCCGCATCCCGGCGCTGCAGCCCGGCATGGGCGCGGCGCGGGCCGGGCGGAGGGGCGGCATCTTGCTGGGTCATGAGACATGCCAGTGGCTTAGCGCAGGCATAGCGGCAAATGCCACGCGCCGCCACCATGCCGCACCGGTGTGATTCGACGCAAAAATATCGCTTGCGCAGGGGGGGGAGGGGTCGTAAACGCGATTCACGCAGCAACGCACGTGCCTCTGGCCCCTAGGGTTACGCAACGACGTCAAGCGTTCTGGCAAACCGGGTCCTGGCGGTAGGTACCGCACAGGCCATTCGTCTGGTCGCTGGTTCGTTCGACCGTTTCGCAATCTTACGTCCGCCGCCTTGTCAGGCGGGCGTTCATCAGGGGGAGGCCACGGATGACCGCAAAAGTCGCCCGTTTCCTTGCTGAGCAACAGCCGGCCACGCCGTGTCTGGTGCTTGACGTTGACCGTGTGGCGGAAAATTTCCGCGCGCTGACAGCTGCTTTGCCGCTGGCGCGGATTTACTACGCCGTGAAAGCCAATCCGGCGCCGCAGATTCTCTCACGGCTGGTGGGGCTGAACAGCAGTTTCGATGCTGCCAGTGCCGAAGAAGTGCAGGCGTGTCTGGACGCCGGGGCCGCGCCGGGCGTGATCAGCTTCGGCAACACCATCAAGAAGGTCTCGGCCATCCGCCGCGCGTTCGCGGCGGGCGTGTCGCTGTTCGCCTTCGATTCCGCCGAGGAACTCGAAAAACTCGCGCGCCACGCGCCGGGCAGCCGGGTGTATTGCCGCATCATGGTGGAAAACGCCGGCGCCGACTGGCCATTGAGCCGCAAGTTCGGCACCACGATTGAATCGGCCCGCGGCCTGATGGCGCGCGCGGGCGAAATGGGGCTGGACCCGTACGGGCTCAGCTTCCATGTCGGCAGCCAGCAGACCGATACGGCCAGCTATGAAGCGGCGATCGGCAAAGTGGCAATGCTGTTCACCGATCTGCGCGATTCGGGCGTGAACATCCGCATGGTCAATCTGGGCGGCGGCTTCCCCACGCGCTACCGCGACGAGGTGCCGGGCATCGATGCGTTCGGCAACGCCATCATGGGCGCGATGACCCGGCATTTCGGCAACAACCTGCCGGAAATGCTGATCGAGCCGGGCCGCTTCATCGTCGGTGATGCGGGCGTGGTGTGCGCGGAAGTGGTGCTGGTCAGCCGCCGCGACAAGAATGACCCGGTGCGCTGGGTGTATCTCGACATTGGCCGTTTCGGCGGGCTTGCCGAAACCGAAGGCGAGAGCATCAAGTATCGCATCACCACGGCGCATGACGGCGGCGCGGCCGGACCGGTGGCGATCGCCGGGCCGACCTGCGATGGGGCCGACATCATGTATGAGCGCAGCAACTACCGCCTGCCGCTGGCGCTGCAATCTGGCGACCGCGTGGAGTTGCTGTCCACCGGAGCCTATGTGACGACGTATGCCAGCCAGCGGTTCAACGGGTTTGCACCGTTGACGGAGTATTACGTTTAGGCGGCATGGGGCGGGGTGCCGCAAGGTGCCCCGCCGTGGACACCCGCAATTCGCCACGGTAACCTATCTGTCTCGGCCCCGAACCGTGACCTTCCCGTGGCGAATCAGGAGATTCAGCGTGCGACGCGTCATCATTGTTCTCGCCGCCCTGCTCACCGCCCTGCCCGCATGGGCCGAAGGCAAGGCGCCGCTGTTGGTGCTGGTGACTTCGCCGGCGCCCATGACGCAGGCCATGGCCATGATCCTGTCGCGCGAAGCGGTCTCTCGGCAAACCCCGGTGCGGATGGTGTTATGCGGCCCGGGTGCGGAACTCGCGCTGAATGGCTATGCCGGGCCCAGCTTGCAGCCGAGTGGTCTGACGGCCCAGCAAATGCTGCGCCGTCTCATCGAGGCGGGCGCGCGCGTGGAGGTTTGCCCGATTTTCCTTGCCAACACGCCGGGTGCTGCCGCCGCGCTGATCGAAGGCGTGTCGCCCACAACGCCCGCCGACGTGGGCGCCTTCATGGACCGGCCCGAGGTGCGTTTCCTGAACTTCTGAGCCATCGCCGCCACACCGGGCCATCCGCGCCCCGCTGCCAGCCGGGACGGTCGTGGCAGCAGCGGTGCCTACTTCTTCACGAACGCCAGTTGCACCTCGCCCACGTCGAACCCGTACTTGGTCACCACGGCGTGGTTCAGCACCACATCCTGTGATTGGCGGAACAGCCAGTCGTCGAAATCGACGCGGTAGGTGGAATCGCCCGCCTTCAGGTCGGCGGTGTAACGCATCCGGTAGGCATTGCCGCTGCTGCGGCCATGCGCTTCGCCCACCACGTCCGGGGCGGTGCCGGTCCAGCCGCCGTCCGGCTGTTTGCGGAAGGTCCAGTGGCGCTGCTGCTTTTCGCCGTCGGAGTAGGTGAAGTCCTCGTCCAGCGTCAGCACGCTGCCGTCCCATTTTCCGTCGAGTTGCACCACGAACTGCCGCCGCACGTCCTTGCTGCGGTCGAAGAACATGCCGTAGGCGGTGCTGTGCCCGGCGAAATACTCCTCCAGCGCCATCGGCGGCGTGCCGCGCGCGAAATCGTCGAGCTTCATCGACGAGCACGCACTCAGCAGCAGCGCTCCGCCCATCACGGCCCAGCGCGCGCCACGGGAACACGGTTGTTGGGCGGACGCAGAAACCGGCGATGCGAATGATTCCATGAATCGCACGTGGCCCCGCCGGTTGCCATTGTCAACGCAGCGCCACCGCTTGCGCCCGCCCTCCGCGCGGCGCTACGCCTGCGCGGCACCGGCTGCGTGCAGGAGGATTGATGGCATTCGTAGCGCTCGCTGACCTTGCCGCACGCGTGCCGGATGGCGCGCTGCTGGCCATCCCACCCGACAACTCGCTCACCCCCGCCGCCTTCGCCCGCGCGCTGGTGCGGCGCGGCGTGCGCGGCCTGCGGCTGCTGGGCGTGCCGGTGTCGGGCTATGTGTGCGACCTGTTGATCGGCGCGGGGTGCGTGGCGAGCCTGCAAACCTCGGCGGCCTCCATCGGTGAGACGGGGCTGGCCCCGCGCTTCGCCCGCGCGTTGGCGGCGGGCACCTTGCAGGTCACGGACGCGACCTGCCCGGCCATCCACACCATGCTGCAGGCTGCCGAGAAAGGCGTTCCGTTCATGCCGCTGCGCGGCGTGCTCGGCAGCGATCTGGTGCCGCACCGGCCCGACTGGAAAGTGGTCGAAAACCCGTTCGCCGCGGGCGACCCGATTCTGCTGGTGCCCGCGCTGTCGCCCGAGGTCGCCGCGTTCCACGCCGTCTGCGCCGATGACGACGGCAACGTCTATGTCGGGCGCAGGCGCGAACTGGCCACCATCGCCCACGCCTCCCGCCGCACGCTGGTGACGGTGGAGCGGCATTATCCCGGCAATCTGCTGGAGGATGAGGCGATGGCGGCGGGCACGATTTCCGGCGTGTATGTCGATGCCATCGCCCTCGCTCCGCGTGGTGCCGCCCCCAGCGGCTTGCTCGATGAATACGCCGCCGACGCCGCGCATCTGGCCGAATACGCCCGCGCCGCGCGCAGCGATGAGGGCTTTGCCGCCTACCTCGCCCAATATGTGACGCTGGCGGAGGCGGTGGCGTGATCCAGCCCGAGGAACGGCTGATCGCAGCCCTTGCTGCCCTGATCCTCGACCCCGCCGCCCCGGTGGCGCGGCATATCGCGGTGGGGGCGGCCTCCCCCATTCCGGCGGCGGCAAGCTGGCTGGTGAAACTGTCCGGCCATGACGTGCGGCTGTCGCTGCTGCATCTGCAACGCGGCAACCCGTTCACCGAGGGCACGCGCGAGTTGTTCGACCTCGCGGGCCAGGGGCGCATCGACCTGTTCTTCCTCGGCGGCGGGCAGATTGACGGGCAGGCCAATCTGAACCTGATCGGCACCGGCGAGTGGCCCGGCACCGGCGCGCGGTTTCCCGGCAGTTTCGGCTCGGCCTTCATGTATCTGATGACGCCGCGCACCATCCTGTTCCGTGAAGAACACTCGCCCCGGGTGCTGGTGCCGAAAGTGGCCCACATCTCGGCGGCGGGCGTCTCCCCGCCCGGCGTGTTCCGGCGCGGCACGGCGCAGGCGCTGGTGACGGGGCGCTGCGTGTTCCGCTTCGATGGCGCAAGATTTCATCTGGCCAGCCTGCATCCGGGCGAGACGGCGGACAGCGTTCGTGCCGCCACCGGCTTCGCCTACACCGAACCGGCCGGCGTGCCGCAAACCCCGGACCCGCCGCCCGATCAACTGGCCTTGCTTCGCGGCCCGGTGCGTGCCCGAATGCAGGCCACGTATCCCGCCTTCTGCGCGCGGGTATGGGGAGACAGCGTGGCGTGACGAGCGAAAACAAGGGCGTGGCACGGTCGGCAGGCGCGTTGGCGGGCATCAAGGTGATCGACCTGACCCGCGTGCTGGGCGGGCCATACTGCACCATGATCCTGTCCGACCACGGCGCCGACGTGATCAAGGTCGAACCGCCGCAGGGTGACGAAACCCGCGACTGGGGGCCGCCGTTTCTGGACGGCGACGCCAGCTATTTCATCGGCGTCAACCGCAACAAGCGGGCATTGGCCCTCGACCTCGGCAAGCCGGAAGGCCGCGCGGTGCTGCTGCGCCTGCTGGAAGGGGCCGATGTGCTGGTGGAGAACTTCAAGCCGGGCGGCATGGAAAAATGGGGGCTGGGCTATGCCGAGCATCTGGAACCGCGCTTCCCCGGCCTGATCCATTGCCGCGTCTCGGGCTTCGGCGGCGAAGGCCCGCTGGGCGGCCTGCCGGGCTACGATGCGGTGTTGCAGGCCATGACCGGGCTGATGAGCATCAACGGCGACCCCTCCACCGGGCCGCTGCGCATGGGCACGCCGGTGGTGGATCTGGCCACCGGGCTGTATTCGGCCGTGGCCATCCTGATGGCGTTGCAGGAACGCCACCGCTCCGGGCGCGGGCAGTTTCTGGACATGACGTTGCATGACTGCGGCATGGCGCTGCTGCACCCGCAGGCGGCGAATTTCTTCCTCAACGGCAAGCGGCCGATGCCGCTGGGCAATCCGCACCCGAACATCGCGCCGTACGAAAAATTCGCCACCGCCACTTGCGACATCTTCATCGCCATCGGCAATGACGCACAGTTCCGCAATCTGGCCGACTCGCTCGGGCGGGCGGATCTGAACCAGGATGCGCGCTTCAAGACCAACCGCGACCGGCTGGTGAACCGGGCGGCCCTGACCGGAGAACTGGCGGGCGAGTTCGCCAAACACGACGGCCACGCGTTGTGCGGCCGCCTGTTGCGGCAGGGCATGCCGGTGGGTCCGGTGCTGGCGGTGGATGAAGCCACCGCCGCGCCGCACACGGCGGCGCGTGAGATGGTGACGGAACTGGATGGCTATCGCGGCCTCGGCACGCCCATCAAGATGTCGCGCACGCCGGGTGGCACGCGGCGCAAGCCGCCGAAATTCGGGCAGGATACCAACGCCATCCTGTCCGAACACGGGTTCTCGGCCGATGAGATCAAGGACTTGCAAACCAGCGGCATCGCGTTCACCACGCGCCGCACATAACCGGAGGAGATGGCAATGAAGCGTTTGATCGCCGCGGCGGCGCTGCTGGCACTGGCCGCAACCCCCGCGCTGGCCAAGGACATGCAGTTCTGGAACCAGACCACGCATGAATTCAGCAGCGTCAAACTCGCCCCGGCGGGCACCACCAACTGGGGTGCCGAGCAGACCGCCAACGACCCGGACAACGGCGTGTCCGCGGATGAGCGGCTGAAGATCACCGGCGTCACGCCCGGCACCTACGACGTGCGGGTGGCCGACAAGAAGGGCTTCACCTGCGTGGTGAAGAATGTCGAGGTGAAGGCGGGCGGCAAGGTGGCGTTCGCCATCGACGAGAAGCAGATCGCCGGCTGCAAGTAACCGCTACACGGCCTCGCGCGGGTTGACGAAGCGCAACCCCAGCGCGATGGCCGCAAGTCCGGCCAGCACCGGCCATGTCAGCGCCTCCCCCAGCACCACGGCCCCGGCCAGCACACCGAACAGCGGTGTCAGGAACGTGAAGCCGGACAGGCGGGGGGCGGGGTAGATCAGCAGCAGTTCAAACCACGCCAGATAGCTGGCAAACGCCACCACCACGGTCTGATACGCCACCAGCGCCCAGGCGAGCGGGGTGGGCGCGGGCAGCGTGTGCAACTCGCCCAGAATGAACGTGGCGGCCAGCAGCACCGGCACCGCACCGCCGAGTTGCGTGGCCAGCAGGCGCGGGGCGGAGACGCCCTGCGCGCCCGGCACCGCCTTGATCAGCACGCTTGACGCCGCCCACAGCCCGCCTGCGGCCAGACTCAGCAAATCGCCCAGCAGGCTGCCGCGCCCGTCGAACAACCCATCGCCGAACGCAATCGCCACGCCTGCGAAGGCTGCCACCAGCCCTGCAATCTGCGCCGGGCGCATCCGCTCGCTGGGCACCAGAAAATGCGTGCCGAGCGCGATGTAAAACGGCGCGGTGTAGATGAACAATACCGAGCGCCCGGCGGTGGTCAGCAGCAGGGCCGCGAACATCATCGCGAATTGCAGCCCCACAATCAGCGCCAGCCACAATCCCGGCACGAAAAACGCGTCGCGCCGCACCAGCAGCGCCAGCCCCGCGCGCCCCTGCCGCGCAGCAATCCAGCAGCAGCACAGCAGCGCGGCACCGGCCGTGCGCAGCGTGGCCTGCAACACCGGCGGCATCCCGGCGGCCACCCCCAGCTTCACCGCCACCTGTTGCGAGCCCCAGATGGAACACAGCAACACCATCAGGGCCACGGCCCTTGCATCCAGATGGTCGCGGCGCGGCACGTGCTTCCCCGTCAGACGTTGCGGCCACACTGCCCCGGCCCTGCGTTGCGCGCCAGCCATGCCGCTGGCAGGCTGGCCGGAACCGGGAGAGACGCATGGCCATCATCACGCAGGGCGAACACATCCATTTCAGCCGCGCCGAACTCGATGCGCGCCGCGCCGCCACGGTCGCCGACATGCAGTCACGCGGCCTGCGCGCGCTGCTGATCTTCCGGCAGGAGAGCATGTTCTGGCTGAGCGGCTACGACACGTTCGGCTACGTGTATTTCCAGTGCCTGATCCTGACCGATGACGGGCGCATGGCGCTGCTGCTGCGCGCCCCGGATGCGCTGCAGGCGCGCTTTACCTCCGTCGTGGAAGATGTGCGCGTGTGGGTGGACCGCGCCGGGGCGTCGCCCACCGATGAGTTGCGCGGCATGCTCGATGAATTCGGCTGCGCAGGTGGCACGCTGGGCGTGGAGTGGGAGGCTTATGGCCTGACCGCGCGCAACGGCCAGCGTGTGGCCGCCGCC
>CAIPHQ010000456.1 GCA_903864895.1 uncultured Rhodospirillales bacterium
CGCAGACCAGGTGGCCGGCTGGCAGCGGCTGGAAGCCGAGGCGCGGGCGGCGTTCGATTCACTGTACGGCCCGGGCAGCGGGGCGGAAGAAGTGGGCCGCACGTTGCGCCCGCGCATCACCTTCGGCTGGCCCGCGCTGCGTGAAAAGATCGCCTGCAATGACGCCGGGCTGGACGATGTGGAACTGGAACTGAGCAAACTCGCCGTGCTGCGCAACGTGTCTGGCTCGCCGGTGGCCGATGAAACGGAACTGCGCTTCGACCGCGCCGAAGCCGATGCGCTGGTGCTGCACTGGACCGTGGCGGCCACCGAATCGGTCATCACCAGCCTGCGCCTGCCGCGCAGCGTTTACGGCCAGATTGCCGCCGATACCGTCGCGTGGGCAGACCTGCGCGGCCAGATCGGCGCGGGGCTGTTTGTGGATTACGGCCGCATCCTGCTCGGCTGAACCGCCAGCAGGCTTCGCCGCGCAACCACGCGGCGAAGCCTTGTTGCAGGTGTCAGTGAACCGCCTTGCTCAGCGCATCCAGCGTGCCGCCCACGGTTTTCTGGATGGACAGCGGGACGAACGGATTGCTGTCCAGATCGGCAATCAGCGGCTCACCGGCCAGATAGGTGCGGTATTTATCAATCAAGCCGCGCGCCTCGGTCACCAGCTTGGCACGCTTGATGGCATCGGCTTCGTTGGTGGCGTCGTCCAGCTTGTCGGCCAGTTGCTCATCCAGCGAATCGAAAATCCGCAGCACGCGGGCCTGGTACGCCTTCTCCAGTTCCCCCGCCAGGCCCTCCTTCTCGTAGGTGGACTTGATGGCCTCGCGCAGTTTCTCGATGTCGCTCACCATGTTGCGGCGCGCGGCAATCCACGCCAGCCGCGCCTTGCCATAAGCCACCGGCCCGGCTTCCGCCGCCTTGGGCTGCGTGGGCTGTGCGGTGGGCGTGGCGGTTTCGGTGTCCGGCCCGGCCGGGCCAGCGGCTTTCAGTTCCTCGGCCAGCTTGGTAATGGCTGCCTGCGCGGTTTTGAAGTTGTTGGTCTTCAGCGCAATGTTGGCCGCCTTGGCCAGATTGCCCAACGTGGCCAGCTTGGCCTGATCGGTGCCCGCGACCTTGGGGATCTGCGGTATCAGCGCCGCGAGTTGCCGCGCCAGTTCACCAGCGTCGGGCGCTGCTTGCTGCTGCGGCAGAGGCGGAGGCGGCGGGACAGCATCAGCGGACGCCGACGCGGGGGCGCCATCCGGCATGGGCGGCGGCGGCGGCGGGACAGCATCGGCGGAGGCTGTCGTGGCCGCACCGGGCGGCGGCGGGGGCGGGGGCGGGGGAACCGCCTGAGTTGGCTGCGCCGTGGCCGCGTCGGCGCCGGGCTTGTCGTCCTCGTTTTCCAGATCGCCGTTGACGGCGAACTGAATCTTCTGCCAGCCCGCAAGCTTGCAGCGGTCGCGGACCAATTTCTCAAAGATCGCGCCGCCGGCCGGTTCCTTGTTCACCGTGAACAGCAGCGTGTCGTTCTCGCCCGGTTTCAGGCCGACCGTGCCGAAGCGGATGGTCATCAGCGTCAGGTCAAGCTTGGCCTTCTTCGCCTCATCCACCAGAATCTTGCGCGCACCTTTCGGCTTGCCCAGCTTTTCCAGCAGCACCACCGCTTCGCCATCTTCGGTCTTGGCAACAGCGCAGTTGATCGGTTTGCTGCTTTCAGAGGTCAGCAGGTTCAGCATCGCCTTCATGCCGGCGACCTTCATGATGTCGTCCGGTGACGGGCCAGTGGGTGCCTTTGCCACGATACGCTCCTCCACAACGTCAACAATTACTGCCAGTCTAGCCACCAGTGCGGCAAACGCAAACCCCTTGGCCATTCCGCTGGCGATGTTAGTCTGACGATATCGTGCGGGAGGGAATCATGCAGTACGACGTCAGCTTTGGCCGCTTGAACCGTACGGCGCGCCCGCCATCAGCCGGAACGAAGTTCCGTCTTGCGTTGCTGGGCGACTTCTCGGGGCGGGCCAATGCCGGGCGTCTGGACACCGGGGCGAAACTCGCGGCCCGCAAGCCGGTCAAGGTCGATGTGGACAACCTTGATGATGTGCTCGCCAAACTCAGCCCCACGCTGAGCCTGCCGATGGATGAGGACGGCGCGGCGGTCGAGATCAAGATTGAAAGTCTGGATGATTTCCACCCGGACCAGTTGGCCGAAGCGGTGGATTTCTTCGGCGAACTGCGCACGCTGCGGCGCAATCTGTCCAGCAAGCAGGGCTTCGACCGCGCCGCCAAGCAGGTGCTGTCATGGGGCGGGGAGGAGCCATTGCCGCCGCCGCCGCGCCGCGCGCGCGGCAGCGCGGTGGACACCGGCCGCAAATTGTCGGATTTCGCCCGCCTTACCGGCCGTCCCTCGGCCGCCGAAGCCGCCGAAGCTTCGGCCGCCGACCTCGTGCGCCGTCTGGTCGGCCCGTTCATCGTGCCCGCGCGCGATGCGCGCCAGGACCAGCTGACCGCGCGGGTGGATGAGGCGCTGTCGGCAGCGATGCGCCGCGTGCTGCATCACCCGGATTTTCAGGCCGCCGAGGCCATCTGGCGCGGCGTGGAGTTTCTGGTCCGCCGCATCGAAACCGGCGCAAAAATGGAAATCGTGCTGTACGACATCTCAGCCGAAGAATTCGCCGCCGATCTGGCGTCCAGCGACGCGCTGGACAAATCTGCGTTATACAATCTGCTCGTAGAACAACCGGCGCAGGACGCGCATCAGGGGCCGCTGTCCGCGCTGATCGGCCTGTACGGCTTCGAATTGTCGCCGCCGCACGCCGACCTGCTCGGCCGCATGGCAACGCTGGCGGCCGCTGCGGGCGCGCCGTTCGTGGCAGGCATCGGGCCGGACGCGCTGAAAACGCCGATGCATGAACAGAACCCGCTGATACGCGAAGCATGGGCGGCACTGCGTGAACTGCCCGCCTCTGCCTATCTGGGTCTGGCCGCGCCGCGCTTCCTGCTGCGGATGCCGTACGGCAAGAAGTCCGACCCCATCGACGCCTTCGCGTTCGAGGAATTCACCCGCCAGGGCGGCCTGTCCGGCATGTTGTGGGGCCATCCGGCGCTGCTGCCCGCCCTGCAACTGGCCAAGACGTTCGAAAAACAGGGCAAGGCGATGCAGCTTGGCTCGGTGATGAACGCGGGCGACATGCCGTTCTACGTCTATTACGACGCGGACGGCGACCAGACCGCGCTGCCCTGCACCGAGCGGCTGTTCACCGAGAAGCAGGCGGTTGCGGTGACCAATTTCGGCGTGATGCCGCTGCTCAGCCTGCGTGGCCGCCCGGAAGTGCGGCTGGGCAGTTTCGCCTCGCTGGCTGGCCCGCCGCTGGCCGGGTTCTGGGCACCGGCCGATACCAGCGCCAAACCCGCCCCCGCCCCGCAGGCCGCAGCCCCCACCGCCGCTCCGGCGCAGGCTGCCCCAGCCGAATCCGCCGCCGAAGCGCCCGCCGATGAGATGCCGGATCTGGACGCGCTGCTGGCCGGGCTGAACGCCGCCCCGGAACCGGC
>CAIPHQ010000457.1 GCA_903864895.1 uncultured Rhodospirillales bacterium
CGGTTTCAGCCCGGCGGCCAGCGGGTTGATGTACATGTTTTCACGCACCGACAGCATCGGCACCACCGACCCTGCCGTGCGATCACCCCACACAAGGTCGATCCCCGCCGCCATCGCCTCGCGCGGCGAGGACGGGGCGACCGGCACGCCGTCCAGCAGCACGGTGCCGCCGGTCGGCGGTTCCAGCCCGAAAATGCTGCGCCCCACCAGTTCCTGCCCGGCCCCGCGCAAGCCCACCAACCCGACCACCTCACCCGCGCGGATTTCCGCGTCGATGGGGCCGACCCAGTCGATCCGCAGGCCCTGCAACACCAGCCGCGCGGCACCCTTGCGGTCGACGGTGCGGCGGAAAATCTGCGACGGCTCTTTCCCGACGATCATCAGGATCGCTTCCTCAGCGGTGGTTTCGCTGACCTTGCGGTCCCCGGCCACGCGGCCATCGCGCAGCACCACCATGCGGTCCGCGATCTCGAACACCTCATCCAGCCGGTGCGACACATAAATCATCGCCACGCCCTGCGATTGCAGGCGGCGCAGGCTGACAAACAGGCGTGCCACCTCATCGGCCGGCAGGCTCGCGGTGGGTTCATCCAGCACCAGCAACTCGGCATCGGCGGCCAGCGCGCGGCTGATCGCCACCAGCGATTTCTCGGTGCGGCTGAGGGAATTGACCCGCGTGTCCGGGTCGATGTCCGACCCCAGCATCTCCAGCGCGCGCGCGGCGCGGCGGCGGGCGGCGGACCAGTCCACCACGCCCAGCCAGCGCGGATAGCCCAGCGACAGGCAGATATTCTCCGCCACCGTCATCCACTCGATCAGCCCCAGATCCTGATGGATGAAGGCAATCGGCAGGCTGCGCGCCGTGCCAAGCGCGTCGTGGCCGTCATAGGTGATGCTGCCTTCGTCGGCGGGATGCACATGCGCCAGGATCTTGATCAGCGTGGACTTGCCGGCACCGTTCTCGCCCAGCAGCGCCACGATCTCGCCGCGCCCGACATGCATCGACACATTGTCCAGCGCGCGCGTGCCGCCAAAGCGCTTGCTGATGCCGCGCACCTGCAACAGCGGTTCCCCGCCTGCGTGCATCTGTGCCGCAGCCTCACTCATGCGTTCCATCCCGGCGGCCGCTAGGTGAATGTCGTTCAGCGGACCTTGGCCGCAGATGACATCAAGCGGGGCCGCAGCGCAATCCGCTTTCCGGTTGCCGGGCCGGGCGTAAAGCCCCGGACGGTACAAACACCGTCCGGGGTTGTTACATCTAGCAGTACTTCTGGCCCTGCGTGTTCAGGTAGATCGAATACAGCGAGGTCTGCCCCATGATGTACAGCCGGTTCCGCTTCGGCCCGCCGAAGGTCAGGTTGCCAACAATCTCCGGCACCGGGATCTTGCCGATCAGCGTGCCGTCCGGCGCGTAGCAATACACGCCCACGCCGGTCGAGGTCCAAAGATTGCCATGCACGTCAATGCGGAAGCCGTCGTACAGACCGGCATCGCAGGTGCAGAATACCTTGCCCTCGCCCACGCTGACCTTGTCGGCATTGACCGGATACACCTTGATGACCGGCGCGCAATTCGGGTCATGCGTCAGCCCGGTGTCGGCCACATACAGCAGGCTCTCATCCGGCGAGAACGCAATGCCGTTCGGCTTCAGCAGGTCGCTGACCACCACGGTCAGTTCGCCGGTGCGGTTGTCGATGCGATAGACATACGACGCGCCGATTTCGGACGGGCCGGCATGGCCCTCATATTCCGAATCGATGCCGTAGGTCGGGTCGCTGAACCAGATCGAACCGTCGGACTTCACCACAACGTCGTTCGGCGAGTTCAGTTTCTTGCCCTGATAGCGCGCGGCCAGCACGCGCCGCGTGCCGTCGAACTCGTAGCGCGACACCACGCGCCCGCCATGCTCGCAGCAGATCAGGCGGCCGAGATGGTCGACCGTGTGGCCGTTGTGGTAGCCCACATGCGTGGCGAACACCGAGACTTCGCCGTTGTCCTCGTTGTAGCGCAGCAGGCGGTCGCCCGGGATGTCGGAGAAAATCAGGTGCCGCGCGGCCGGCAGATAGGCCGGGCCCTCGGCCCAGCGCGCACCGGTCCAGAGTTTTTCCAGCTTGGTGTGCCCGAAGATCACGGCGTTGAATCGCGGATCGAGCACGATGTGCGGATTGTCGCTCACTTGGTTTCCTCCCGTTATGAAGCGGCAAGCAGCCGCCCCGGCGCGCGGAGCATAACCCATTGCGGGCGGATGGAAACCGCGTAGCCCCGGCGTGCCCTGCCGCATTGCACGCCGCGCATCCCTGCCCATCTGCGCTGAAGGCAGGCGCCTTCGCCTGCCACGGCCGGGAAAGGAACAGGTGCATGCGCACGCACACCAGGGCTCGACTGAAACTCGCACTCTTCGCACTCATCGCGGCCACCGCCACGGCGCGGGCAGACGACGCCCCGGTGCCCGAGCAGATCGTCAACGTGATGAACAAGATCTGGGGCAGCCACCCCGGCACACGGGCCAATCACGCCAAGGGCGTGGTGGCCGAAGCCAGCTTCCAGCCCGCCGAAGGCGCCGCCCGGCTCAGCAAGGCCAGCCTGTTCGCCGGCCCCGCCGTGCCGGCCATCGTGCGCTTCTCCGACTCAACCGGCGTGCCCGCCCTGCCGGACGGCTCCCCCTACGCCAATCCGCACGGGCTGTCGGTGAAGTTCGACCTGCCGGGCGGCCCGATGGACGTGGTGGCCAATTCACTGAAATTCTTCCCGGTCTCCACCGGCGAGGCGTTTCTGGCCCTGCTGACCGCCCTGTCGGAGAGCGGGCCGGATGCGCCGAAGCCCACCAAGGCCGACCAGTTCATCGCCAGCCACCCCACCGTGCTGCCCGCCTTCGCCAGCGCCGCCACGCCCGCCAGCTTCGCCCGCGAGACCTACAACGGCATCGACGCCTTCGTGTTCATCGACAAAGCCGGCAATCGCCAGCCCTTCCGCCTGGAATTCATCCCCGCCGCCGGCGCCGAACACCTGAGTGCCGAGGACGCCGCCAAGCAAAGTCCGGATTTCCTGATGACCGAACTGGCCGCCCGCCTGGCCAGGGCCCCGGTGGTGTTCAGCCTTGTGGCGCATCTCGCCAACCCCGGCGACCCAACCAAAGACCCCGCCCAGCCCTGGCCCGCGGACCGCAAGACCGTGACACTCGGCACGCTGACGATCACGAAAATGGTGGACAAGCCCGACCCCTCGCTGCTGTTCCTGCCCGGCAATTTGCCGGACGGCATCGAACCCTCCGACGATCCGCTGATCGACACGCGGGTGCAGGCCTACGCGGTGTCATTCGGGCGGCGGCAGTAGGCGGGTGCCTGCGCGCGGGGGAAGGGGATGGCGGTCAGGCTGGCTATCAGTAGGTTCCAGGCAATCAGCGAGCCGCCATAGCCGTCACTGCCCAGCAGAGAGATTTTGCGTAAGAACCCAATCCCGCACTCGCGCAAGCTCAGACACCACAAAGCACCAAGGCATCCAGCCAATCTCCTCGGTTAGCGGTATAGTGAGCGGGCGTTGACCTCAGGTCCGGCAAGTCGCGGTGCCGGAGCGCTCCTTCCCAACCGCCCGCCAAGCAGGCACTTGGAGAATTGGAGATCAAGGCGGACAAAATTCCTTGGCTTAGCGCCCGTGCCGGCTGCTGAGTTGGGATGGTATTTAGCCGTCCTGCGGCCTTACAGCGAGGAAGACGGGAAATCGGCGGTCAGCTTAAACTAGGATGAGCGGCCGAACCTTCCATTGACCTAGCCCCGCATGGACTTATGGAAAGGCGCGGCCTAGCCTCCAGTGCGAAACACACTGGCTGAGAGGGTGTTGTGGCCGAAGAAGCGTTGCAGCGGCTGATTGCCGCTGTTGAAGAGTATTACAAGACGCCCAACACACCGGCGTTGTTGCTGTCGAGGTTTGGGCAGCACAACAAACAGTTGGTCGCGGAACTGAGGGATGCGTTCGGCTCGCTCAAGGCTGCGGTCAATGCAGCAGGCGCGGAACGCATTCGCTTCGTTGACACGACGGTGGGACGCGAAGCAGTCGCTCCGACTTCGGTCGCCGCCAACCTGGAAGTTCAGATTAGAGAAGAGATCGCCAGCCAACGTCAGGCCTCTAATGATTTCGATAGTCTGCCACGGTCAGTCCAAATTGCCTTTTGCCTCCCAACCGAGGGCGGAAAGCTAATCGCAATAGACACCGTCCAACCATTTCAATATAGGAGGGTCAACGCACCGGATCAGATCCGAACTACCGAGCGGATTATCCAAGATGATTATCGTCGGCCGGGTCTTCTACTCAGAACCGCATCGGTGCACGACAGAAAAACGCTCTGGCGTCTTTTTCTTGACTGGACGAAGGAAGTGAATGTCGATCCAACTATCTTCGGCAGGTACAATGCGGCAACGGCGCTAGAGAGGGTCATTGAGACGACCGCGCTTGTGAGGCTCATTGAAGCGCAGCCCTCGGATATTATTGAACGGTTCTTAATCCCGGCTGACATAGTACAAATTTTGCTCAAGCATTCCTGATCCATGGCGAAGGGGAAACGCGCTTTGCCTCGGACTGAGAAGCGAGGACCGCCGGGTCCGACGCCGCTGCTAGTAATCGCGGGCCTGCCTGAAGCGACCGCAGGGCCGGCTGCGGCCACGATCAATAACAATAGCCACTCGCGCTGGCGTGCAATTGCGAGTGCGTTCACCAATCGCGACGAAGCGATCTATGAGACGCCAAGGGCGGTCCTTGAACTAGGCAGGCTCGCATGCGAGTTCGCCATGAATGGTGTGCGCGATGCCGATGGTATTCCCGCCCCTAGTCGGCTTGCTGTCGCGTTTGTCGACGTGCCTGGATTCGAGCGGCTGTGGGAAGTATTCGGCCATGCGGTCTGGCCGATCCCGCTGCGTCTTCCCGACTGGACTTGGCCAAAGGGGCGGCATTGGCGTCACGAGATCGAGACGGTCAACCGGCTATTGCGTTCCTCTCTAGCCGCCACGCAGGCAAACGCTGCCGAAGAACTGCGGCTGCGCCTTGAAGCTGGACGGACGGATGATATCTTATTGTTGCCTGGACGCAATTTTCATCTCGGTGGCAATGACCGATTGATTAAGCGCTTCCGTTCATTCATGTCGGGGCAAATCGACGCCGCCGATGTCGAGAAAGGTGTTCGAGTCGAAAAGTTCGCATATGAGCGGCTCGCTGAATTCTACAACCGCGTGGGCGGGCGGGGTAAATGCTTTGCGGTCGACAGCCGAGATGTTGTCTTCGCTAAGAGCAACAATGGCCAGGATGGCTGGCAACGGAAAATTCCCGCGAATGCTGAGATCACCGCAGCATTGCTCCAGCTTAATTTAGAAAGCCGCTACAGATTCGGTACGCCACTCAAGCCGCCTGGCTTCCAGCATGATGCCCAACTCGAAGGCAAGGCCGTGTTCACCCACGAACCGTTCGATTGCGCGACCAAGGGGGCGGTCAACATGAGCGGCGACCACGTTAACGTGTTCCCAAACGATGTAGTGACTGGGCGGGTAATGGACCACAAATCGTAACGGGCGGGCTACTCGGCCCGCCCGATACATCCACGCGTTACTTTCGTTTTCCATCGATCGGTTGATTTCCAACCGCGCGGTCCCCAAAGTCCCACGACTCAAGGGTCGCGGTCACCCGGTTTCAACGGGCCGCATGGCCTTCGACAACTCGGTATCGGACGCCGCCCGATGTCCAATGAGCTTCCCCCGATGTCCAGTGAGCTTCCACCGCTTTAATCGGCTAAGGCTCGAATTAGAGTAACGCAGAACGGGTCGCCTCCATGAGGCACACTTTCTATATAGACGCTGACGCGCACATTTGCAAGTTGCACGGCTGCGGATGAGGCGCGAAGGGTGAGGCGATGGCTTTCATGTGCTAATTCGCGTCCACAAAGCGGCCCGAAATCGCTGGGGACCGCATTTTGGCTGATGCCCGCCCTTGTGGCACCACGGAGGCGGCACTTGCGTCCGGCCTAACCCGCCATCGCCCATCGGGCCCCAAGTCCCTGCCGTAACCGCCAGCACCCAAGCAATCCCGACAAACTACGCCCACTCCCACCTTCCGCGACGCCAACACCGCATCCAGATTGCCCAGCAAACTGACAAATGTTAGTTATACCAACATGCCGCCCACCCTCACCGTCACCCAAATCGCCGGCGTCATAGACGTGCTGTGCGCGCTGATCGCGCGGCACGGGCATCTGCGCCGGCTGGCCGGGCCGCTGGTGGTGCTGATCTGGCAACGGGTCCGCACCGCCGGGGCGCAGGCGGGGGCCGTGCTGGCGCGGATGCAGGCGGGCACGCTGCGGCGCTATCCGCACCGCCGCCCCTTCCGCCCGCGTGCAGCACCCCGCCGCAGTGCTGCGCCCGGCGTGCTGCCCCATACCCCGGCCTGGCTGGTGGGCCTGATCCCGGAGGCGGCTTCCGGCGCCGCGCAGTTGCAAAATCTGCTGTCCGGGCCGGACCTCCCGGCGCTGCTGGAAGCCGCCCCGCAACTGCGCCGGGCGCTGCGCCCGCTGTGCCGGATGCTGGGGGTCGCCCTGCCGCCGCAGGCGCGGCCGGCCCAAACCCCGCCGACGGCTCCGCCGGACAGCGTGACCATGGCCTTGCCCACAGCAAAACGGGCGGTTGCCAGCCATCGCCGGCAACCGCCCGAAATCCGCCTCCGCCCGTCAAGCTACATTGTGGCAGGGTCCGTCTGGCCCCCGCCCCCAGTGCCAGCCTGACGGCTACAGCCTGAGCACGACTCTACCGTTCCACCTGCTCAACAACGCCGCGCGTGCGGCCTCACGCCGTAAAAGTCTTCCAGTCGCCCACCGCCTCAAACGCAGCGGCCGCCTGATAGATGGTCGCCTCGTCGTACATCTTGCCCACCAGTTGCAGGCCCACCGGCAGGCCATTGGCCATGCCGCACGGAATGCTCATCGCCGGGTGGTGCGTGCAGTCGAACGGCGAGGTGTTCGGCAGCATCTCGAACGCGCGGGCCAGAATTTCCGGGATCGGCGCGTTGGCGTCCGGCAGCGGTGTCGCCGTCATCGGAACGGTCGGCATCAGCAGCAGGTCGTAATTGGCCAGCACGCTGTCATAGGCGGCGCGCAGGCGGCGCACCA
>CAIPHQ010000458.1 GCA_903864895.1 uncultured Rhodospirillales bacterium
AGATGGCCGAACGGCACCACGCGAATGCCCGGCATCAGCGCCTCACATGCCGCCGACGCGCGGCGGATCATGTCCGGCACGCGGGAGACGGGGACCGACACGTCGTTTTTCACGCTGGCCCCCTCGCGCTTCTGCGCCTCGGCATGTTCCTCACGCAGTTTCCACATCGCCGCCCGCTGCGCGCCGCTTGCGGCGATGGCCGCATCCGTCACCTCGCCCGCCTCCAGCGCCGACTCGAGGGCCGATTCGAGCAGGCCGCGCAGCCCGGCATTGCGGCGCGGGGTGGCCAGTTCCACCAGCGCGTAGTGCGGCGAGGGCTCGGCCAGCGGCATCACCGCGCCGGGGATGTGCTTCAGCACGAAGCCCATCCCGGCGCCGGACATGTATTCGAAGGCCTGCACGCTGGCCGGGTCGGCACGGTGCAACCGGGTGAACAGCGCCAGCGCCGCCTCGGGCGACGGCACCGCGCACAGCGCCACTTCGGTTTCCACCGGGCGCGGGGCGAGTTTCAGCACGGCGGCGGTGATGATGCCCAGCGTGCCCTCGCTGCCCACGAACAACTGGCGCAGGCAGTAGCCGGTGTTGTCCTTGCGCAGACGGCGCAGGCCCTCGAACACGCTGCCATCGGCCAGCACCACTTCCAGCCCCAGCACAAGGTCGCGGGCGTTGCCGTAGCGCACGGTGTTGTTGCCGCCCGCATTGGTGGCCAGCACGCCGCCGATCTGCGCCGTGCCCTCGGCGGCAATCGACAGCGGCAGCAGGCACCCCGCCCCGGCGGCGGCATCCTGCGCGGCTTTCAGCGTGACACCCGCATCGACGGTGATGGTCAGGTCAATCGGGTCCACCGCGCGCACCCGGTTCATCCGTGCCGTGGTGACCACGATCTCACTGCCATCCGCCGCCGGTACCGAGCCGCCGACCATCGAGGTGTTGCCGCCCTGCGGCACCACGCCCACACCCGCCGCCGCGCACAGCCGCACCACCTCGGCCAGTTCCGCCGTGCTGGCCGGGCGGATCACCGCCGGGGCGCGGCCAGTGTAGAGCTTGCGCCAGTCCTGCGCGTACGGCGCGGTATCGGCGGAATCGGTCAGCACGCCCGCCGGCCCCACGGCGGCGCGCAGCCGGGCGATCAGGGCGTCGATATCATGGGTCATGGGCGGCCTCCTGCGCACAGGCTACCGGCGTGCCGCGCAGGCGCAAGGTCCGCGCGCGCTGGCCGCCGATGCGCTACAACGCCCCGCCCGCCCAGTCTGGACCCGAACATGCCCGTCACCATCGTCTCGCTCGCCGGCCGCCCCGACCTGATCCCGGCCGTTGCCCGCTGGCAGTGGCAGGAATGGGGCCGTGCGCGGGACCGGCGTCTGGCCTCGGTGGAGCGCGACGTGCAGCCTCTGGCACGGCACAACGGGCCGGAAGCGGGGTTCGTGCTGCTGGAGGATGACATCCCGGTGGGCACCGCCTGCCTGACCATGGAGGATCTGGACACGCGGCCCGACCTGTCGCCGTGGCTGGCCAGCGTGTTTGTCGAACCCGCGCATCGCGGGCGCGGCCATGCCAGCGCGTTGGTGCGCGCGGTGGAACAGGCCGCCCTTGCACGCGGCCACAGCCATATGTGGCTGTTCACATGGACAACCGTGCCGCTGTACGAGCGCCTCGGCTGGGTGGTGATCGGGCCGGAGCAGCACCACGGCAGCGAAGTGATCCTGATGCGCCGCGACCTGCGCGCCTGACTCGGGCGGGCTTGCCGAACCCCGGCGCAGATGCATCTCGAACCCGGCGAACAGGGGCATCGGCATGATCCACAGGCAGCGCATGACGGCCACGCTGGATGGCGAGTTCGTGGTGTTCCTGATTGGAATGCGGATCAATCAGGTGTTGAAAGTCCACAAATGGCTGCCGGTGACGCGGTCCATGGGCCGGATGCTGGCCGAACTCTATGCGAACCCGGAACTCGGCCTGTTGCATCACGAGGTCTGGTTTTCGCGCACCACGATGATGGTGCAGTACTGGCGGTCGATGGACCAGTTGATGGCCTACGCCAGCCAGCGCGACGCGGCGCATCTGCCAGCGTGGCGGGACTTCAATCGCCGCATCGGCAGCGATGGCACGGTGGGAATCTGGCACGAGACCTATGCGGTGCGCCCCGGATCGTACGAGACCATCTACAACAACATGCCGCCGTTCGGGCTGGGCAAGGCGGGCACGCTATCGCCCATCGGCAGGGGCCGTGAGGCCGCACAACAGC
>CAIPHQ010000459.1 GCA_903864895.1 uncultured Rhodospirillales bacterium
AACTGGGCAACAGCGAAATTGATCGCAATGATCCCGAACAGCGTCGGGATCACCAGCAACAACCGGCGGATCAGATAGCCACCCATCGTACCGCGCCCGCCGCCCTATCCGGCCTGCCGTGCCGCGTCGGTCCTGGCGGCGCGGTCGTGGTCGATCCACCAGGCATCAAAGGCGATGCCGCTGCGGACCGGCACGTCCTGATAGCCGAACCGGTCCCACCACGCCGCCCAGACTTCGCGGATGTGCCAGTTCGGCACCATGTACCACCCGGCCAGCAACACGCGGTCCAGCGCGCGCGTGGCGGCGATCAGGTCAATCCGCGTCTGGGCAGAGATGATCTTGCCCACCAGCATGTCCACCACCGGGTCGGACACGCCAGCCAGATTGCTGCTGCCGTCTTCCTTGGCGCTACCCGAACTCCAGTAATCCGACTGCTCGTTGCCGGGGCTGTCCGACTCGCCATAGGTGCCGATGGTCATGTCGAAATCGAACTTGTCGGTGAGCTTTTCGTAGTTCGACGGATCGACGGTGCGAACCTTGGCGTCGATGCCCAGCTTGGCCAGCCACTGCACATAGGGCAGCGCCACGCGCTCGAAGCTCTGGTCATACAACAGAATCTCGAACGCCATCTGCTCGCCGGATGCATCGACCAGCTTGCGGTCCTTCACATCCCAGCCCGCCTGCTTGAACAGCGCCAGTGCCTTGCGCTGACCCTCGCGGTTGTTGCCCGAGCCATCAGTGACCGGCATTCTCACCGGCGCGGTGAACACTTCGGGCGGCAATTTGTCGCGCAGCGGTGTCAGCAGCGCCAGTTCTTCAGGCGAAGGCTCGCCCTGTGCGGCGAAATCGCTTTCGGCGAAATAGCTCTCGGTGCGGGTGTACAGCCCAAAGAACAGGTTCTTGTTCTCCCACTCAAAATCGAACAGGTGCGTCATCGCCTCCCGCACCTTGCGGTCGGCGAACATCTTGCGGCGCGTGTTCATCACGAACGCCTGCATGCCGGACGGCAGGCGCGACTCGAAGGCGTGCTTCTTCACCATGCCCTTCTCGATGGCCGGGAAGTTGTAGGCCGTCGCCCACATCTTGCTGATGTTCTCGCGGCGGAAGTCGATCTGACCGGCCTGAAACGCCTGAAACGCCACGGTGGAGTCACGGAAGAACTCGGTCCGCAGCACGCCGAAATTGTCCAGACCCTTGGCGGTCGGCAGGTCGCGGCCCCAATAATCCGCCACCCGCTCCATCGACAGGCTGCGGCCGAACTCGAAATGGCCGATCTTGTACGGGCCGGAGCCCAGCGGCGGCTCGGTCAGCGGGGCTTCGAAGTCGCGGCCCTTGAACCAGTGTTTCGGCAGCACCGGCAACTGCCCCAGAATGGCGGGTAATTCGCGGTTGCCCGCGGTCTTGAAGCGGAACACCACGCGCAGCGGCGATTCCACCTCCACCTTGGCCACACCGGCATAGTACTGGCGGTAATACGGGCGGCCATGGGCGCGCAGCGTCTCGAACGTCCAGGCCACATCTTCGGCGGTAATCGGCGTGCCGTCATGGAACCGCGCCTCCGGGCGCAGTTCGAACGCCACGCTGTCACGGCCCGGGGCCACCTCAATCGTATGCGCCAGATGGCAGTACGCGGTGTCCGGCTCATCGTGAGAGGTGCGCGTCAGCGTGTCCCACAGGCTGGAAACCGGCCCGGTGGTGCCGCGCAGAATATACGGGTTGAAACTGTCGTAACTGCCGATGGAGGCCAGCACAACTTCCCCGCCCTTCGGCGCATCCGGATTGGCGTAGGGGAAATGCCGAAAATCGGCGGGCAGCTTCGGCTCGCCCACCAGGGCGATGCCATAGCTTCGGATGGGTTTGCCTGCGGCGGGCGGCGCTGCCGCCGGTTGCGACTCCTCGGCGCGCACCGGTCCGGCGGCTCCGGCCCCCAGCGCCAGTACGCTCATCAGCAATCCACGGCGATGCACCTGCTGTTTCCTCCGTTTTCCGCACGCGCTGCTAGGATACGCATGCCGCAGCCTTTGCGTCAGGTCATTCGCGCAGCAATCGCACGGTTTCGGCCAACAGGGCGGCGTCGCCCACCGCAATGGCCCGCCCATCGCCATCCGGGCGCAGCGGTTGCCCCTGCCAGTCGGTCACCATGCCGCCAGCCCCTTCGATCACCGGCAGCACTGCCGCCCAGTCCCAGACCTTCAGATCCGCCTCGACAATCACGTCAATCTGCCCCAGCGCCAGCAGGCCATAGGCATAGCAGTCGCCGCCAAACGAGGTGCGGCGCACCGCGCGGGACAGGCGGTTGAAGCGCGGCAGGTCTGCGCCCAGCACGTCGGGGCTGGTGCAGGACAACTCGGCCATGCCGATCTCCGGGCAGACGCGGCAGCCGGGGCGGCCGCCGAACGGGCCGCGAAACTGCGTCGCCCGCCCTGCCGCCCCAATCCAGCGCTCCCCGGTCACCGGCTGGTCGATCACGCCCACCACCGGCCTGCCACCGTCCATCAGCGCCACCAGCACGCCGAAGGTCGGCCGCCCGGTGATGAAGGCGCGGGTGCCGTCGATCGGGTCGATCACCCAGCGCAGCCGCGACTCGCCGTTTTGCAGCCCGAACTCCTCGCCCAGAATGCCGTGGGCGGGAAACTGCGCTGCCAGCACGGCGCGCGCCGCCTGCTCGGCACCACGGTCGGCGGCGGTGACGGGGCTTTCATCGGCCTTCAGGTCGGCGGGCAGGCCGCTGCGGAACAGCGGGCGGATCACCGCAGCCGCGGCCGCCGCGGCCGCTTCGGCGGCGGCGATATAGGACTCGAGTTCCGAATCGGTCATGCGCGGCAAGTCCCCGGTGGTCGAACGCGAACCCGAGGGAGCCGCGCATTGCGTGCGCATCAGCGCCTTCCTAAGGTGCGCCGCAACTTACGGAAGCCAACCGCGTGCGACAACATGCGACAACCGGGCCAATTGCCGGTCCCCAGCGCCGCCCATGAACCCCATCGTCATCATCCCCGCCCGGCTGGCCGCCACCCGCCTGCCGCGCAAGCCGCTGGCCGACATCAACGGCCGCCCGATGATCGTGCATGTGCTGCAACGCGCGCTGGCCGCCAATATCGGCCCGGTGGCGGTGGCCTGCGGCGACATGGAGATCATCGACGCCGTGCGCGCGGCGGGCGGCATCGCGGTGCTGACGGACCCGGCGCTGCCCTCCGGCTCCGACCGGGTTCACGCCGCACTGGCCGAACTCGACCCGCACGGCGCGCATGACGTGGTGGTCAACCTGCAAGGCGATTTCCCGACCCTGCCGCCCGGGCAATTGCAGATCGTGCTGCGCCCGCTGGCCGACCCGGCGGTGGATATCGGCACGCTGGTCACTCCCATCCGCGACGATGCCGAAGCCGCCACGCCCTCGGTGGTCAAGGCCGCCTGCGCCTTCGCCGAGGGGGCCGAGACCGCGCCCGCGCTGTATTTCTCCCGCAATCCCATCCCGTACGGCGACGGACCGCGCTGGCACCACATCGGCATCTATGCGTGGCGGCGCGCCGCCCTGGACCGGTTCGTGGCGCTGCCACCCTCGCCGCTGGAACGCCGCGAGAGCCTCGAGCAATTGCGCGCCCTGGAAGCCGGAATGCGCATTGCCTGCGCCGCCGTGCCGCACGCCGCCTTCGGTGTGGACACGCCGGCCGACCTTGAACGCGCCCGCACGGCGCTAGCAGCGGAACCCCATTCTTCATGACCACCGGCACCATCGCGTTTCAGGGCCGCCCCGGCGCCTATTCCGACCTCGCCTGCCGCACCGCCTATCCGGCGTGGCGCACCCTGCCCTGTGCCACGTTCGAGGCGGCGATTGACGCGGTGCGCGGCGGTGCAGCGCAACTGGCCATGCTGCCCTGCGAAAACAGCCTCGCGGGGCGGGTGCCGGACATTCATGCGCTGCTGCCCGAATCGGGCCTGTTCATCATCGGTGAGCATTTTCAGCGCGTGGAGCACTGCCTGCTGGCACCGAAAGGGGCGAGCCTGGCCACCATCCGCCGTGCCCATTCGCACGCCGTCGCACTGGGGCAGGTGCGCAAGATCCTGAAGGAACTGAATCTGGCCCCGGTCATCGAGGCCGATACGGCCGGTGCCGCCGAACAGGTGGCCGGTTGGAACAATCCCGAGGAAGCCGCCATCGCATCCTCGCTGGCCGCCGAACTGTTCGGGCTGCAGATCCTGCGCGCCAATGTCGAGGACGCGGCCCACAACACCACGCGCTTCTATGTGGCCGCACTCGCCCCCGCGAAGCACCCGCCGGAGACGCCGGATCTGGTGACAACCTTCGTCTTCCGCGTCCGCAACGTCCCGGCGGCGCTGTACAAGGCGCTGGGCGGGTTCGCCACCAACGGCGTCAACATGACCAAGCTGGAAAGCTATATGCTGGACGGCAATTTCTCCGCCACGCAGTTCCTGTGTGACGTGGATGGCCACCCGGAACAGCCGGGGCTGCGCCGGGCGCTGGAGGAACTGGAATTCTTCTCCCGCGAGTGCCGCATTCTGGGCGTCTATCCCGCGGCCGCGTTCCGCCGCGAACAGCCCGGCCACGCGGACTAGCGTGGCGTGCTGATTGCCGGGCTGCTGACGGTCCTGACTGTCACGCTGTGGGCGACCGGGGCGCTGCCGGAATACCTGACCGCGCTGATCTTCTTCTCGCTGGCCATGATTCTGGGTGTGGCCCCGCCCGCGACCATCTTCGCCGGCTTCGCCTCCAGCGCGTTCTGGATGATGATCAGCGGCTACGTGCTGGGGATCGCCATCCGCAAGACCGGGCTGGCCAGCCGGGCAGCGCGGATGCTGACCAGCCGGTTGTCCGGCTCCTACCCGAAGCTGATTGCGGGCGTGGTGGGGCTGACCTACGCGCTGGCCTTCGTGATGCCGTCCAATCTCGGGCGCATCGCGGTACTGATGCCCATCATCATGGCGGTGGCCGATCGCGCCGGGTTCGCGCCGGGCCGTCCGGGCCGTGAGGGGCTGGGGCTGGCCGTCGGCTTCGGCACCTTCATGCTGTCCGCCTCCATCCTGCCCGCCACCGTGCCCAATCTGGTGATGGCAGGCAGCATCGAGACCAATTACGGCCTGCACCTGACCTACTTGCCGTACCTGCTGCTGCACGGCCCGGTGCTGGGCGTGCTGAAAGGCGCCGCCATCATCGCCTGCCTGTGCCTGATGTTCCGCGACACGCCGCGCCAGATTGAGGCCGATGCGCCGCTGGGGCGCTGGACGGTCGATGAACAACGGCTGGCGGTGCTGCTGGGTGTCACGCTGGCGCTCTGGCTGACCGATTCGCTGCACGGCATCTCGCCGGCCTGGATCGGCATGGCCGCCGCCTGTGTGTGCCTGCTGCCCAAAGTGGGGTTCGTCACCCAGGGGGAAGTCAACACGCAGGTCAACTTCCTCAGCGCCATCTATGTCGCCGCCATTCTGGGCATGGCGGCCATGGTCACCCTCAGCGGGCTGGCCGGCCAGATGGGCCAAGCGCTGCAAGCCGTCGCCCCGCTGGATCCGGCGGCACCGTTTCAGAGCTTTTGCGCGCTGGTGGGAATTTCGTCGCTGTTGAACTTCGCCGTCACCTCCAACGGGGTGCCGGCCCTGTTCACGCCGCTGGCACAACCGTTGGCCGATGCCTCGGGCATCCCGCTCGCAACGGTGCTGATGGTGCAGGTGCTGGGGTATTCCACGCCGGTGCTGCCGTATCAGGCAGCACCGATTGTCGTGGCAATGCAGTTGGGCGGGGTGCGAACCGCCTCTGCGGTACGGCTGTGCGTGGCGCTCGCCGTGATAACCTATGCTGTCCTGGTGCCGCTGGACTACCTGTGGTTCGCGTTACTCGGCCGCCTATGACGGCCGTTCGGACAGCGTGTAGCCCAGCCCGCGTGAGGAATTGATCGTGATGCTGGCACCCGCAACGTCCAGTCGGCGGCGCACGCGCGAGATCGCCGCTTCGATGGCATTCGGCGAGACTTCCTCGTCGAAGGAATAGACCGCTTCTTCCAGCGTGCGCTTGGCCACCAGCTTGGCGCGGTTGCGCATCAGGGTCTCCAGCACCGCGATTTCGCGGCGCGGCATGTCCAGCGAGTCGCCGTCCACGCGCAGGGCACGGGACTTCATGTCCAGCGAGACATTGCCGATGGAGATGACCCGGTTGAGCATGCTCGGCGGGCGGCGCAGCAGGGCGCGCACGCGGGCCAGCAGTTCATCGGACGAGAACGGCTTGACCATGTAATCGTTGGCGCCGTCGTCCAGCGCCTCGATGCGGCGCTCCAGATCACTCACCGAACTGCCGATCAGCACCGGGATGCCAATGCCCTGGCGGCGCATGGCGCGCACCAGACCGGTGCCGTCGCTATCCGGCAGCGCCAGTTCCATCAGCACCAGGTCGTAATTGGCCACCGCCATCGCATCCAGCGCGTCCTGGGCGCTGCCGACCGCATCGACCGTGTAGCGGGCGCCGGTGAACAACCCCACCAGCAACTGCCGCAGCTTCGTATTGTCATCCACCACCAGGAGACGCATCGCACCCTCTCCGCTTTCGTATGTGGGAATTTTTCCCACAACCGACTATGGCCCAGGGCGCCGGGGCCGGTCAAGCAGTTGCGGACCTAGCATGGAAAAATTTTGTGGGCGACTTTCCCACGGACATGTGATAGCAACATGTCATGACAGAACGCCAATCCGGCCCGGCGCCAGACGC
>CAIPHQ010000460.1 GCA_903864895.1 uncultured Rhodospirillales bacterium
GCGCGGCCTTCGCGTTCGCGCTTCATCACCTCGCTTTTGGCAATGGTGCTGGCGGATTGGTCGATGACGAAGGCGGCTTCGCCCCCCTCACCCGGCACCGCCAGCGAAAACGGGTTGGTGCCCAGCACCTTGCGGTTGCTGCCCCATGGCGCGATGGAGGCGGGCGCGTTGGTGAAGCCCAGCGCCACCAGATCCGCTTGGGCCAGGCGTTCGGTGTGATAGCCCAGCACGCCGCAATTGTAGGAATTTCGCACAGCGAGCGCGGCGACGCCCTGCGCCCGTGCGGCCTCGATCAGCGCGGGAAATCCCGCCTCGATGGCCGGATGCGCGAAGCCCGCTCCGGCATCGGCCAGCACCAGACCGGGCTTGGGCCGGGTGATCTCCGGCACCGAGCCGCCCACTACCTTCCCGCAGTCCAGATGCGTGCAGTAGGTCGCCAGATAGGCCAGACCGTGGGAGGCAAGCCCGTCGGCTTCCGTGGCGGCGATGGCGCGCGCCATCACCTCCGCCGCTTCGGCCCGCGCGCCATGGGCCAGCAGGGCGGTGCGGGCGAGGGTTTCGATTTCGGTGAGGGTGATGCGGCTCATGCGCTGGGGTCCGGTGCGAATGACTCGGCCATGAAGCGCCGCCAGTTGCCGCCCAGAATGCCCGCCACCTCATCCGGGGCGAACCCTGCGGCGCGCAGGCCGGTGGCGAGGCCGGGGAAATCCAGATTGCTGCGGAACCAGACCGGCTGGGCCTGAAATTTCGGCCCCGGCGTGCCGGGGGGCAGGCGCGTCCAGCGGCCGACCCGCATCCATTCCAGCACGCTGTCCGGCTGGTTCTGGCACAGATCTGACCCGATCCCGAGATTCTGCACGCCGACAAGCTCCGCCGTGCGAGCCGCCATTTCGCACAGGGAAGCCAGCGTGGTGTCCGGCCCATCGGCCAGATGCACCGGATACAGCGACAGGCCGAGTATGCCGCCTGATTCGGCGAGGGCGCGCAGCACCTTGTCCGACTTGTTGCGCAGCGTGGCCTTCCAGCTTTGCGGGTTCGCGTGGCTAACCGTGACCGGGCGGTGCGAGGCGGCGATGGCGTCCAGCGTGGTGCGCTCACCGGAATGCGACAGGTCCACCACCATGCCGCAGCGGTTCATCTCCCGGATCACCGCGCGGCCCATGGTGGTCACACCCGAGTCCTCGGGCTCCATCCAGCCGCACCCCAGCAGCGACTGGTTGTTGTAGGTGAGTTGCATGAAGCGGATGCCGAGGCGGGACAGCACGTCCACCAGTCCCAGATCATCCTCGATGGGCAGCGGGTTTTGCAGGCCGAACACGATGGCGGTGCGGCCGGTGGCTTCGGCTGCGGCCAGATCGGCGGCGGAATTGCCCGGCGCGATCAGATCCGCGTGCTCGCGCAACCGCCACTGCCATTCCACGATGCGGTCCACGGTGGGGCGGAAGCCTTCGTGGTAGGCCACCGTGACATGCACCGCCGTCATCCCGGCCTGATGCATCTGCTCGAAAATGGCGCGCGACCAGTTGCAGAATTGCAGGCCGTCGATCAGGGGCGGGCGGGGTGCGGGCATGGGACGGGCAGCGTTGTCCCGTCCGCGTGATGCGTCAACCGGGGGGTGGCTGGAATTGCAGCCGGGCGTAAATCTCGGCCAGCGGCAGGGTAAGGCCGAGTGCAGGCAGGTTCAGTTTGCCTTCGGTGATGGCGTGCGTCTGCCAGTGCCCGGCTTGCCGGTGGTGGATGGTGACGGCGATGCGGTCCTGCTCCAGCAGCACGTAGTATTGCAGGCTCGGGATTTCGGCATATTCGGACAGCTTTATGGTCCGGTCGGTCCGTGCGGTTTCGTCTGACAGAACTTCGAACGCAGCAATGGCGTCCAACAGCGTCTTGACCTTCTGGCCCACCGGTTCGGCGCATATAGTGACATCAGGGTAGCGAACCCGATTGCCAAAACGGATCCGCATCTCCTGCACAGCATCAAAGCTCGGGTCCAGCCGTGCGGTGAGACTTGTCAGCAGATTGAACACAATGCGCTGATGTGCGCGGCTGCCGCCGGTCATTTCGATGACATCGAAACCATCGAACTCATGCTTCCCCTCCTGCCGGTCTTCCCAGGCGAGGAATTCGTCCACCGTCCATGGCGCGCGCAGCAATGTGTCCATGGGCGAACGTTAGGATAATCGCCGGGATGGCGGCAAGGATTCAGGCGCTGCCAATCACGTCGCGCCCTTCCAGCACCGTCCGTCCGCCATCCCGCGCCAGCAATGTCAGGCGCAGCAGCAGGAACCCCAGCGGCCTGCGGTCGGCGTTGAAGCCTGCGGTGAACGGGTCGGTGTTCACGGAACAGCGTGCGGTGATGACTTTTTCCAGACCGTCCAGACTGCGCGGCAGCAGCAGCGTGACGGAAAACGTCTCGCCGGGCTCGAGTTGCACCGACCCGGCGGGTTGGCCGTTCAGCAGCAAATCGAGCCGCGTGCCGGATGGCAGATGCTGGGCGGCGATGGCTTCCAGCGCCGCCTCACGCAAATCAGCCGCTGCCGACAGCACGAGGCTGGAGTGCGGGTGGCTCCAGCAATCGGGGTAGAATCCGGCGGCACTGGTCAGCGGCGCGGCCGCTTGCGGGGGCAGCAGGGCGGCCGGCCCCAGATGGCGGATGACCCGCAGCGCCTCGATCAGCGCCGTGCTGCCGATGAAACTGTCCGCCCCGAGGCGCACCGCCAGCATGTCCGCACGCTGACGGGCCACGATGGCGTCGATGGCGGCGTCGTCCAGCACGTCGAACTGCCAGTCCAGATCAGGGTGCGTGTCCTCGATCAGCACCACGTCGGCGAAGCCGAGGCGGGCGAATTCGTCCGGGTTATAGTGCGTGCCGGTGGCGCCGATGTAGCGGGCGCAGGCGGCCACGCTGGCGACGCGGGCGAGGCCGAGTGTGTTCAGTGCTGCCGATTTGGCGATGTCCTGCGTGGTGGGCAGCGGCGGCCAGCCCATGCGCCCGTACCATGCGGCGATGCGGTCGAGCGGGCGGTCGCGGTAGTCGTGGCCGGACAGGATGTCCATGTAATCGCGGGTCAAAGCCTCGCGCTGCACCCATGCCGTACGGGTCAGGCCGAAGGCCCAGTTGTGGTGCATCGGGCCGGCATGGCGGCGGGCGGCGAATTGTTCGGCGGCGCTGGCCCGTCCGTCTGCGCCGTAGGCAGCGAACATGGCGATGCGAGGCTGCGCCTGTGCCAGCGCATACAGCCCGGCCATGGCGCGGAAATAGCCGGGCGCGACCACCATGTCGTCTTCGAAGAACAGTGCTGCCGGGTAGCGCCCGCCCTCGAACGCCCATGCCTCGCCGCGCGCGATGTTTTCGGCGATGCCCAGATTGACGGATGATTCAATCACCTGCCCGTGCGGCAGAAGGCGCTGAAACTGCGCGATGCAGGCGGCGATGGCCTGTGGGGTGGCCTTGGTCTGCCGCGAATGCGGGTTCCATGCGCCGTCCTGAAACAGTGCCACTGGCCCGATCATGCCGCCCGCATCCAGCGCCACACGCAGCGCCTCCAGCGTGGCGCGCAGGTAGTCCGGGCGGTTGAACGAGAAGATGCAGACCGGCAGACGCTGGAATTCCATACTGCCCCAACACGTTGCGCCAGCCGATCATGCGCCGGGCGCATCCGCGCTGCAACGCGCCGCCGCTGGTGGCGGGGCGGGCGTGTGATTAGGGTGCGCCGCCGGCAACACAGGGACTCCGCGCGCGTGGCCATCCATTCACGGCACCTGCTGGCCATCGAGGGCCTGCACCCGCCGCAGATCGCGGCGATGCTCGATCTGGCCGAGAGCTATGTGCTGCTCAGCCGCACCGGCACCACGCCGCGCGACCGCCTGCGCGGACGCACGCTGATCAATCTGTTCTTCGAGGACAGCACCCGCACCCGCACCAGCTTCGAACTGGCGGGCAAGCGGCTGGGCGCGGATGTGATCAACATGCCGGTGGCGACCTCGTCCGTGAACAAGGGCGAGACGCTGCTGGATACCGCGTCCACGCTGAACGCGATGAACTGCGATCTGCTGGTGATCCGCCATGCCAGTTCGGGTGCCCCGGCACTGCTGGCGCGCAAGGTGGATGCCGCCGTGATCAACGCGGGCGACGGCACGCATGAGCACCCGACACAGGCGCTGCTGGACGCGCTGACCATCCGCCGCCGTCTGGGCGGGTTGCAGGGGCTGGTGGTGGCGATCTGCGGCGACATCCTGCACTCGCGGGTGGCGCGCTCGAACATTCATCTGCTGTCGGCCATGGGCAGCCGGGTGCGCGTGGTGGGGCCGCCGACGCTGATCCCGCCCGAGGCGGAGCGGCTGGGCATCGAGGTGTTTCACGACATGAAGGCGGGGCTGGCCGGGGCGGACGTGGTGATGGCGCTGCGGTTGCAGCAGGAGCGCATGACCGGCGGGCTGGTGCCGAGCACGCGCGAGTATTTCCGCTTCTTCGGGCTGGACGCCGAAAAACTCGCCTACGCCAAGCCGCAGGCGCTGGTGATGCATCCGGGGCCGATGAATCGCGGGGTCGAGATTGCCAGCCGGGTGGCTGATGACCCGGACCGCAGCGTGATCCGTGAGCAGGTGGAAATGGGGGTCGCGGTGCGCATGGCAGTGCTGGACATGCTGGCTCATGCGGGCATTCCCGGCGGGCCGCGCCCATGAGCGGCATCCTGTTCCACAATGTCCGCCTGATCGATCCGGCCAGCGGACTGGACCAGAACGCTTCGCTGCTGGTGCAGGGCGGCGTGATCGCCGATCACGGCAGCGCGCTCGGGCGGCCCGATGGTGCCGAGGTGATCGACGGTGAGGGCGCGGTGCTGTGCCCCGGTCTGGTGGACATGCGCGTCGAGGTGGGGGAACCGGGCGGCGAATACCGCGAGAATATCCCCTCGGCGGCGCTGGCGGCGGCGTTTGGCGGCATCACGACTGTGGCGGCCCTGCCCGACAGCAAACCGGCCATCGACGACCCGGCTTTGGTGCGGCTGCTGCGCACGCGCGGCGAGGAGACCGGCAGCCTGACGGTGCATCCCTATGGCGCGCTGACGCGCGGGTGCCGGGGCGAGGAACTGGCCGAACTGGGGCTGCTGCGGGAGGCAGGCGCGGTGGCGTTCACCGATGGTGCGCGCGCCATCGGCCCTGCGAAGCTGATGCGGCTGGCGCTGACCTATGCGCGCATGTTCTCCGCCGTGATCGTGCAGCACCCTGAGGAGCCGAGCCTTGCGGCGGGCGGGGCGGCCACCGAGGGTGAACTGGCCACACGGCTGGGCCTGCCCGGCATTCCCGCCGCGGCCGAGGCACTGATGGTGGCGCGCGACATCGCGCTGGCACGGCTGACAGGTGGGGCGGTGCATTTTGCCCATGTGTCCACCGCCGCCGCGCTGGAATTGATCCGCCGCGCCAAGCACGAGGGGCTGCGCATCACCTGCGACACCGCGCCGCCGTATTTCGACCTGAACGAAACGGCCATCGGCAACTGGCGCAGCTATGCCAAGCTGTCACCGCCGCTGCGGGCCGATGCCGACCGGCAGGCGGTGGCGGCGGCGCTGGCCGATGGCACCATCGACGCGGTGGCGAGCGACCACCAACCGCGCGACCCGGACGACAAGCGCCTGCCCTTCGCGCAGGCCGCACCGGGGGGTGCCGGGTTGGCCACACTGCTGGGCATCACGCTCGCACAGGTCCACAACGGCACCATCCCCCTGCCCCGCGCGCTGGCCATGCTGACCGCCGCCCCGGCTCGCATTCTCGGCCTGTCCTGCGGCACGCTGGCCAAGGGGGCTGCTGCCGACCTGACGCTGTTCGACCCCGAGCGCGCGTGGCGCGTGACCGCAGGCGCGCTGCCGGGCCGGGCGCAGAACACGCCGTTCGACGGGCGGGCGCTGGAAGGCCGGGTGCTGGGCACCTGGAAGGCCGGGCGGCAGGTTTTTGGGGCAAACGCATAAATTGTGACAACGCACCCTTGAGCCATACCGGCCCGGCGCGCCACACTGCCGTGGCATGAGCGATACAATTAACTGGCCAACCTTATTGGCGGCGGCAGCCCTCGGCTATCTGCTGGGCGCGATCCCGTTCGGGCTGCTGCTGACGCGCGCGGCCGGGCTGGGCGACATCCGCACGATCGGCTCGGGCAATATCGGCGCCACCAACGTGCTGCGCACCGGCAACAAGAAACTGGCGGCGGCGACGTTGCTGCTGGATGGCGCCAAGGGGGCCGCAGGCGCGTTGGCGGGGCTGTTGCTGGCCGGGCTGTTTCAGGGCGGGCTGTATCAGGGCGGGGTGGACGGCTGGCAGGCCGGGATGTTTGCGGGCGGGCTGGCAGCGGTGCTGGGCCATCTGTTCCCGGTGTGGCTGGGCTTCAAGGGCGGCAAGGGCGTTGCCACCGGCTTCGGCGTGCTGTTCGCGGTCAGCCCGCTGGCCGGTATCGGCGCGGGCGCGGTGTGGCTGGCGGTGGCGCGGCTGAGCAAAATCTCCTCGGCGGGCGCGCTGTCTGCCTTCATTGCCGCGCCGATCCTGACATGGTTCGCTGCCCCGCCGCTGCTGGCGCTGCTGGTGCTGCTGATCGCGGCGCTGATCTTCGCCCGCCATCACGCCAACATCCGCCGCCTGCTGGCAGGCACCGAGCCGCGCATCGGGGCCGGGAAATGAGCGAGGTATACGACTATCTGCGGCTGGCGCGCACCGATGGCGTGGGGCCGATTACCTATCGCCGCCTGCTGTACCGCTACGGCAGCGCCGCTGCGGCGCTGGAGGCGCTGCCGTATCTGGCGCGCGCAGGCGGCAAGCAGGAGCCGATGAAGGTGGCCCCGCTGGCGCAGATCAAGCGCGAGCTGGACGTGCTAACGCGGATGCAGGCCAGTCTGGTGTTTCTGGACGGCCCCGGCTACCCGAAACTGCTGTCACTGCTGGACGACGCGCCGCCGGTGCTGGCGGTGCTGGGCGATGTGGCGGTGCTGAGCCAGCGGGCCGTGGCGATTGTGGGCAGCCGCAATGCCTCCACCAACGGGCAGCAGATGGCCGAGGCGCTGGCGCAGGGGCTGGCGGAAGCCAAGGCCGTGGTGGTCTCCGGGCTGGCGCGCGGCATTGATGGCGCGGCGCATCTGGGGGCCATGCGCGGCGGGCGCACGGTGGCCTGCATTGCGGGCGGGCTGGACCAGCCCTATCCGTCCGAACATGCCGGGTTGCAGGCGCGCATTGCCGACAATGGCGCCGTGGTGGCCGAAGCGCCCATCGGCACCCAGCCGCAGGCACGGCATTTTCCGCGCCGCAACCGCATCATCGCCGGGCTGTCGCTGGGCGTGGTGGTGGTGGAAGCCGCCCTGCGCTCGGGCAGCCTGATCACCGCGCGGATGGCGCGCGACACCGGGCGGGAGGTGTTTGCAGTGCCCGGCTCGCCGCTCGACCCGCGCTGCCGGGGGGCCAACGACCTGATCCGGCAAGGGGCCACGCTGGTGGAACATGCCGCCGATGTGATGGAAAATCTGCCGGACCACCCGAACCGCGAGGGCATCGCCCGCTCCCCGCTGTTTGCGCGGGGCGACGCGCCGGAACCGGCACAGCGTGAGGGGTTTCCGGAATTGCTGTCCGGCTGGCCGGACCAGCCAGCGCCGGCCGCCGAGGCGCGCGGGGCACATGATGCCGTGCTGCAACTGCTCAGCCCGTCACCCACTTCAGTTGACGTTCTGCTCCGCCGCTGCCAGTTGTCTCCGGCCACGGTCATGTCGGCGCTGCTCGACCTGGAACTTGCCGGGCGCGTGGAAGCGTTGCCCGGCAACCGGGTGGCGCTGTTGAGCGAACCGGGGCCGTAGCCCCCACGTAACAGGACGCCATGGCAGACGTCGTCGTTGTCGAATCACCCGCCAAAGCCAAGACCATCAACAAGTACCTCGGGGACACCTTCACGGTGCTCGCGAGCTTCGGGCATGTGCGCGACTTGCCGCCCAAGGATGGCAGCGTGCGGCCGGATGAGGACTTCGCGATGGACTGGGAGGCCGATGAGCGCGGCGCCCGGCAACTCGGCGCGATCGCCAAGGCGCTGAAGGGCGCCAAGACGCTGTATCTGGCCACCGACCCGGACCGCGAGGGCGAGGCGATCAGCTGGCATGTGCGCGCCATGCTGGAGGAAAAGCACCTGCTGCGCGGCGTGAAGGTGCTGCGGATCACCTTCAACGAGATCACCCGCAACGCCATCCGCACCGCGATGGACCATCCGCGCGACCTGGATATGCCGCTGATCGAGGCGTATCTGGCCCGCCGTGCGCTGGATTATCTGGTGGGGTTCACCCTCTCGCCGGTGCTGTGGCGCAAGCTGCCGGGCAGCCGCAGTGCCGGGCGCGTGCAGTCGGTCGCCCTGCGGCTGATCTGCGAGCGTGAAGCCGAGATCGAGGTGTTCAAGCCGCGCGAATACTGGACTGTGGAAGCCCACCTGACCACGCCGGGCGGGGCACCGTTTACCGCGCGGCTGACGCATCTGGACGGCAAGAAGCTCGACCAGTTCGA
>CAIPHQ010000461.1 GCA_903864895.1 uncultured Rhodospirillales bacterium
CAGCAACGGCCAGCCACTGACTTTTTCACCGCAGAACCAATGGAGCCGCGCCGGTCTGGTGTGGGCGAACAATTCGCTCTACGTCTCCATCGGCTCGCATTGCGACAACAACGCCGGCAACATCAGCGGCTGGCTGCTGCGATACAACCAGTCACTGGCCAGCACCGGGCAGTTCCACACCATCGCCGATCAGGCGGGCTACGAATTGTCCAGCATCTGGATGGCTGGCTTCGCACCGGCGGTGGACAGCAAGGGCAATCTGTTCGTGGTGACCGGCAACGGCGAATACCGCCGCAACGGCACGGCGGCCGGTAACTGGGGCGAAAGCGTGCTGCGGATCGCCCCGTCGCTGGCCGGCAACCCGGGCAGTTTCACCCCGGCCAGCTACCAGTTCCTCAACAATGCCGACCTCGATTTCGGCTCGGGCGGTGTGATGCTGCTGCCGGTGCAGCCGGGCCAGGCGGCACCGCCGATGGCGGTGGCCATGGGCAAGGACGCGGTGATCTACCTGCTCAAGCAGTCCAACCTCGGCGGGCTGACCAAGGGTGACGCAGGCGCGCTGCAATCCATCCGCGTCAGCTATTCCGGCAATGGGCTGTGGGGCGGGCCTGCGTTCTACAACAGCCCGAACGGGCCGATGGTGTATTATCAGGTCAACGGCGACGTGCTGCACGGCTACCTGCTGAATACCAGCGCCACCCCGTCACTGACCAATACCGTGAACGGCACCACCACGGCCGGGTATGGCGGATCGACCCCCATTGTGTCCTCCAACGGCGCCACACCGGGCACCGGCGTGCTGTGGCTGGTGCGGCGCGGCACAACGGTGCAACTGGAAGCCTACGACGCCACCAACCTGGGCGCGCCACTCTACGCCGCCGGGGCTGGCACCTGGGCCACCGGCAGCGGCAGCGCCTTCGTGACCCCGCTGGAAGCGAACGGCCGGGTCTATGTGCCGGCGTATGGCGCGGTGACGGTGTTCGGGTTGACGCCGTGAGGGGTGGCAAGCGAGGCGAATTGCACTGAACGCTTCGGGCAAGACGCGTTCACGTCGTGCCTTGGGGCGTTGGGGGAGGGCCGCTGCCTACCCCCCCATCTCCTCCAGCGCACTCAACGACTCCGGCAACACCTGCCCGCCATCCACCACAATGGTCTGCCCGGTCACATACCCCGCCTCATCACTGGCAAAGAACAGCGCCGCATACGCAATATCCTCCACGCCGCCCAACCGCCCCTGCGGCACGGAAGCGGTCATCTTGGCGATGTAGTCGCCGCCCACGCCGTCCAGGCCCTCGGTGCGGATGTTGCCGGGCAGCACGGCGTTTACGGTGATGCCGCGCGGGGCGAGTTCGATGGCCGCCGTGCGCATGAAACCCAACTGCCCCGCCTTGCTGGCCCCGTAATGCGACCAGCCGGGTGAGCCGGTGATGGGGCCGGTGATCGAAGAGGTGATCACAATCCGCCCGCGCCCGGTCCTGGCCAGGGCCGGAATGCATGCGGACACACTCAGGAACGTGCTGGACAGGTTGTTGGACAGCACGTGGTTCCACTGCTCCAGCGTCATTTCCGACAGCTTGGCGCCGGGAAAAATGCCCGCGTTGGCGCACAGAATGTCGATGCCGCCGTGCCGGTCGATGGCGGCTTCGGCCATGCGGGCGGCGGCGCCGGCATCCGCCACGTCGGCGGCGAAACCGCTGGCACTGCCGCCCTCATCGCGGATCGCGGCGGCGGCGGCATCGGCCTGCGCCTGATCGCGTGACACCACCAGCACTTTCGCACCCTTGGCGGCGAACACGCGGGCCATGCCGCGCCCGATGCCGCGGCTGGCCCCGGTGACAATAACCGAACGTCCGGCAATGGAGGTCAGCATGGCGCAAGGCTCCCGATGTGAAAGATCAACCGAAACGGCTCAGATAGGTCTCGGCCAGCGTGCAACTGTCCATGGTGTAGGGCACGCCGAGTTCGCGGGCGAGGCTGGTGTCGTGGTGTGAGCCGAGCCACGCCACCAGCATCAGGCGGCGCAGCAGCAGGAAAGTGGGCAGTTCGGCTTCATCCGCAGCACTCAGCGGCGCCACGCGGCGATAGCCGCGCAGCCACGCATCGGTCAGGTCCGGCACATCGGTGCGGTTCTCGATGAAACTCAGCGACGTGCCGTAGTCGTAGAAATACCAGCCGAAGCCGCAATCGTCGAAGTCGATGACCTTTACGCGGCCATCATCCACCAGCAGGTTGGCCAGCCGCAGATCGGCATGGATCAGTCCGCGCCGGTTGGGGCCGGAGCCGAACTGCGCAAGGCGGCGCTGCAACGTGTCGCACAGGCGTTGCAGCA
>CAIPHQ010000462.1 GCA_903864895.1 uncultured Rhodospirillales bacterium
CGGCGGCGGCGCCTGCGGCACGGGGGGCATCGGCACGGGGGGCATCGGCGCGGGGGGCATCGGCGCGGGGGGCCTCGGCGCGGGCGGGGTTGCCCCGGCGGCGGCGGGGGCGGGTTGGGCCATCGGGGCCACTGCCGGAACGGCGGCGGGTTTCGGCGGCGGCGGCGGTGGGGCGGAGGCGGCGGCCAGCGAGGCGTTCGGGGCCTCGGCGTTCTGCGGCTTGGGCGGCGCGGCCGCCTGCGGTTTGCCGGGGGGTGCAGCGGCCGGCAGCGGGTCGATTTTCGCCGCATAGCGCGCATTGGCGCGGTCGGCTTCCAGCCCCTTCATCACGCTGGCCTGCGTCTGCGGGTCCGGCGTGACCGGCTTGGCCGGAACGCTGGCCAAATTGGGGAAGGGGGCGTTGGCGTTGGGCGGCGGCGGGCGCGTGCCGGCAATCGGGCCGCCTTCCAGACCGTGCCACCAATCCACCGGATTGGCGGATGGCCCGCGCGCGCAACCGTTGAGCCACAGGACAGCGGCGATAGCCGCCAGAAATCCCGGCGAATGAAGCGCATGGAACGCCTGCGCCGCGAGAGCTTGAACCCGCCCGGTCACGCCTGTAACACCGCCTCTCCTTGCCGCTGCCATGTGGTGGACTTGCCCTATCCTGTCGCCGCGCGCGGCGCGCGGCACATGTAGCAGCGGCAACCCGACGACGAAAGGACGCCAGCATGGCTGAGCCGAACACGCCGGACGCCGGGGCCTTCAAGCTCCCTGACCCGGCCGAGGTCGGCCGCTCGATGGCCGACATTGCGGAACGCTCGCAGCGCATCGTGGCGGAATGGCTGAAGCGGCAAGGTGAGGGTGGTGCGGCAGCACCGGACCCGCTGAACATCGCCGGGGCGTTCATGGAAATGACGGCCAAGATGATGGCCAACCCCGCCAAGCTGATGCAGGCGCAGATCGGCTTCTGGCAGGATTACATGTCGCTGTGGCAGAACACCGCGCGGCGCATGATCGGGATGCAGGCGGAATCGGTGATCGATTCCGACCCCAAGGACCGCCGGTTCAAGGACGGCGCTTGGAAAGACGTCGAGGTTTTCGATTTCATCAAGCAGTCCTACCTGCTGTCCGCCCGCTTCATTCAGGACGTGGTGACGCATGTGGACGGGCTGGATGCCCCCACGGCGCAGAAGGTGGATTTCTACGCCCGGCAATTCGTGGATGCGATGAGCCCGAGCAACTTCCTGCTGACCAACCCGGAAGTGCTGCGCCGCACCGCCGAGACCGGCGGGGAAAACCTGATCAAGGGCCTACAGAACCTGCTGAGCGATCTGGAGCGCGGCAAGGGCCAGTTGCGCATCAAGATGACCGACACCGAGGCGTTCCAGATCGGCGAGAACATCGCCGTCTCGCCCGGCAAGGTGGTCTATCAGAACGATTTGCTGCAACTGATCCAGTACGCGCCCGCCACCGCCAAGGTGCTGCGCCGCCCGCTGCTGATCGTGCCGCCATGGATCAACAAGTTCTACATTCTGGACCTGCGGCCCAAGAACAGCCTGGTGCGCTGGGCCGTCTCCCAGGGCCATACCGTGTTCATGGTGTCCTGGGTGAACCCGGACGAGACGCTGGCCGAGAAGAACTTCGAGAACTACATGCAGGAGGGCATTCTGGACGTGCTCTCGGCCATCGAGGCGGCGACCGGGGAGC
>CAIPHQ010000463.1 GCA_903864895.1 uncultured Rhodospirillales bacterium
GGTGTGTGGTGGTGGCCGGACGGCATGGACATGTCCATGTCATCGGCCTGCGCCGGGGCGGCGAGGGCGAGGCCGGTCAGCAGGCAGGCAGTGAGCGCGATGGGGCGGGGCATGGCGGCTCCTTCAGGGCAGCGGCGCGGATATTCGCCCGTTCGCGGCCCTGCGCAAGGGCCGCCGCTTGCCTCTGGCAATGATCCCGCCGTTGCGAATAATCTCGGCGCAGGGTTGGCGGCAGCCATAGGGAAGCGAGATGTCCGACCATACGACACCCGGCGGCAGCGGCGGGTCCAGCGACGCAATCAAGGATAACCGGGCGGGCCGCGTGCGCAACATGGCGCCGCCGCCGCGCCCCGTGTTCGCCCCGCCGCTGCAGCAGGGCAGCGATGACGCGCCGAAATGGCAGGTGCTGAAACCCAAACCCGGCTTCGGGCGTGAGGAACGGCAGTTCTTCCGCCGCGCGCTGCAGGTCGATCTGCCGCCGCCGCAGGAGGTGCAGCAGGAGATCAGGCAGCAGCTTGTGGTGGACGATCCGCCGCAGGACCCGCCGCCGCAGCGTGAAAAATCGCCGCCGCGCCGGTTGGTGCGGCGCAAGGACAAGATCGACCTGCAACAGGAAATGGACAAGTTCTGGTCCGTGCCGCGCGACCGGATTCTGGCGCATCTGGACAGTGCACGGCAGGCCTATGCGGCGGCGAAATCACTGAAGAAGTCGGAGATTGGCGCGCCGCAGGTGCGCCAGCAACTTCTGCACGTGATCGATCTGGCCCAGGCGGTGATGCATGAGGCCGTCGAATACGGCAAGATGGGCACCGGCCAGGCGCGATCCAGCAGCGGCCCGCCGCGCCGGGGCAGGGCGCAGTCGCCGGTGGACCTGGCGCGGGAGGACGTGGCCAATGCGGCCAAGGCGGCGGCGCAGTTGGCCGCTGCGGTGAACAGTCTGCTGGCGGCGTTTGATGATGCGCCGGATGATGCGGGCATCGCGCTGGATGCGCGGGAGCGGGGCATCCGCTTCTCTGACCTGAAAACCGATACCTATGGCGACGACAAGCTGGACCGGGAGCATTCGCAGGAGCGTTTTGCCGGCGGCCAGGTCAACACCGTCTCCAAGCTGGTGTACGGGGACGAAACCCGCGTCTTCAAGCCGGAAGGGCTGACCACGAGCAGCAATGCCAACCAGATCGGCATCTGTGGCATCGACAAGAACGCGCCGCGCTTCGGCAACCGCAACATCGCCACCAAGGCCATGTCGGATGTGCTGGGCGGCAGCACCATCCCGGATTCCTGCTTTACGGTGCATGACGGGCAGATTGGCCTGTTGATGGAAATGGCACACGGGCAGGAGATGGCGGAATTCAAGCAAACCGGATTCGACCCAAGCCCGCCATCGGCAGAACTGGTGGCATCATTGCACAGCCAGCTGAACGAGCTGGAATGGACCGACATGCTGACCGGGCAAGGCGACCGGCATCACGGCAACTACAAGATCGACACGGCAGGCGGCGGCGTGAAGATCGTCGGCATCGATAACGATTTCTGCTTCGGCAAGAACCAGACGCATTACGCGGAGTATGGCTCCGACCCCGCCAAGGGCCCTACGCGCGAAGGGCGGCGCGGGAAATTCTGGGGCTACAACAGTGCGGAAAAGCCCGCGCTGATTGACTCCCAAGTCTTCGCCCGGCTCGATGCGGCGGATTTCGACCGCGACGTGCGGCCGAAACTGGCCAGCTTGCTGTCCGATGAGGAAATCGCGGCGTCGGCGTCACGCTTTGCCGAGATGCAGCAGCACGCCCGCTCGCTCGCGCCGGATTACGTGGTGACGGACTGGGCCAGCTGGCGCTCACCGGCGCCGGAGGAGCAGGACCGGCTGCCGGCCACCGAATTCCTGAAGACACACCCGTCCATCTCGCTGTTCCAGCGCGATTTCGGCAAAATGATCTGATGCGCCAGCACCGGCGGAGGCAGCGATGAGCGGCGAGACCACACTTGATGCGGCGGGCGAGGAAGCAGCCGGGGCGCTGGCGGCGGCGCGGGCGTTTTACGGCAGTGAAACACTGCGGCTGCCACCACTGCCGCGCGCATTGGCCGGGCGGCTGGTGCAGATTGACGAGGCGGAATGGGGCGTGGCCCCCGAGGATGACGATGGCGAACCGCTGGACGGCATCGACCTGAACGACCGCGCCGGCTTCCTCGACCGCGCGTTGGACCCGGCCACGCCGGATGACGTGGCATTCGGCTATGCCGGGCACGGCAGTTCCAGCTGGTTCATGTGCTACCAGCTGATCCAGCCGGGCCTCGCGCTGTTCATCCGCCAGGGCTATGGCGGCCCGTACCGCGCGCCCGAACCGGCGCAGAAGGTGCTGAATGCCGCCTATCACGACGCGCTGGCGCTGGTGGTTTACGCCGCCGCCGCCGCCGGAACCGGCAAACTCGCCCAGGGCCAGCGGCTGATTGTGGTGCTGGACGACCGTGCGCCGTCCATCTGGGGCCTGTCGGACGCGCCGGACGGCTGGCAGGAAAGCAGCGACCCGATCGGCAGCGGGCAGGCGTTCCTGCAAGGCTGACGCTCGCTGCCTGCCGGGCAGAAAGTGGACTGACGATTATTGACATTCGTCAGTCCTTAGCCGACAGTGCCTCCGCACTCTGGAGGCTTCCATGTTGTCCGCCCGCCGCATCGCCGCCGCCGTCACGCTGCCGCTGCTGCTTGGCGCGTGCTTCGAGCACACGCAGCCAAGTGTGGAGAACACCGCGCGCCCGGTGCAGGCGATGCGGGTGGCGCTGGCCACCGACTCGGACAGCCGCGCCTATGCGGGCACCATCCGGCCGCGGCGGGAGGCTGATCTGGGCTTCCGCACCGGCGGGCGCATTGCCGCACGGCTGGTGGATGCCGGGGCGCATGTGACCGCCGGGCAGGTGCTGGCGCGGCTTGA
>CAIPHQ010000464.1 GCA_903864895.1 uncultured Rhodospirillales bacterium
CGTCACGCCATGCGGGGCGGGCGCGGCGCTGATCTCGTGGTCGGGGTCGATGTTCGAGTATCTGATGCCATCATTGGTGATGCGCGCGCCCGAAGGCAGCCTGCTGGCCCAGACCAACCGCCTGATCGTGCAGCAGCAGATTGACTATGCCACCGGCTTCGGGTTGCCGTGGGGCATTTCGGAATCCGCCTATAATGCGCGCGATCTGGAATTTACCTATCAGTATTCCAATTTCGGCGTGCCCGGACTGGGGCTGAAACGCGGGCTGGGCAGCGGGCGCACCATCGCCCCCTATGCGACGGCACTGGCCGCAATGGTTGATCCGCGCGCCGCCTGCGCCAATCTGGTCCGGCTGGCCGAAGTTGGCGGCAGTGCTCGCTACGGCTTCTATGAGGCGCTGGACTACACGCCGGGCCGTCTGCCCCACGGACAGACTGTGGCGATCGTGCGGGCTTTCATGGCGCATCATCAGGGCATGACGATCGTGGCCATCGCCACCGCGCTGTTCGAGGGCGCGATGCGGCGGCGTTTTCATACCGAGCCGATGATCCAGGCCACCGAACTGCTGTTGCAGGAGCGCACTCCGCGCGACGTGGCCATCGTGCATCCGTGGGCGGCGGAGGTGTCGGCATCGGCGTTGCCGGGCATCGATATTCCGGACGGCGTGCGGCACTACTCATCGCCAGCGCAGCCTTCGCCGGCCACGCTTCTGCTGTCGAATGGCCGCTATACCACCATGCTGACCGCAGCAGGATCGGGCTACAGCCGCTGGGGCGAATTTGCGCTGTCACGCTGGCGGGAAGACGCCACCTGCGACGATTACGGCAGCTACATCTTTCTGCGCGATGTCCGCACCAGCGCCGTCTGGTCCGCCGGGTGGCAGCCGGCCGGGGTGGAGCCAGACTCCTATGCCGTTGCGTTCGAGGAAGATCGCGCCTGCTTCACACGCCGTGACGGTACCCTGACCACCGCAATGGATGTGCTGATTTCAGCCGAGGATGATGCCGAAGTGCGGCGCATCACGCTGACCAATAGCGGCGTGCGGACTCGCGAGATCGACGTGACCTCCTACGCCGAACTGGCGCTGGCACCCCAATCCGCCGACATGGCGCACCCGGCGTTTTCCAAACTGTTCGTGCAGACCGAGTATCACGCAGGTTGCCGCGCAATTCTGGCCACACGGCGGCGGCGCGCGCCGGGAGAGCCCGAGATCTGGGTGGCCCATCTGGCCGTCACCAACGCCGAGGCGCCTGGCCTGACCGAGTTCGAGACCAGCCGCGCCAAATTCCTCGGCAGGGGTAATACTATCCGCACAGCTGCCGCCCTGCAGGGTGGCGCGGCATTGTCCAGCACGGCGGGCAGCGTGCTCGACCCGGTATTCTCCCTGCGTCAGCGCGTGCGGGTGGCACCGGGTGCGGTTGTGCAAATCGCCTTCTGGACCATCGCGGCGTCCAGCCGGCAGGCGTTGCTGGACGCGGTTGATACGCATCGCGACCTGACCGCCTATGACCGCGCGGCGACCCTGACCTGGACTCAGGCACGGGTGCAGTTGCACCACCTGTCGATCGGCCCGGGCGATGCGGCGCTGTATCAGCGCCTTGGCAGCCATCTGTTGTATTGCAACCGCGCCCTGCGCCCGCACAGCCTGACCATCCAGCGCGGCACCGGCGTGCAGTCGGGGCTGTGGGCGCATGGCATTTCCGGCGACTTGCCGATTTTGCTGCTGCGGATTGCCGATATCGAATATCTGGATATCGCGGCCGCGTTGCTGCACGCGCATGAATACTGGCTGATGAAGCAGCTTGCCGTCGATTTGGTGATCCTGAACCATCGCCAGGCGTCGTATGTGCAAGACCTGCAAATGGCGCTGGAAGCCCTGGTACGCGGCAGCCAGTCACGCCGCCGCACGGCCCCGGATCCGTTGCAGGGCCGGGTGTTCGTGTTGCGCAGTGACCTGATTCCGGCGGAGACAACGGCCTTGCTCGGTGCCGTCGCGCGGGTGGTGCTGGCGGCGCAGCATGGCAGCCTTGCTGACCAGATCGACCGCGCCGCTGCCCCGCCCGGCACTGCCGCGCCCGCCATCCGCCGCCCGCTGGCACTCGCCGCGCCGCCGCCAAACCCTGTGGACAGCGCGTTCTTCAACGGCACCGGCGGTTTCATCGAAAACGGGCGCGAATACCTGACCGTGACCGGCCCGGGCATCACCACGCCAGCGCCGTGGATCAACGTGATTGCCAACCCGGATTTCGGCTTTCAGGTCTCCAGCGAAGGCAGCAGCTACACCTGGGCGCAGAACAGCCGCGAAAACCAGATCACACCATGGTCGAACGATCCGGTCACCGACCGCAGCGGTGAGGCGCTGTATCTGCGCGACGAGGACTCCGGCGCGGTCTGGTGCCCGGTGGCGCAACCCATCCGCGACCCGCGCGCGACTTACACTGCGCGGCATGGCTGGGGTTACAGCCGGTTCGGGCACACTGCGAACGGCATCCAGAGCACCCTGTTGCAGTTCGTCCCGCTGGATGCGCCGGTGAAAATATCGCGTCTGACGCTGCGCAACCTGTCCGGCACACCGCGCCGGTTGAGCGTGACCGCGTTCGTGGAATGGGTGCTGGGGCCATCGCGCACCGCCTCGCTGCCGTTCGTCACCACCGAGATGGACACGGTCAGCGGTGCCATGTTGGCCCGCAACGCCTGGGGCCGCGAATTCGGCGGGCGCGTGGCATTCCTCGACCTCGCCGGGCGGCAGAGCGAGTGGACCGGCGACCGGCGCGCGTTCATTGGCCGCAACGGCACGCTGGACAATCCGGCGGCGCTGTCCGGCGGCGCGCAATTGCCGTGCACGTCCGGTGCCGGGTTCGACCCCTGCGGCGCAATGCGCGCCCACATCGTTGTGCCTGCCAACAGTCAGATTGAAGTGACCATGCTGTTGGGCCAGACCGGCAATGCCGATGAGGCCCGCGCCCTGCTGGCCAAGTATCGCACGGCGGATCTGGACGCCGTGCTGGCCAGTGTCACGCAGTTCTGGGATGGCGTGCTGGGCACGCTGCGGGTGAGCACGCCGGTTCGCGCGATGGATTTCATGCTGAATGGCTGGCTGCTGTACCAAACGCTCGCCTGCCGCATCTGGGCGCGCGCGGCGTTCTATCAGGCCAGCGGGGCCTACGGCTTCCGGGACCAGTTGCAGGACGGCATGGCGCTGGCCGCCATTCGCCCCGAGATCACCCGCGCCCACCTGCTGCGCGCGGCTTCGCGGCAATTCGAGGAAGGCGACGTGCAGCATTGGTGGCTGCCGCATTCAGGGCAGGGGGTACGCACCCGCATTTCCGACGACCGCGCGTGGCTGGCCACCGCCGTGGCGCAATACGTCGCCATCAGCGGCGACACCGCGCTGCTGGATGAGAAAGTGCCGTTTCTGGAAGGCCAGCAACTGCGGCCGGACGAACATGACGCTTTCTTCCAGCCGACCGTGTCCGATCACACCGCCACCGTGTTCGAGCACTGCGCGCGTGCGCTGGACCACAGCCTTGCGAACGGCGTGCATGGCCTGCCGCTGATCGGCACCGGCGACTGGAATGACGGCATGAACCGGGTGGGGGAGCGGGGCGAGGGCGAGAGCGTGTGGCTTGCGTGGTTCTTGCACACCGCGTTGACCGCCTTCGCACCGCTGGCCGATGCACGGCAGGAAACCGGACGTGCCGCCACATGGCGCGCCCACGCCACCAACCTGGCCAGCGCGGTGGAGCGCGAAGCCTGGGACGGCAACTGGTACCGGCGCGGCTATTTCGACGATGGCACGCCGCTGGGGGCCGCCGCCAGCGACGAATGCCGCATCGATTCCATCGCGCAGTCCTGGGCGGTGCTGTCGGGTGCCGCCGACCCGGTGCGCGCGGCCCGGGCCATGGACGAAGTGAGTCAGCAACTCATCGACCGCAACGCGGGCGTCGCGCTGCTGTTCGCGCCGCCCTTCGATACAACACCGCTCGATCCCGGCTACATCAAGGGCTACCCGCCCGGCATCCGCGAGAATGGCGGCCAGTACACCCATGCTGCCGCATGGTCGGTCATGGCGTTTGCGAAGCTTGGCGATGGGGAGCGTGCGGAGGCGCTGTTTGCGCTGCTGAACCCGGTCAACCATTCCCGCACCCCGCAGGACGCCGACCGTTATGCGGTGGAGCCCTATGTGGTCGCGGCAGACGTCTATGCGCTGCCGCCCCATGCCGGGCGCGGCGGCTGGACCTGGTACACCGGCTCGGCAGGCTGGCTGCAACGCGCGGGGATGGAATCCATTCTCGGTCTGCATTTGTCCGCCGGAACGCTGCACATCGACCCGTGCATCCCCAAGGCATGGCCCGGCTTCGAAGCCCAACTGCGCCGCGGCAGCGCCAGCTACGTCATCACGATCCGCAACCCTTCAGGCGTGATGCGCGGCATCCTCTCCGCCAAGCAGGACGGCGAGGCCATCGCTGCACGCCCGCTGCAGATTCCGCTGCAAACCACAGGCACGCACACGATCACGGTGATTTTGGGCGGACCCGCGCTCCATGCATA
>CAIPHQ010000465.1 GCA_903864895.1 uncultured Rhodospirillales bacterium
GGACCGCCGGTCCGCAAACCAGCGCAATTCGGATTTGGCACGAAGCTCATCACCAAGAGCCTGTCGTACGAAATCGATGGCACTGCCGTGCTGGACTTCGAGACCAGCGGCGTCGTTTGCACAATCACCATACCGGAGGAAGAAGTGACAATCATAGCCGGTAGTGCTGCACAGCTTAATGCCGATATTCCGGTGCCACGGCAAAATCTGAATGGCGTGCGGGTACTGATTGTCGAGGACAACGCCATGATTGCGTCGGAAACCACCGATGCGATCAATCAGATGGGTGCCATCGTCATCGGCCCGGTCGCCCGGCTGGCGGCGGCGCTGCGGCAGATCGACAAGGAGCCGTTTGACGTGGCGGTGCTGGATGTGGACCTGAATGGCACGATGGTGTGGCCACTGGCCGAAGAACTGGCCAAGCGTGGCATTCCGTTCTGCTTTGCCACAGGGTTCGACGCCAAGCAGGTGATACCGGCTGACCTCAGTGACCGGATTGTGCTTAACAAGCCTTACCTGCTGGAGAATCTTGAAAAAGCGCTGATGCGGTTGCTAAGCGCCTAGCGCCCTGCCCTGCCGCCCGGTGCCTTGGCTACCGCATCGGGCGGGACGCCGCCTTCCACGCGCCGCACGGATCAGAAAATTGCGAGGCTCCGCAGGCTTCGTCACCCTGCCCGGCCGGCGTGCAGTTTCCACGCGCCGATGCCGCCTTCGATATGGAACGCGCCGGTCAGCCCCAAATCCTGCGCTGCCTGCACGGCCATCGCGCTGCGTTCGCCGAAGGCGCAGTAGAACAGCAGCCGCTTGCCGGTGGACACCGCAAGTTCATGCAGGATGCCGCCGGGGCTGAGATTGTCCTGCAAATCGGGATACGGCGCGTGCAGCGCACCGGGGATCACGCCGTGCTTGTCGCGCTCGGCGCGTTCGCGCAGGTCGATCAGTGCGATGCCGGGTTGGCCGATCAGCGCGGCTGCCGCCTCGGCGGTCACCGCCCAACCGCGCCGGGCGACTTCTTCCTGATGCAGGCCCTGCCGCATGTTGGCGGGCACCGCCACGTCCATCATCTTCGGATTGGGCAGGTTCAGCCCGGCCATCAGGGCGGCATATTCGTCCGCCGAGGCGACGCGCAGGCGCGGGTTGAAGCGTTTTTCCTCACCGATGCTGCTGACCGTGTCGCCCTTGTAGTCGTGGCCGGGGAACACCTGCGTTTCGTCCGGCAGGCGCAGCAGGCGTTGCAGGCTTTCGTATTGCGCGCGGGAGTCGCCGTTCTGGAAATCGGTGCGTCCGGTGCCGCGAATCAGCAGCGTGTCGCCGGTGAACACCCGGTCGCCCATCAGGAAGCAATACGAATCGTCGGTGTGGCCGGGGGTGTACATCACGTCCAGTGCAAGCCCCTCCACCGTCAGGCGGTCGCCATCGGCAATGCGCATGGAGACGACATCGACCTTGCTCTGGTCGCCCATCACGGTGATGCAGTGGGTCCGGTCGCGCAACGCGCCGAGGCCGGTGATGTGGTCGGCGTGCAGATGGGTATCGACCGCCTTGACCAGCCGCAGGTCGAGTTCCTGCATCAGTTTCAGGTAGCGATCCACCTTTTCCAGCACCGGGTCGATGATCAGCGCCTCACCGCCGCGGCGGCTGGCGAGCAGGTAGCTGTAGGTGCCGGAAACACTGTCGAACAACTGACGGAACAGCACGGCTGGACCCCCCGCTTTTTCGGGAGGCTAGCCGATCAGA
>CAIPHQ010000466.1 GCA_903864895.1 uncultured Rhodospirillales bacterium
ATGTCGCGGATGACGTCAATTTTCTGCGCGGTGCCGTCATACATGGCCAGTCCGAGCGTCAGGCCCCGCAACTCGCTATCGAATTTGGCCGACATCCATCCGGTCGAATCCGTATACCGGTTGGCCATCTGCCGTTCGCTGTCAAGCACATTAATGTAGCTGACCACTGCACCCACAAGCGCAATTGAGCAAGTTGCGGCAACAATCCAAAGGTATTTAACCATTAACAAGTAATAAATTGTGCCACGCATCGCGTGAGTCATCAGTGCGATCATTTTATTCGGATCGTATTTAGCTGCCACACACAGCTGCCACAGAATAAATCTATCCGTAGCGAGCTATCTTTGTCCATCGGATTGAAAACGAACACCGGCCTCAATGCGCCATCGTGGCGGGACGCCAGAATTACCGCACATGTCCGTAAATCGGTCATCGGTATGTTGGCGCCATCATCGTTCAGCGCCGACACGATCGCCGGCGTTCCGGTTGCCCGCACCGCATCAATCAAAGCGGACGCACGTGTTCCGATGAACACGGTGGTTCCCTCGGTCCATGGGGTGTCTCCCGCAAAACGGCCCTGCGGCAATGCATCAGGCATGGCCAAGTCAAACATCGCAGCGTCATCCGCATAGCGCTGGCCAATTTTGCCGGTTATCGTCATAATTGGCTTGTCCGCCGGTGCAACCAGACAACTTGCATAAGCCACGCGGCTAGTTGCAGCCAGCGCGCGCATGTTAAAATCGCCATGCTGAAAAGTGGCCATAAGACGGTCCCGATATTATAGTTGGAATACGTATCATTGAAGAAATACCACTCAACTGTTGGGGCGTTTTTCCCCATATATTGATGCATCAGATTTGATGCAAAGTGTAGCTTGATTTTGTCGATATTTGTCGCGGGATGTCTATGACGTGCTTTTCGAATTGGAACGAACGCATTGGCATCATTCGAATAAATGCCCATGGTGGACCGCACCAGGTTGCGTGCGCGCTACTGGTTTCGCCCATGGTTGGACTTGCCCGGGGGCGAAGCCGGCGGCCCGGTGCGGGGGTGCTGCTGCCCGCCCGCACCGGACGCAACGACTAGCCCTTCAGATACAAATCCACAGCAGTTGCGCACTGCCGGCCCTCGCGGATGGCCCAAACCACCAGCGATTGCCCGCGCCGCATATCCCCCGCAGCGAACAGCTTGGGCAACGAGGTCTGGTAGTCTTTCGTGTTTGCCTGCACGTTGCCGCGGCCGTCCAGCGCAAGGCCAGGTTGTTCCAGCAAGCCGTTGCGCACTGGCCCCACAAAGCCCATCGCCAGCAGAACCAAATCGGCCCGCAGGCTGAACTCACTGCCAGCCACTTCACGCATGCCGGGGCGGCCGTCCGGCCCCTTGTTCCATTCCACTCGCACGCATTCCAGCGCCGTTACCTGCCCGTCTTGCCCGGTGGCAGCCTTGGTCAGCACCGACCAGTCGCGCACGCAGCCTTCCTCGTGCGCGCCAGAGGTCCGGAGACGATTGGGCCAGTTCGGCCATGTGAGTGCCTTGTTCTCCCGCAGTGGCGGCTTGGGCATGATCTCGATCTGAGTCACCGATGCCGCGTGCTGGCGGATGGAGGTGCCCACGCAGTCCGCCCCGGTATCGCCACCGCCAACTACCACCACATGCTTGCCGGCGGCGCTGATGGTGCCCTTGGGCGCCGCCACTGGCTCGGCATCGCCCGCGCCGCGCTTGCTTTGCTGGATCAGGAAATCCATGGCGAAATGCACGCCGCCCAAGTCGCGGCCCGGCACCGTCAGGTCACGCGGCCATTCCGCGCCGCCGCTCAGCACCACGGCATCGAAGCCGCCGAGCAGTTCTTCCAGCGGCACATCCACGCCGACCTCGATGCCGGTACGGAACACCACGCCCTCGGCTTCCATCTGCGTCACGCGCCGGTCGACTTGCAGCTTCTCCAGCTTGAAGTCGGGGATACCGTAGCGCAGCAGGCCACCGATGCGGTCGTGCTTCTCGAAAAGGGTCACAGCATGCCCGGCGCGCTGCAATTGCTGCGCGCAGGCCATGCCGGCCGGGCCAGACCCCACCACCGCCACGCGCTTGCCGCTGAGATGCTGGGGCGGCAGCGGCGTGATCCAGCCTTCCTGCCACCCGCGATCGACGATGGCGCATTCCAGCGTCTGAATTGTCACTGGTGTATCCTGCAGGTTCAACGTGCAGGAGGCTTCGCAGGGGGCAGGGCAGATGCGGCCGGTGAATTCCGGGAAGTTGTTGGTAGCGTGCAGCGACCGCAGCGCCGCCTGCCATTCGCCGCGATACACCAGATCGTTGAAATCCGGGATGTCGTTATTGACCGGGCAGCCGCTGTGGCAGAACGGAATGCCGCAATCCATGCAGCGGCCGCCCTGCTTGGCCAATTCGGCGTCCGGCAGCGGTGTCAGGTATTCACGCCAGTTCAGCTTGCGCACTTCCGGCTTGATGTAGCCGCGATTGGCCCGCTCGATCTCCAGAAAGCCCGTGGGCTTGCCCATGACTCAGTTCCTCAGCAATGCCCGTGATTACTCGGCCGCCACCGCGCCACCGGCGCGCTCGGCCTTCAGGTCGATCAGTGCGCGGCGGAAATCCAGCGGCATGACCTTGTGGAACTGCGGCAGCGCCGCGTCCCAGTTCTGCAACAGCGTGCGCGCCCGCGCGCTGCCGGTGAACAGCAAATGCCGCTCGATCAGGATGCGCAGACGCTCGGCATCGAAGCGCAGCAAATCGCCCATGCCATTGTCGTCCACCGAGCGTGAGCGCTGGCGCGGCCGCTCCGGATCCTCCGCCCCCACCGTGGCCGCAGGCGCGATGGCTTCCAGATCGACACTGGCGGTGTTGCACAGGCTGGCGAAACGATGATGCGGGTCAAACACGTAGGCCACGCCGCCCGACATGCCCGCGGCAAAGTTGCGCCCGGTTTCGCCCAGCACCACGACCACACCGCCGGTCATGTATTCACAGCCATGGTCGCCGCAGCCTTCCACCACCGCCACCGCACCGGAATTGCGCACGGCAAACCGCTCGCCAGCGATGCCCTGGAAATACGCCTCACCGGCAGTGGCGCCGTACAGCACCGTGTTGCCGACGATGATATTCTCCGACGGGTCGCGCTGGGCTTCGGGTGGCTGGCGCACGACCACGCGGCCGCCGGACAGGCCCTTGCCCACGTAGTCGTTGGCGTCACCCACCAGATCCAGCGTCACACCGCGCGCCAGAAACGCGCCGAAGCTCCCGCCGGCGGTGCCGCGCAGCGCAATGGCGATGGTGTCCTCAGCCAGCCCGGCATTGCCGTGCCGCTTGGCGATCTCGCCGGACAGCATGGCCCCCACGGTGCGGTCCAGATTGCGGATGTCGCGCGCGATGCGCACCGGCGTGCCGTTGTCGATGGCGGTTTGCGCCGCTTCGATCAGCGCGTGGTCCATCACGTTGTCCAGACCATGGTTCTGGCGCTCGCTGTTGCGGATGGCCACGCCCTCGCGCGGTTCCACCCGGTGCAGCACGCGCGTCAAATCCACGCCGCGCGCCTTCCAGTGCGCAATCGCCTTGCGGGCATCCAGCCGGCCAACTTGCCCGGTCATCTCCGCCATGGTGCGGAAGCCGAGCTTGGCCATCAGTTCGCGCACTTCCTCGGCGACGAAGAAGAAGTAGTTGATCACATGCTCCGGCTGGCCGGTGAAGCGTGCGCGCAGCACCGGGTCTTGCGTGGCGACACCAACCGGGCAGGTGTTCAGGTGGCATTTGCGCATCATGATGCAGCCTGCGGCGATCAGCGGCGCAGTGGCGAAGCCGAACTCGTCGGCCCCAAGCAGCGCGGCGATGGTCACATCGCGCCCGGTCCGCAGCCCGCCATCGGCCTGCACGGCCACGCGGCCGCGCAACTCGTTCAGCACCAGCGTCTGCTGGGTTTCCGACAGGCCAATTTCCCACGGCGAGCCGGCATGGGTCAGCGAGGTCAGCGGGCTGGCTCCGGTGCCGCCATCGAAGCCCGAGATGGTGATGTGGTCAGCGCGCGCCTTGGCCACGCCGGCCGCCACCGTGCCCACGCCCACTTCAGCCACCAGCTTCACCGAAACCCGCGCACGGGAATTGGCATTTTTCAGATCGAAGATCAGTTGCGCCAGATCCTCGATGGAATAGATGTCGTGATGCGGCGGCGGCGAGATCAGGCCCACGCCCGGCGTGGAATGGCGCACTTTGGCGATGTGCTTGTCCACCTTGTGCCCGGGCAGCTGTCCGCCCTCACCGGGCTTGGCCCCCTGCGCCATCTTGATCTGCAGGTCGTCGGCATTGACCAGATATTCGATGGTCACGCCGAACCGGCCAGACGCCACCTGTTTGATCGCCGAACGCATGGAATCGCCATTCGGCATCCGCACGAACCGGTCCGGCTCCTCGCCGCCCTCGCCGGTGTTGGACTTGCCGCCGATGCGGTTCATCGCAATCGCCAGCGTGGTATGCGCTTCGCGGCTGATTGACCCGAAGCTCATCGCACCTGTGGCGAACCGCTTGACGATCTCGCTGGCGGGTTCGACCTCATCCAGCGGCACCGGCTCGGCGGCGAACTTGAAGTCCATCAGCCCGCGAATGGTCAGCAACCGCTCGCTCTGGTCGTTGATGGTGGCCGCAAACGCGCGATAGTCGTCCAGCGAGTTGCCGCGCACGGCGTGCTGCAATCGCGCCACCGAATCCGGCGTCCACGCATGGTCCTCGCCATGCAGGCGGAATGCATAGTCGCCGCCGGCATCCAGCAGGTCACGATATTGCGGTTCTCCGGCATACGCCGTCTGGTGCCGCCGCACCGCTTCCTGCGCCACGTCCCGCAGGCCGATGCCTTCGATGGTGCTGGCGGTGCCGGTAAAGCAGCGCTCGACAAAATCACTGGCGAGGCCGACGGCATCGAAAATCTGCGCGCCGCAATAGGACTGATAGGTGGAGATGCCCATCTTGGACATCACCTTCAGGATGCCCTTGCTGACCGCCTTCAGATAATTCTTCTGAACTTTCTCGGCGGACAACGCCATGCCGCTGGTGACACGCAGTTGCTCCAGCGTGTCGAACGCCATGTACGGGTTGATCGCCTCGGCACCGTATCCGGCCAGCATGCAGAAATGATGCACTTCCCGGGCGTCACCGGTTTCCACCACCAGCCCGGTACGGGTGCGCAGGCCCTGCCGAATCAGATGATGATGCAGCGCTGCCGTGGCCAGCAGCGCCGGAATCGGCACTTGTTCGCTGGAAACAGCACGATCCGACAGAATCAGGATGTTGTGCCCGGCCAGAACCGCCTCGGTGGCCGACTGGCACAACAGCGCCAGCGCCGCATCAATTCCGGCCGCCCCGGCCGTGGCGGGCCACGTCATGTCCAGCGTGCAGGTGCGGAACGCATCACCCACCAGTGTGGAAATCGCACGGATTTTCGCCAGGTCCGCATTGGTCAGAATCGGTTGCGCCACTTCCAGCCGCAGGTGCGTGCCAGCATGATGGCCAAGCAGATTGGGGCGCGGGCCGATCATCGACACCAGCGACATCACCAGTTCCTCGCGGATCGGATCGATCGGCGGATTGGTGACCTGGGCGAAGTTCTGTTTGAAATAGTTGTAGAGCAGCTTGGGCTTCTTCGACAGCACCGCAATCGGCGTGTCGGTGCCCATCGAGCCGACCGGGTCATCGCCGTCGCGCCCCATCGGCGTCAGGAAGAACTGCATGTCCTCGCGCGTGTAGCCGAATGCCTGCTGACGGCACAGCATCGCAGGCTTGCCGTTGCTGCCCGCAGGCGGCGGCGGCACATCGGCGGGCACCTCGTCCAGATCTTCCAGCTTGATCTGCGATGCGGTCAGCCACGCGCCATACGGATGCTCGCCCGCAAGTTGCTGCTTCACCTCGGCATCGTCGATGATGCGGCCCTGTTCCAGGTCGATCAGCAGCATCTTGCCGGGCTGCAGGCGCCACTTGCGCAGAATGCGCTCCTCGGCCACCGGCAGCACGCCTGCTTCGGAAGCCAGAATCACGTGATCGTCGTCAGTTACCACGTAGCGCGCCGGGCGCAGTCCGTTGCGGTCCAGCGTGGCACCAATCTGCCGCCCGTCGGTAAACGCAATTGCCGCCGGGCCGTCCCACGGTTCCATCAGCGCGGCATAGTATTCGTAAAAGGCGCGGCGCTGCGGGTCCATCAGCGGGTTGCGCGCCCAGGCTTCCGGAATCAGCACCATCATCGCCTGCGCCAGCGAGTAGCCGCCGGCCAGCAGCAATTCCACCGCATTGTCCAGACACGCCGTATCGGACTGGCCGTGCGGGATCAGCGGCCACATCTTGTCCAGGTCGGGACCGATCAGATCGGACGACATGCCGTTGCGGCGCGCATACATCCAGTTGACGTTGCCGCGCACCGTGTTGATTTCACCATTGTGCGCCAGAAACCGGTACGGATGCGCCAGACGCCACGACGGGAACGTGTTGGTGGAGAACCGTTGATGCACCAGAGCAATGGCCGACACTGTCAGCGGATTGCGCAGATCCTCGTAGTAAGTACCGACCTGTGTGGCGAGCAGCAGCCCTTTGTACACCACCGTGCGGGTGGAGAACGACGGGACGTAAAATTCCTGCAATCCCGGCAGGTTATACTTCTGCTCCAGCGCCTTCAGATTGTTCAGCACCTGCTTGCGGATGGCCAGCAGCTTGCGCTCGAAATGGTCCTGATCCTTGATGTCCGGCCCCGCCACCACAATGGCCTGCCGGATCACCGGCATGGCCTCCAGCACCTTGGCACCCAAGCCGGAAATGTCGCCAGGCACGTCTCGCCACGCGAACACAGACTGGCCCTCGGCGGCCACATAGCGGCCGAACATGCGGATGGCGAACTCCCGCGCCTTGTCGTTGCGCGGCAAAAAGCACATCGCCACCGCGTAGCGGCCCGGCGGCGGCAATTCGCGGCCTTGGCCGGCCGCCCAGTCGCGCAACAATGCGTCCGGCATCTGGATCAGGCAGCCCGCGCCATCGCCCACCAGCGGATCGGCACCCACCGCGCCGCGATGGTCCAGATTGACCAGAATCTGCAAGCCGCGGCGAATGATGTCGTGCGATTTCAGGCCCTTGATGTTGGCAATAAAACCAACGCCGCAGGAGTCATGCTCATTCCGCGGGTCGTAGAGGCCTTGCTTCGGGTGGGAGTCCAACATCGTGCTTCGTCAACCGCCTGCGCCAGAGTACACCATCACGTCAGCCATGCTGCCCGATTTGCCGGGCAAATCGGCACGGCAAAGCTGACCGCACCGCAAATCTGGGGCCGCATGTGAAAGTTAAGCTACCGTTGGCGCCTTCTTGGCACAACGTCCCCTGCCAAACCCCCTAGCGCCCATCGGGCTTGCTGGCAACGGCGCGAATTCCGCCTAGCTGCCGGGCCAGGATCAATTCCACGAACCGGACGTAGGAGCGGTGGAACGCGTCATTCCCCGGCGGGGTCCCGGCGGCGGCCGCCTCGGCCCGCATCGCCTGATACATCCGCAACCGCTCACGCAGGATCGGCCCCCATGCGTCCGTCATGTCCTCTATGCCGATGGCGGTAAACCCGGCCTGCTCCAGCAATTTATGATAGCCGGGCAGGCTCTGCAGGGTCTGCGCGGCCATGCCCTGCCACATCAGGGCGGCGTCCTCGGGCACCAGCGGGGTGTGGCAAGCCCAGTCGGAAAACACCACCCGCCCACCAGGCCGCAGCACCCGGAACGCCTCGGCCAGCGCCGCCCCCTTGTCAGGTACGTGCAGCAGCGCCTCCTGGCTCACCACCGCGTCGAACTGCCCATCGGGCAGCGGCGCCTGCGTCACGTCGCCCGCCAGCACGCGCACCCGGTCCTGCAATCCCACGAGCCGCGACAATTCCGCCGCCCCCGTCACCCGCGCGAGTGTGAGTTCCACGCCGGTCACATCCGCGCCAAACACATGGGCGTAGTAACGGGCCGGTCCGGCCAGCCCGGCGCAGAAATCTGCCACGCGGCTGCCGGGGCCAATCCCCGCCAGCGCTGCCATGGTGTCATTCGCGGCCAAACCGCCGAAATGATCCTGATCATGCGCCCACAGTTCCTCGGGCTGCACGCCGTCCAGATTGCCGCGTGCCGCGCGCAGGCGCGCCAGCACCAGCGCCGCCGAAATCGGGTGGCCGGAATAAAACGCCACCGCCTGCGCGGTGCCACCCAGTGAATCCGTCATGTCCGCCTGTTCCTTCGCAGTCCTGCCGCCGCGCAAGCGGTCACGCTACCGGCTAGGATGGCGGCGCTCAACGCCCGGCCCCACCGAGCAGCCGGCGCGATGGCTGAACTGACATCGAAATCGCTTTTACACAGCCTGAATCAAGTAGTTGGTATTGGCATCATACCGCTTCAGGGTGTGGACAGCGCGGTAGCCAGCCGCGGACAGCCAGCGCGCGAACGCGTCCTGATGAACCGTCTCGACTTCAACATACATAACAGGACGCCAGCGCAGGATTGTCTGCTGCAACCCACTCAGGATCGCCAGTTCCATCCCTTCGGCATCGACCTTGATGAAATCGGCGCGCCGCCCGGCCATCAGGTCGTCGCCGCGCGCCAGCGGCAGCCCGCCGGGTCCCGAACCCGCCGTCAGCCGGGTCGCCCCCAAATTGTCGATGGGCTCGGACGCCGTGGCCCAACCGGGCGCGTCTGACAACCCGATGCCGAGGTGGCTGAGGTCCACCACGCCCTGCACGGCATTCAACATGACATTGATCCGCAGCACGGCGGCGG
>CAIPHQ010000467.1 GCA_903864895.1 uncultured Rhodospirillales bacterium
CTTGGCGATCCACAGATTGGCAAACGCGAACTCGGCGATGTTGCCGTCCGGGTCGCGCATCACCGCCGCATCGAACCCGCGCGCCCCGGCTTCGGTGGTGGCGCGCGACGAGTTGGGATACAGCGCCGCCGCCTTGGCGTCGGTCGGCGCCATGCTGGAGGCCGGGCGGCGCAGCGGGGACATGGTGGCCGAAAAGCCGCTGGCCGGGTCCAGCGGCGCTTCCATCATGTGCAATACAAACTGTGTCTGCACCTGGCTCAGGTCGTAGCCGGGGCCGGTGCCGTAGAACACCGGCTTGATGTACAGCACCGCATCCGGCGCGAACCGCTTGATGCCGGCAATGGCCAGTTGCGCAATCTCCGGCCCGGTGATGGCCGGGTGCAACCCCAGTGCCGTGGCCGAGCGCACCGCGCGGGCGCAGTGCAACTGCAGATCGGGCGCGCAGCCGGCAATGGCGCGCGCGCCGTCAAACACCACCGAGCTTTGCCAGAATGCATGGTCTGCCGGGCTCAGCAGCATCGGCGGGCGGTCGTGCCACGTACCGTCAACCCAGAACAGGGCAGCGCTCGGCGCTGCGGCGTGTGTGGCAACCATGTGAGTCCTCGGGTTTCGAGTGGGTGCGGCAGCTCAGGCCAGCTTGCCGTGGCAGTGCTTGTATTTCTTCCCCGACCCGCACGGGCAGGCCGCGTTGCGCGAACTGTTGGCCCAGGTGGAGGGATCGTTGGGGTCCACGGCCTCGCTGCGCATGGAGGTCGCTGTCAGCGTTGTTACATTGCCCGGATCGAACGCCTGCTCGCCACCGGCCAGCGCCATCGCCGGGTCCGGGTGCAGTTCGCGCATCAACGACGGCGGGGGCGGCGGCGGGGCTTCCTGCTGCGGGTTCAGTTCCACACGCGCGCACATCATCGTCACGCGCTCTTTCAACTCGTCCAGCATGGCGTTGAACAGCGTGAACGCCTCGCTCTTGTACTCGTTCAGCGGGTCGCGCTGTCCGTAGGCGCGCAGCCCGATGCCCTGCCGCAGATGGTCCAGCGCCAGCAGATGCTCTTTCCACACCTGATCGAGGATTTGCAGCAGCATGCTTTTCTCGACGTAGCGCATCAGCTCGGGGCCGATATTCGCCGCCTTGGCCGCCATGAAGCTGTCGGCCGCCGCCTCGATGCGCTCGCGCACATGGGTCTCGTCGATGCCTTCCTCACGTGCCCAGTCCACGATGGGCAGGTCGAGGTTCAGGATACGCCGCACATCGGCCTGCAACTCCGCCGATTCCCACTGCTCGGCATAGGCCTTTTCCGGAATCCGGCGCGACACCAGCGAGTTGATGATCTCGCCGCGCATGTCGGCCACGGTCTCGGTCACGTCGGCGGCCTTCATGAACTCGCGGCGCTGCGCGTACACCTCGCGGCGCTGGTTGTTCATCACGTCGTCATAGCGCAGCACGTTCTTGCGCATGTCGAAGTTGCGCGCCTCGACCTTTTTCTGCGCCTTTTCCAGCGCCTTGTTGATCCACGGATGCACGATCGCCTCGCCGTCCTTCAGGCCGAGGCGTTGCAGCATCCCGCCCATCCGGTCGGAGCCGAAAATGCGCATCAGGTCGTCTTCCAGCGACAGGAAGAAGCGCGATGCGCCGGGGTCGCCCTGGCGGCCCGAACGGCCGCGCAACTGGTTGTCGATGCGGCGGCTTTCATGGCGCTCGGTGCCGATCACGAACAACCCGCCCGCCTGCTTGACGATGTCGTGGTTGCGAATGATCTCGGCGCGGATTTCCGCCTCGCGCGCCGCGCGCTGGGCGGGGTCCTCGATGTTGGCGAGTTCGATCTTGACCCGCATCTCCAGATTGCCGCCGAGTTTGATGTCGGTGCCGCGCCCGGCCATGTTGGTGGCAATCGTCACCGCACCCGGTGCGCCGGCCTGTGAGACGATCATGGCTTCCTGCTCGTGGAAGCGCGCGTTCAGCACCTGATGCGGCACTTTCTTGCCGTTCAGCAGGTTGCTGATGATCTCGCTTTTCTCGATGCTGGTGGTGCCCACCAGAACGGGCTGGCCGCGCAGGCGGGCATCCTCGATCAGCTTGGCCACCGCCTCGTATTTCTCGCTGGCCGAGCGGTACACCTCGTCATCGGCGTCCTTACGGGTCACCGGCACGTTGGTCGGAATGTCCACCACTTCCAGCTTGTAGATCTCGGCGAATTCATCGGCTTCAGTCAGCGCCGTGCCGGTCATGCCCGCCAGCTTCGGATACAGGCGGAAGTAGTTCTGGAACGTGATGGACGCCATGGTCTGGTTTTCGGGCTGAACCGTCACACCTTCCTTGGCTTCCAGCGCCTGATGCAGGCCTTCCGAGTAGCGGCGGCCTTCCATCATGCGGCCGGTGAACTCGTCGATGATCACCACCTTGTCCTGCCGGACGATGTAATCCACGTCGCGGGCGAACAGCGTGTGGGCGCGCAGGCTCTGCTGGACGTGGTGCAGCACCGAGACGTTGAACACGTCGTACAGATTGCCCTCGGTGATGATGCCCGCCTGCCGCAGCATTTCTTCCATGCGCTCGCTGCCGGGCTCGGTCATCGAAACCGACCGCTGCTTTTCGTCCTTCTCGTAGATGCTGGCGTCCTTCACCGCCTCCCGCACCACGGCGTTGACCGAGCGGTAGAGGTCGGACGAGTCTTCCGCCGGGCCGGAAATGATCAGCGGCGTGCGCGCCTCATCCACCAGAATACTGTCAACTTCATCGACGATGGCGAAATTGAAGTCGCGCTGGGTCATGTCTTCCAGACGGTACTTCATATTGTCGCGCAGGTAATCGAAGCCAAATTCGTTGTTGGTGCCATAGGTGATGTCGCAGGCATAGGCGTCGCGGCGTTCGCTGTCTTCCAGCCCGTGCACAATCACGCCGGTGGTCATGCCAAGGAAGCCGTAAACCTGGCCCATCCACTCGGCATCGCGCTTGGCCAGATAGTCGTTCACCGTCACCACATGCACGCCCTTGCCGGTCAGGGCGTTCAGGTAGCAGGGCAGGGTGGCCACCAGCGTCTTGCCTTCGCCGGTCTTCATTTCGGCGATCTTGCCCTCGTGCAGCACCATGCCGCCGATCATCTGCACATCGAAATGCCGCAGCCCCAGCACCCGCTGCGAGGCCTCGCGCACCACCGCGAAGGCTTCCGGCAGCAAGTCGTTCAGCGGCGTGCCACCGGCCAGACGCTCGCGGAACTCGGCCGTCTTGGCCCGCAATGCGTCGTCCGACAATTGCTGGATGGCCGGCTCCAGCGCGTTGATCTGCGGCACCCGCCGCTGATAGGCTTTCAGCGAGCGGTCGTTGCTGGTGCCGAAGATGGCGCGGGCGATGCTGGCGAACATGAAAGGCCTTCCGGAAGCGGCGGCAGCCCGGCCGGGCGTTACCATGCGGGCAGGCCGCCGGGCACCGGCCGGTCAGGCCGCCGAGATCTAGTCCGTCAGATAGGACCCGCACCCGCCCGGGTCAACGAGGCTGCGTCCGTCATCAGAAAGCAACGCTTCGTATTGGTCCCCCCGCTTGTGGACGGATGCCGCTTCGGCCATGTTCCGCGCCACCTTGGGAAGGAAAGACCAATGCGGACCCTCCGCCTGACTGCTGCTGCCGTTATTGTCGCCGCGTTCGCCGGCGCTGCTCACGCCCAGACCGACACGGCCAAGCCGGACCCGGTGGTTGCCATCGTGAATGGCTCGGAAATCCACCTCAGCGACGTGCAGGAAGCCGCCTCGACCCTGCCGGAGGAATACCGCAAGCTGCCGCCGCAGATGCTGTTCCCGATGCTGATCGAACAGATGATCGACCGCAAGGCCGTGGTGCTGCTGGCCCGCAAGGAAGGGCTGGAGAAGGACCCGGCGGTCGTGAAGCAGATCGCCCGCGCCGAAGATGGCGTGCTGCAGAATGCGCTGCTCGGCCGCGATGTCGGCCCGCAGGTTGCCGAAGCCAAGGTGAAGGAGCGTTACGACGCCACCATCGCCAAGCAGCCCGGTGAGGAAGAAGTCCACGCCCGCCATATTCTGGTGGAGAAAGAGGACGACGCGAAGCAGATCATCGTCGCCCTGCAGGGCGGTGCGGATTTCGCCACGCTGGCCAAGGAGCACAGCACCGATCCGGGTGCGGCCAATGGCGGCGACCTCGGCTGGTTCAAGAAGGCCGACATGGTGCCGGAATTCTCCGCCGTGGCCTTCACGCTGGAGCCGGGCAAATACACCACCACCCCGGTGCATACCCAGTTCGGCTGGCACATCATTATGGTGATGGAGAAGCGCGTGGCTCCGCCGCCGGCCTATGAGCAGGCGCGCGATCAGGTCCGCCAGGAAATGATTCAGGAAGCCGTCAAGAAGGTGGTGGCGCAGGCCCGCACCGGCCTGACGATCCAGAAGTTCAACCCGGATGGCTCGGTGCCCAAGCCCACCGACAATGCCGAGCCGCCGCCGGCCAAGCAGTAACCCGCCACGCCCAACCAGCCGGAAACGCCGCCATGGCACTGCCCGTCTCACCGCTTGCCGTGAATTTGCCCGAATTGCCGCCACTCGCCGGGGTCCGCCTCGGCGCTGCGGCGGCGGGAATTCGCTACAAGGGGCGAACCGACGTGGTGATGGCGGAATTTCCGGCCGGAACAACGGTTGCGGGGGTGTTCACCCGCAACAAATGCCCCGGCGCGCCGGTCGATTGGGACCGCGCCGCGCTGGCGTCTGGCAAGGCGCGCGCCTTGGTGGTGAACGCTGGCAATGCCAACGTGTTCACCGGCAAGGCGGGTGCCGACGCCGCCAGGGCCACCGCCGTTGCTGCCGCCGGTTTGGTTGGCTGCCCGGTCAAGCAGGTGTTTCTGGCCTCCACGGGCGTGATCGGCGAGTTGCTGCCGCATGAGCGGCTCACCGCCGCCCTGCCCGCGCTGCACGGCACGCTCAGCGAAGCGTCATGGGAAGCCGCCGCGCGCGGCATCATGACCACCGACACATTCCCCAAGGCGTCCACTCGCATTGCCAGCATCGGCGGTGCGGAGGTGCGGATCACCGGCATCGCCAAGGGCAGCGGCATGATCGCGCCCGATATGGCCACCATGCTGTGCTTCGTGTTCACCGACGCCAAGATCCCGGCCCCGCTGCTGCAGGCAGCCTTGGGCAAGGGCACCGAGTCCAGCTTCAACTGCACCACGGTCGACAGCGACACCTCCACCAGTGACACGGTGCTGCTGTTCGCCACCGGACAGGCCAGGCATCCGAAGGTGCCCGCCGAGGGCGGAGCGGCGTTGCTGCGCGACTTCCGCGCCAGGCTGAACGAGGTGCTGCTCGATCTGGCGCTGCAAGTGGTGCGCGACGGCGAGGGGGCGCAGAAACTCATCCGTATCGACGTCTCCGGCGCGGTCTCGGCCAGGTCGGCCAAGCGGGTGGCGATGGCCATCGGCAACTCGCCGCTGGTCAAAACCGCCATTGCGGGTGAGGACGCCAATTGGGGCCGCATCGTCATGGCGGTCGGCAAGGCCGGGGAACCGGCGGATCGCGACCGTCTGAGTGTGGCCGTCGGCGGCGTGTGGATGGCGCGCGATGGCGGCGTGGTGCCCGGTTACGACGAAGCCCCGGTGGTGGCGCACATGAAGGGGCGGGAGATCGGCATCGCGGTCGATCTCGGCCTCGGCACCGGCAAGGCCACCGCGTGGACCTGCGATCTGACGCACGGCTACATCGACATCAACGGCTCGTACCGCTCCTGACCGCAGGCGGGGCTTGCGGCGCGGGGCGGCATTGGGCACTCCGTCAGGCATGACCCTGTCCTTCGCACCGCTCGCCACCGAGCGCCTGACGCTGCGGCCGTTCCGGCCCGAGGACGCGGCTGACCTGCACCGCCTGCTGAACGACTGGGAGGTCTGCCGCTCGCTGGCGGCAGTGCCGTACCCGTATCTGCGCGAAACCGCCGATGAATGGATTGCCTTCTCGGCGCAGGCGCTGGCCGAAGGGCGCGAATATCATCTGGTCGTTACGGGCCGTGAGGGTGAGCAGGAGACCATTGTCGGCGGCGTCGGCCTGCGCATCGACCGCGCGGCGCGCACCGGCCATCTCGGCTACTGGGTCGCGCGCCGTTACTGGACGCATGGTGTTGCCAGCGAAGCCGCCGGGCGATTGGCCCGCTGGGCGCTGGCCAATCTGGATCTGGACGCGCTGGAAGCCTCGGTGGCCACCGACAACAGCGCTTCTGTGGCCGTGCTGCGCAAGATCGGCTTCCGCCATGTCGGCGGCGGCACCGAAAAATTCACCGCCCGCAGCGCCGAACAACCGGTGCTGCGTTTTGAGGCGACCCGCGACGACCTGTTCGACACCCCGGCGGCGACCGGCGCTGAACCCGCCGACAAGCCGCTGGTGCTGGTGGCCGCCTGCGCGCTGATCGACGCCGAGGGCCGGATTCTGCTGGCACGCCGCCCGGAAGGCAAGAAGATGGCCGGGCTGTGGGAGTTCCCCGGCGGCAAGATGAACCCCGGCGAGACGCCGGAAGCCGCCCTGATCCGCGAATTGCGCGAGGAACTCGGCATCGAGGTGGCGGGCAACTGCCTCGGTGCCTTCACTTTCGCCTCGCACGCCTACCCGAAATTCCATTTGCTGATGCCGCTGTACCTGTGCCGCCGCTGGCGCGGCACGCCGCAGGGGCGGGAGGGGCAGGCGCTGGCATGGGTGCGGCCGGAAAAACTCTCCGAGTATAAAATGCCGCCCGCCGACCTGCCGCTGGTGCCGCTGCTGCGCGATTTTCTGTGACCGAGGACCCGCCGATGACCCAGAATCCTACCGCCTGCCTGCTGGTGATCGGCAACGAAGTGCTGTCCGGCCGCACGCAGGATTTGAACATCAAATACCTCGCCACCCGTCTGGGTGAGATCGGCATCCCGCTGCGTGAGGTCCGGGTGATCCCGGATGTGCCGGAGACCATCATCGGCACGCTCAATCTGGTGCGCGCGATGTTCGATCATGTGTTCACCACCGGCGGCATCGGGCCGACCCATGACGACATCACCAGCGAATGCGTCTCCGCCGCGTTCGGCCTGCCGCACGAAATCCACCCCGAAGCGTACGCCAAGATGGCGGTGGGCTACGCGCCCGGCGAGTTCAACGCCGCCCGCCAGCGCATGGCCACCATGCCGCGCGGTGCCACGCTGATCGAGTGCGCCGCATCCCGCGCGCCCGGGTTCAATATCGGCAACGTGCATGTCATGGCAGGCGTCCCGCGCATCATGCAGGCGCAGTTCGAGGCGCTGGCCCCCACCCTGGCCGGCGGCCTGCCGGTGATCTCGCGCGCCGTCCACGCCACCGGCGCGCTGGAAGGCCGCATCGCCGACGGTCTGGCCGCCGTGCAGGGCCGCTACCCGCAACTCGATCTGGGCAGTTACCCGTATTACCGCGAGGGCGGCAACGGCGTGGCCATCGTCGCCAAGGGCACCGACGCTATCGCCGCCGAGGCGGCCATCCGTGAAGTGACGGTGTTGTTCGGCGAACTGGGCTACACGCCGAAGCAGGGGGAGCCGCCGGCCGCCTGATCGGGCCGGGGGCAAATATTGCGTTTTTTGTCATAATTTTGTTTGTGGTAGGCTCCTGCCATTCGATGCAGGAGCACCCGCGCCATGGCCCAGCCGTCCCGGAATACGGCCAACCTGAAGCTGCGCGGCAAGGGTGAAGGACTGGGGGAAGCCAGCCCTGCGTTACTCACGGCATCCTTGCTTGATCTTTCCGGCGCCGCCACCGGCCTGGTCCGGCTCGCCGCAGATGGCGGCAGCGCCGCCGCGCTCGGTATATTGTCTGCAGCGTCCGTCTCCGGCGGCATTGCCCCGGCCACCATCGACGGCGCGGTGACGCTGAACGACGGCGGATTGTGGACCCAGACCGCGATTCAGGTCGCCCCCACCTCCTTTGGCAGCACCAGCAATACGCTGGCGGTGGCAGCCTCCCCGTCCAGCCTGCCGACCACGCTCGAAGCGCAGCAGATCATGCTGGGTCTGGATGGCATTATCGACATCCCCGGCACGTTCAAATCCGGCACACTGGAGATCAGCGGCGGCAGCGCGGTGCGGGCGGAAACGGTCACTCTGGCGCAGAACGGAGTCATCACGCTGGACACTACCAGCACGCTGGTCATCGGCGGCGGTCTGCCTTCGGCCGGACTTGTCACGGTGGGCAGTGCCGGGACGCTGAGAGTCGAGAGGGGAAGCATCAACACCGGTGTCTCGCTGGACGGATCGCTCTGGGTCTCTGAGGCTTTCGTGATCGGGCTCGTCCCCGGCTCGTTGAGCATCGCCGGCAGTCTGACCGGCGCGGGGACCGTGGATATTCAGGGCACGCTGGATGTGGCCGATGCACAAGGCTTCACCGGCACCATCGACGTCAGCGGCCACCCCGGTTCTATCATCTTCAGCGGCACGCTGCGGCTGCATCAGGGCGGTCTGGCGAACGGGCTGGTGAAAATGGATGGCGGTACGCTGGACTTGCCAGACGTTCCCTATAGCGGCGCGACGGCGCAGTACGACCCCGTCACCGGGGAACTGACCGTCGGCGGCGTGATGGTGGATGTCGGTGCCGGATCGTCGCTGGCGCATTTCACCCTGCTGCCCGACGAAACAGGTGGCACAAAAGTGACCGGCGCGGCGCTGCCCTGCTTTGCCGCCGGAACCAGCCTGTTGACGCCAGACGGGCCGCGCCGCGTCGAGACGCTCGCGGCGGGTGACGCCGTGACGGTGCTGGACGGCACGGCGCGGACAATCCGCTGGACCGGGCAGCGCACGGTTGACTGTGCGGCCCATCCGCACCCGGCCAAAGTCTGGCCGGTGCGCATCGCCGCCCACGCCTTCGGCCCCGGCTTGCCCGCACGCCCGCTGCATCTGTCGCCGGATCACGCCGTGTATGCCGCCGGACTGCTGACCCCCATCCGCTGCCTGCTCAACGGCCACAGCATCCGGCAGGAGTAGGCCGCGCGCGTGACGTATTGCCACATCGAACTCGACCGCCACGACATCGCGCTGGCCGAAGGACTGCCGGCGGAATCCTATCTGGACACCGGCAACCGAAACGCCTTCGCCAATGGCGCGGCCATGGCGCTGCACCCGGTGTTCGGCGGCCCGGCCGATGTCTGGGAAGCCGAGGGCTACGCGCCGCTGACGCTGACCGGCAAGGCGCTGGACGCACTGCGCGCCGCACTGGCGCAGTTGGCGGATCTCGCCGCCTGACCGGCCCGATGGCTGCGGATCTGGCCGCATCGGGGTTGTTCGACGCCAATTACTACCTGCTGAACAACCCCGACGTGGCCGAGGCCGGGGCCGACCCGCTGGCGCATTTCTGCCGCGATGGCTGGCGGGAAGACCGGTTTCCCAACCCGTATTTCCACCCGCACTGGTACCGCCACACGCACCGCCTGCCGCCGGACGTGCCGCCGCTGTGGCATTACCTGTCGCAGGGGGAGGCGGCAGGCCACATGCCCTGCCGCTACTTCGACCCGGTCTGGTACGCCGCCGTCCACGCCCTGCCTGCCACCACCTCGCCACTGGCGGATTATCTGGCGCGGCGGCGCGGGCAGGCGGTGGCGCCAATTCCGCTGTTCGACCCGCGATATTATTGTGCCGCCCATGCCGGGCAGGTGCGCCCGGGCCGTGACGCATTTTTGCACTACCTGACCGTGGGTGCGGCGCAGGATTGGCGGCCCGTGCCGTGGTTCGACGCCGCTGCCTACCGCCGAAGCTGGATGGCAGGGGCCACCGAGCGCGTGCCGCTGTTGCACTGGATCGCAGCCCTCGGCGGGCGGCCATGGGCGGCGCTGGCAGATGCCACGCTGTTGCGTCTGGACACCCGCCATCTGGACGCTGGCGGCGATCAGGCCGCGCGCGGCATCAACCCGGATAGCCAGGAATTGCGGCGGCGGAAGAACGCCTCCAGCAACGCCGGATAGGCTGCGGACACCGCGCCCTGCACGCTGGGCCGCACCGCAAGCGCCGCGCGCCAGGCAGCGAGTTTCGGGAAGCCCTCCAGCACCGATGGCTGCACAAAGCGGTCCAGCGTGTCGAAATAGCGGAACACCGGCGCGAACGCCGCATCCACCAAGCCGAACGTGTCCCCGGCGAAGTACGGGCCATCACCCAGCGCCGCCTCGGTCTGTGCGAACTTGGCCCGCACATCCACGGCCTTGGCGGCGAAAGCGGCGGCGTCCGGCGCGGTGTAGTAGCCCCCGATGCTGTTCAGGGTGGCAGACGCCATTTCGATCCAGCCGCGCGCCCGGGCGCGGTCCAGCGCGTCCGCGGGGTGCAGGCGGGGGCCGATGGTCTCGTCCAGATACTCGCAGATCACGGCACTTTCAAAGATCACCTGCGTGCCATCCACCCGCAGCAGCGGGGTCTTGCCCAGCGGGGAGATGGCGCGGAACCAGTCCGGCTTGTTGGAAAGGTCGATGTCGATGCGGGTGAACTCCACCTGCTTTTCCGCCAGCACGATGGCGGCGCGCTGCACATAGGGGCACAGCGCGTGGCTGATCAGTTCGAATGTGGGCATCGGTCTGCTCCAGGTTCATCAGCGGGCTTGCCTAACGCGCCGTCACCGGGACAGATGGGTTTGCAACAGCGCCATGCGCGTTGGGGTTTCGCAAGCAGGGCTGGCAAACATGCAAACGGATTTGAGCGACTGGAACGACCTGCGGCTGGTGCTGGCCATTTCGCGCGCAGGCACGCTTGCCCGCGCCGCCACCCTGCTGGGGCAGGACCATTCCACCGTGTTCCGCCGTCTGACGGCACTGGAGAAGCGGTTGGCGCAAGTGCTGTTCGAACGCCGCCCGGGCGGGCAGTACCACGCCTCCGAGGCCGGGCAGGTGATGGCTGCCGCCGCCGAGCGCATGGAGGATGCGGCGGCGGAGGCGGCGCGCGGCATCGCCGGGCGTGACCTGCATCTGGCCGGAAAACTGCGCGTCACCGCGTCCGAGTCGCTGGCCTACCGCATCCTGCCCACTGTGTTCGCCGCCGTCCGCCGCGCCCACCCCGGCATCGTGGCCGAACTGGCCATTGCCAACCGGCTGTTCAGCCTGTCGCGGCGCGAAGCCGACGTGGCGCTGCGGGCAGACCGCCCGCGTGAGGGGGATTTGTGGGGGCGCAAACTGGCCGATGTGGCGTGGACTCTCTACGCAGCCCCCGCATACGCCGCCGCGCACGGCCTGCCTTCCGCGCTGGACCGGCTTTCCGGCCACGCGCTGATCGGGTGGGAGGAACAGGCAGGCGGCATCAACGCCGCCGCATGGCTGGCAGACGCCGCGCCGCCAGAGTCGGTGGTGTTCCGCAGCAACAGCCTGATCCAGCAAATGCTGGCCGCGCGGCAGGGCATCGGCGTCGCGGCGCTGCCCTGTTATCTGGGCGATGCCGAGCCCGGATTGCTGCGCGCCGCCGCCGCGCCGGTGCCGGCGCTGATGCGGGAATTGTGGATCGTCACCCACGCCGATCTGCGCCGCACGGCGCGGGTGACGGCGTTCTTTGCGGCGGCGGGGGCCGCCATCGACGCCGCGCGCCCGCTGATCGAAGGCCGCCAGCCATGCAGTGCCCCGGCTTGAACCGGCTGGACCGCCTTGTATATCCGCTGCACTGCAACACGCCCGGAGAGCCCGATGTCATTGAGTGAGCCCGCCGAGCGCGAGTTGCTGCATCTGCGCGATATCGCCTTGCGCGGCTACCGCCGCACGGACGGCCTGTTCGACATCGAGGCCGAGATTGCCGACGCCAAGACCTACGGCTTCACGGTGGGCGATTTCGGGCAACTGGAGCCGGGCCAGAAGCTGCACAACATGCTGGTGCGCATGACGGTGGATACCACGCTGACCATCGTGGCCTGCGAGGCCTTCACCGTGCGCGGGCCGTTCGTGGCCTGCCCGGGCGGGGCGGAAACCTTCGGGCGGCTCGCCGGGCTGACCATCCGCTCCGGCTTCCTGCGCGAGGCCAATGCCCGCATCGGCGGCGTGCACGGCTGCACGCACATTCGCGAATTGCTGCAACAGATGGCCACCGTGGCGGTGCAGACCACGTTCATCCTGCCCGCGCGGCAGAAAGACGATTCCAGCAACGCCGGACGCATGATCGACACCTGCCACGCCTATGCGGCGGATGGCGCGGTGGTGAAGCGGCGCTGGCCGGATCGCTACACCGGTGCCGGCGCCTCGGCCGAAACCGCCGTCTGAGCCGGGCGGCGCTGGCGCGCGGGCAGCGCGCCGTGCCCGGCGGCATCATGCCCTGCATCGGTTGCGGCGGCGCGGAAATAATCCACCACGAATACCCGCACGGCAGAGGTGCGCCCGCCCTCATGCCCGCGCGCTTCGACCGTGCGGACGAGTTCGCCCAGCGAGACCTGCTCCCGCTGGCGGATTTCCTCCAGCGCGTCCCACACCTCCGGCTCCAGCCGCATGCTGGTGCGGCCGCGATGGGCGGTGACGTTGCGGTTGACCAGTTTGCTCGGCATGGCGCGGCTCCTGCGGCGATTTGCGCCACCGTGAAGCACCGCTGGTTCAGGCCGGGTTAAACCCGCGCCTGCTCATCGGGCGTGCGCAGCGTCAGCGCCAGCGCGTGCAGGCCCGTGCCGAATTCCGCCGCCAGCGCCTCATGCACCGCGCGCGATCGGGCCACGCGGGTCTGGCCCGCGAAGGCGGCGGCCACCATCAATACGGAATAATGCGTCTGCCCGCCCTCGGCAGCCCCCGCGTGCCCGGCGTGGCTGGCGCTGTCATCGGCAACGCGCAACAAAACCGGCGCAAAGCGGTCATTCAGGGCGGTGGCGATGCGGTCGGCGCGGGATGTCATGGCGCACATATGGCGCATGTGCCGCGATGCTCAAATCCCTCTTTGCAAATCCGCCAACCCGCCGCACATATCGCGCATGACCCGCCGCCCTCCGCGAACCCGGGCCTACGCGCCCGACCCCGGAGCGCCTGGCCGCTGTTGTGAAATGCCAAGCTGCGGTGCCCAGGGCGAGTACCGGGCACCCAAGTCGCGTGACGCCCTGACCGAATACTGGTGGTTCTGCCTGGAGCACGTGCGCGCCTACAACGCCTCGTGGGATTTCTACAAAGGCATGTCGCCGATCGAGATCGAGGCCTCCACCCGCGCCGACACCGCCTGGCAGCGCCCGACCTGGCCGCTGGGCAGCCTGGGGGCGCGGATCGACGCCGATATGGACCGCGACCCGCTGCATGTGCTGAATGCGGCACGGCACCGCGCCCAGCAGCGCGAACAGCGCGCCCGCGCGCCGGATGCACCGGCGGAAATGCGCGAACCGCTGGCCGCCCTTGGGCTTGGCTGGCCGCTGACCATGGATGAACTGAAAACCCGCTACAAACAGCTTGCCAAAAAGCACCACCCGGACGCCAACAACGGCGACCGTGATGCCGAGGAACGGCTGAAGACGATCAATCTGGCCTATGCTGCCCTGCGCAACCGGCTCAGCGCTGCCCCGATGGCAGCGGCGGGCTGACGCCTACCCAAGACCGGAATGCCCGGGTTAGTCTGCACAACCGGGAAACCACAGGATTGCTGGCTTATGAACACAGTTGCCGCTGCCGACGACAGCCGGACCACGCCGACCTCGGCCATCAACATGCCCGACACGGTGGTGTCTGCGCGTGAGGCGTTCGGCATCGACACCGCCATGGAGGTGCCGGGTTTTGCCACCCGCACCGAGCATGTGCCGGACATCGACCCGTCCTACCGCTTTGACCGCGAGACCACGCTGGCCATTCTGGCCGGGTTCGCGTTCAACCGCCGCGTGATGATCCAGGGCTATCACGGCACCGGAAAATCCACGCATATCGAGCAGGTGGCGGCACGGCTGAACTGGCCCTGCATCCGCGTCAACCTCGACAGCCACATCAGCCGCATCGACCTGATCGGCAAGGACGCCATCGTCCTGAAGGACGGCAAGCAGATCACCGAATTCCGCGAGGGCATCCTGCCCTGGGCGTTGCAGCATCCCTGCGCCCTGGTGTTCGACGAGTATGACGCCGGCCGCCCGGACGTGATGTTCGTGATCCAGCGCGTGCTGGAAGTCGAAGGCAAGCTGACGCTGCTGGACCAGACCC
>CAIPHQ010000468.1 GCA_903864895.1 uncultured Rhodospirillales bacterium
CCCTCGGTTTCGCCCGCCGCGCGCTGGATGAGGCGCTGCACCGTGCCACGACACGCAAAATGTTCGGCGCCACGCTGGCGGATTTGCAACTCACGCAGGCCAAGCTGGCCGACATGGCAGTGGCGGTGGAAACCAGCGCGCTGCTGGTCTATCGCGCGGCATGGACTCGCGATGTGCTGCACCGCCGCATTACCAGCGAAGCGGCCATGGCCAAGCTGCACGCCACCGAATCGGCGCAACAGGTGATCGACGCGGCGGTGCAGATGTTCGGCGGTCTCGGCGTTACCAGCGGCGTGAAGGTGGAAGAACTCTACCGGGATATTCGCGCGCTGCGGATTTATGAAGGTGCCAGCGAAGTGCAGAAGCTGATCATCGCCAAGCAGTTGCTGGCCAGCGTGCGGAACTGAGGCGCGGCGGCTAGGCCGCCATCTGCTCCCGCAGGCATCCGGGCGAGATCTCCAGCGGGTTTGCAAAGCGCCGCAGCACATCCGGGTGCTGCCGCGCCCACAGCCGTGCGCTGCGCGGCACCGGCGTGCCATCGGCGAAGTGGCCATAATACCACCAGCCCTGCGGCACCTCTGGTGCCGCGTGCGTGGCCAGCCTTCGCCCGTACCAGTGCCACAATTCATGCGGCACCGGATTATCTCCGGCATAACGCTCGGTCATCGCCGCCCCGATGCCACCGAACTTTGTGAAATGGTAGAACGCCAGCGGTGCGCCATTGGCCAGCAGCGTGCCACCGGCATCAAACGCCAATGTGCGGCGGCTCAGGTTCCAGCTTGCCACATTCCATCCGGGCTCACGCGCCACCGCCACACCGGGGAACAGTGCGGGCGCCAGGTCGCAGTATTTCTGGTCGGTGAACAGCCCGGACTCCGGGTCGTCGTAGCAGGCTTCGTGCAGCCGCTCTGCCCACCACGCGGCGAAGTCCCGCCCGGCCTTGTCATTTCGCACGGCCAGAAAGCCGAGATTGAAAATACCGTAGCGCAGCGCGGCAATCTCGTTGTCGGCGGCGGCCAGCGCAGTACCGTTCGGCGCAATCTGATGCGGAGTCAGTACCACGGACGCGTCGGCATATTCGTGGTCCAGCGCCGAAAGCGGGTGAAACAGCGCGATGTCGGGGTCGAAATACACCACGCGCGCCGCTCCCGTACCCAGCAGGTGCAGCAGCATCGCGCCTTTCACCGCGGTGCAGGCTTCGATGATACCGTGCCTGAACATCCACGCATCGAAATCGGCAATGCCAAGCTGATCCGCCCTCACCACGCCATCAAACGCCGCCAGTGCCGCAGTTTCATCCACAGCGGGCGGCGCGCGGTCCACCAGCACCGCCCACAGCGTCCAGTCCGGGTGTGTGGCGCGCAGGGTCTCGGCCAGCACGCGGGCGCGCGGCAGATAGGCATAGCTGAAACTGGTGAAGCACAGCGTGGTCACAGCCCGGTGCTCCAGTACTGCGCAATCGGCAGCACGGCGGCGGTCAGCACCGCAGCGCCCGTCACATCCAGCACCGCCCGCCCATCGGTCCAGCGCCAGCCCGGCTCTGGCGCGTGCCAGCCGTGGCCGAGACGCACATCGTCCAGCGCCAGTGCCACATCATCCAGCGTCAGCGCGGCAACGGCCGCCCCCAGCACGCGGCCATCGGCCCCCACCGCCTGCTCCCACACCGGATAGGCGCGGCGTGAGCGCAGTTCCACCAGCCGCGCGCCCGGCGGCAGCGTGAAGCGTATGCCCGCGTCCACCGCTTCGCCGTCCACCCGCACGCCGCCGCACAGCAGATGCAGGTCCGGGTCCGACGCCAGCCCGCCGCCCAGCGTGGCGCTTGAGCCAACATGGCGCAGCCGCGGCGCATGTGCCGCACTGCGGCGGCGGGACAAGGCAAAGCGCGCCGCCCCCAGCCGCCGGAACCAGTCCAGCAGTGCCTCCGGCGTGTCCAGCACCTTGCCGTGGCCGGTTGCGTGGATCAGGGCTGCCACATTGCCGCTCGCTTCGGTGGTCACCACGGCGGCCCCGGCGGCGATGGCTTCGTGCGGCACGTAGCCAAAGGTCTCCGGCCACGGCGACAGCGCCAGCACAAGGTCGATGCCGTAAGCGGAAAGCGCACGCTGCATCCCGAACGGGTCGCGCGGCGAGGTTTCGGCGGCCACGGCGGTGATGCCGTCACGCGGCTGCAATTCCGCCGGGCTGGCGAACTGGAAGAACTCGTACGCCCCCAGCATCCGCGCCGCCAGCGCCAGATCGCGAAACACACCCCAACCCTTGTGGAACGCGGCATGGCCAATGAACGCTACCCGCACCGGCCCCATATCCGGCGCGGCCATGCGCTCGGCAGGGGCGGCGGGGGCCAGTTCCACATGCGGGTGCACCACCATGCCGGCCGGTGTCAGGCCGGTGGCGCGCAGCCACCATGTCTGCGCCACGTCTGATGGGGCCACCAGTGTGAATGGCACGGACTCGA
>CAIPHQ010000469.1 GCA_903864895.1 uncultured Rhodospirillales bacterium
GCCGATGGCGACCGGCCTCAAGTCGATCGACGCACTGATCCCGATCGGCCGCGGCCAGCGCGAATTGATCATCGGCGACCGCCAGACCGGCAAGACCGCCATCGCGCTCGACACGATCCTCAACCAGAAGGCCCTAAACGTCGAAGGCGCGCCCGAGAGCCAGAAGCTTTACTGCGTCTATGTCGCCATCGGCCAGAAGCGCTCGACCGTCGCGCAGTTCGTCAAGGTGCTCGAAGAGCGCGGCGCGCTGGAATATTCGATCATCGTCGCCGCCACCGCCTCGGACCCCGCGCCGATGCAGTTCCTCGCGCCCTTCTCGGGCTGCGCCATGGGCGAGTTCTTCCGCGACAACGGCATGCACGCCGTCATCATCTACGACGATCTCTCCAAGCAGGCCGTCGCCTATCGCCAGATGTCGCTGTTGCTGCGCCGCCCGCCGGGCCGCGAGGCCTATCCCGGCGACGTGTTCTATCTCCACTCGCGCCTGCTGGAACGGTCGGCGAAGCTCTCCGACGCCAATGGCGCGGGCTCGCTGACGGCGCTGCCGGTCATCGAGACGCAGGCCAACGACGTGTCGGCCTATATTCCGACCAACGTGATCTCGATCACCGACGGCCAGATCTTCCTTGAGACCGAACTGTTCTTCAAGGGCATCCGCCCTGCCGTGAACGTCGGCCTCTCGGTGTCGCGCGTGGGCTCTGCGGCGCAGATCAAGGCGATGAAGCAGGTGGCCGGCCGCATCAAGCTGGAACTGGCGCAGTATCGCGAAATGGCGGCGTTCTCGCAGTTCGCCTCGGACCTCGATGCCTCGACCCAGAAGCTGCTGGCCCGTGGCGCGCGTCTGACCGAACTGCTGAAGCAGCCGCAGTTCAAGCCGGTCGCGGTCGAAGACCAGGTGCTGGCGATTTTCGCCGGTGTGCGCGGCTATCTGGACGGCATCGCCATCAACAAGATCGGCGCCTACGAGCGGCAATTGCTCAGCGAAATCCGCGCCCGTGCGCCGGAGATCGTCGAGTCGATCCGCACCGACCGCGAGATCAAGAAGGACGTCGAGGCCAAGCTGGTGGCTTTCCTCGACAGCTTCACCAAAAGCTTCGCCTGAGCCAATCACAGCCGGACGGTAGCGCGGCATGCCCAGTCTGAAAGCTCTGCGGACACGCATCAACAGCGTGAAATCGACGCAGAAGATCACCAGCGCCATGAAGATGGTGGCTGCGTCGAAACTTCGCCGGGCGCAGACGCAGGCGGAAGCCGCGCGTCCGTATGCCCAGCGCATGGAGCGGATGCTCGGCTCGCTGGGCGCCAACGTGGCGGGCAGCCCCACGGCGCCCCGCCTGCTGGTGGGCAGCGGCAAGGATCAGGTGCATCTGCTGGTGGCGATCACCGGTGATCGTGGTCTGGCCGGTGCGTTCAACTCCAACATCGGGCGCCTGACGCGCAATCTGGCCCGCAAGCTGGAAAGCGAAGGCAAGACGGTGAAAATCTTCGCCGTCGGCCGCAAGGGCCGCGACTTCCTGCGCCGCGAGATGGGCAGCCGCGTGGTCGGCGACATCAACTTCGCCGGCAAGAAGATGGTCAGCTTCGCCGACGCGCAGGAGATCGCCGCACAGGTGACCTCCATGCTCGACGCGGGCGCATTTGATGTCTGCACGCTGGTGTACAACCGCTTCGCCTCGGTGATCTCGCAGATCCCGACCGAATCGCGGCTGATCCCGGCGCCGCTGCCCGAGGTAAAGGCGGGCGATGCCACCGAGACCAAGGCCAGCTATGAGTTCGAGCCGGACGAGGAGACCATCCTTGCCCGCCTGCTGCCGCAGAATCTGGCGATCCAGATTTACCGCGCGCTGCTGGAAAATGCTGCGGGCTTCTACAGTTCGCAGATGACGTCGATGGATAACGCCACGCGCAACGCGGGCGACATGATCAAGCGTCTGTCGCAGAACTACAACCGTGCGCGTCAGGCGAACATCACGCGTGAACTGATCGAGATCATCTCGGGCGCCGAGGCGCTCTAACCGGATTGCGCCCGGCACCGGGCAGACGAGAGTCGTCAGACGAAGGAATGGGGACCACAGATGGCCAGCAATAATGTCGGACGCGTCACGCAGGTGCTGGGCGCCGTGGTGGACGCGCAGTTCGATGGCGAGCTGCCGTTCATTCAGAACGCGCTGACCACAATGATTGGCGACCGCCAGCTTGTGCTGGAAGTGGCGCAGGAACTCGGCGAGAAAACCGTTCGCTGCATCGCGATGGACGGCACCGACGGTCTGGTGCGCGGCCAGGAAGTGCTGGACACGGGCGCGCCGATCAGCGTGCCGGTTGGCCCCGGCGCGCTGGGCCGCATCATGAACGTCATCGGCGACCCGATCGACGAGCGTGGCCCGGTGCCGTACGAGAAGCGTTACCCGATCCATCGCGCCGCGCCGAGCTTCGAGGAACAGGCGGCTGCGGCCGACATTCTCGTCACCGGCATCAAGGTGGTGGATCTGCTCGCCCCGTATCTGCGCGGCGGCAAGATCGGCCTGTTCGGCGGCGCCGGCGTGGGCAAGACCGTGCTGATTCAGGAACTGATCAACAACATCGCCAAGGCGCATGGCGGCGTGTCGGTGTTCGCGGGCGTCGGTGAGCGTACCCGTGAAGGCAACGACCTGTACCATGAAATGATCGACGCGGGCGTCATCAAGCTCGGCGATGGCAATACCGAAGGCTCCAAGGTGGCGCTGGTGTATGGCCAGATGAACGAGCCGCCGGGTGCGCGTGCCCGCGTGGCGCTGTCGGGTCTGTCAGTGGCGGAATACTTCCGTGACGAAGAAGGCCAGGACGTGCTGTTCTTCATCGACAATATCTTCCGCTTTACGCAGGCCGGCGCCGAAGTGTCGGCGCTGCTGGGCCGCATCCCGTCCGCGGTGGGCTATGGTCGAGTCGCGCACGATCCTCCGCGCCGAGATTGCGCGAGAGTCGTTTCGCCTTTTCGTTTACAAAGTCGAGCGTGCTGATCCGCTGGCCGATCTCGCGCATCCGTTGTTCGCTTTCCTCCATCGTGTCCGGTGTGAAAAGACGGCGATAGACTTTCGCCGGACTCAGCTCCGGAGGAATGAACACACCATCGCGCGAAACCGAGAGCAGCCCGTCGTGCTGGCCGTTTACTCCCAAGGCCAGATAGGGGAAGCGTGTGTGATGCCCCAGCGATTCCGCCGCGAGCTGATCGACCGAGATGCTGTTTTTGAAAACCGCAGACGAAGGAAAACGCGCACCGGTGAGGAAGCTCTTCTCCACTACGTGCCCGCCGGAGTTGTCCGGATGCGAGAGGCCATTCATCACCGAGTAGCGACCGCGCACC
>CAIPHQ010000470.1 GCA_903864895.1 uncultured Rhodospirillales bacterium
GCGGGGGTCGCGCATGTGCTCCAGACAATGGCTGGCATGGACGAAATCCACCGACGCGTCCGCCACGCCCGCGAGATATTGCGCGTCCCCATCCGCCAAGTCCCAATCCCGCACCGCATGCAGCAGCGGGAACACGCCGCAATAGCGTGACAGACCATCCGGCCCTGCGCCGATGTCCAGCCCGCTGCCGGTGAAGTAGCGGGTCATGAACGCAGGCTGCGTCATGCGGCGCTTGGCCGCCTTGGATTGCTCGTACATTCACGCGGCCTTTTGCCGGTTGGGGGCAGCGCGCAGCCTCAGGGCAGCGCTGATTTCGGCCACCGGCGCAGCCCAGCCGCCGCGCGTGGCCTGCCGGTGCAGCCGCAGGGACGGGTACCACGGGCTGTCCGCCCGCCCGAGCAGCCAGCGCCAGTCCGGCGCGAAGGGCAGCAGCACATGCGCCGCCACCCCCATCGCACCGGCCAGATGCACGCAGGACGTGTCCACCGAGACCAGCACATCCAGCGCCGCCAGCGCGGCCGCCGTATCGGCGAAGTCCCGCAACTCGGAAGCCAGATCAAACACTTGCCCGTGCGGCAGCACTGCCAGATCGGCCGCGCGCGGGCCGGTTTGCAGGCTGACCCATGACACGCCCGGCAGGGCGAGCAGCGGTGCCAGCGTGGCGAGCGTGACGGAGCGGTTGGCGTCGTTGCCATGCGTGGGCCGCCCGGCCCACACCAGACCGGCGCGCAGTCCGGGCAGGGGGGCAAGCCTGTCCCGGAACCGCGCGGCCTCCGCCGGGATTGGCGACAAATAGGGTACGGACGCCGGGATACTGTCCAGCGTGGTGGCAAAGGCGCGCGGCAGGCTCAGCAGCGGGGCGTGAATATCGAACGCGGGCAATGCCTCGCCCACCGGCAGCACGGCGCGCGGGCCGGGCACGCGCAGCGCGAGGCGCAGCAATTCGCGCGGCACTTCCAGAATCACCCCGGCCCCGCGCGCGGCGACCATTGGCACGTAGCGCAGCGCTTGCAGCGTGTCGCCGAACCCTTGTTCGGCGTGCAGCAGGATGGTCTTCCCGGTGATGTCCTCACCATTCCACAGCGGGGCTGCAAAATTGCGGCGCGGGGAGGGAAAGCCGGGCACTTGCCAGCGCCACTCATGATCCTCCCACGCTTCCGCCAGATAGCCCTGTGAGAGCAGCGCGAGTGCGCGGTTCCAGCGGGCTTCGGCAAAATCCGGCGCTTGCGCCAGTGCGCGGCTGTAGCAGTCCACCGCCTGCGCCGGATCGCCCAGCGCCCGCAACGTGCAGCCCAGATTGCCCAGCGCGTCCGGCCAGTCCGGGCGCAAGCGCAGCGCGGTGCGGTAGGCGGCTTCGGCCTGTTCCAGCCATCCGGCCTGATGCTGCACCGTGCCCAAAGCGTTCCAGCAGGCGGCATTGCCGGGGGCGAGCCGGGCTGCCTCGGTCATTGCCGCCACGGCGTGCGGATACCGGCGCAACCTCTGGCGGGCGAGGCCGAGATTGAGGTGCAGCGGCCATTCACCGGGCGCGGTGCAGGCGGCGGCGGACAATTCCGCCTCGGCCAGCGCAAACTGGCCGCGCCGCAGCAATTCCAGCCCGAGCGCATTGCGCGCACCCGCCAGTTCGGGATTGAGAAACACGGCGCGGCGCAGGCGCGCCAGCGCCTCACCGGGGCGGCCCAGATCCAGCAGCGCCAGCCCGGCTTCGGCCCAGGCGGGGGCGAAATTCGGGTCGCGCCGGATGGCGGCGGTTTGCAGCGCCAGCGCTTCCGCAGCGTTTCCCGCCGCACGGCGTGCGGCCCCGGTGCGGCACAGGCTGGTGGCGGAATGGGGTGAGTCGGGCGATGCCATGGCGTGCAGCTTGCGCCGCCCGCGTTGACGGCGGGTTAACCGGCGGCGGCGAGCATCGCCCCATGCACAGCGCCCCCATCAAGTTGCCCGCCGGCACGCCCCACGCCCGTGCGGAGGCACATCTGCGCACCGGGGCGGCGCTGCGTGCGGCGGGGCGCGCGGCGGAGGCAGTGGCGGAATACCGCGCGGGGTTGGCGCTGGTGCCGGACGCGCCGGAGTTCTGGAGCAATCTGGGCAATGCGCTGCGCGACTTGCGCGAATATGCCAGCGCCATCGCATGCCATCGCCGCGCACTGGCCGCAGCGCCGCGCGTGCCCGGCTACCTGATGAATTTGGGCACCACGCTGGCCGCCGCCGGGGACGATGCCGGGGCCGAGCGTGTGCTGACCCGCGCGCTGCGCTTCGCCCCCAACGACGCCAATCTGCGCTGGAACCGCGCGCTGGCGCAGTTGCGGCAGGGCCGGTTTCCCGAAGGCTGGACCGATTACGAAGCGCGGCTGGAAACCGGCGATGTACCGCCGCGCGACCTGCCGGGTGCGCCGTGGCGCGGGGAGGCGGCACCGGGCGAGACGCTGCTGGTGGCCGCCGAGCAGGGCTTTGGTGATGCCATCTGGGCGGTGCGCGCCATCGCCCACGCGCAGGCAATGGGGCTGCGCGTGGCGCTGGAGACGCAGACGGAACTGGCCCCGCTGTTCCGCCACGCCCTGCCCGGCGTGCAGGTGCTGACCAGCGGTGACGTGCTGCCGCAGGCCAGCCGCCATATCCGGCTGTGCAGCCTGCCGGGGCTGTTCTGCGATGCGCCCGCGCAGATTTCCGCCGCCCCCTATTTGTCCGCGCCGCCCGAGCGGATGCCAGCCGCCGCCACATGGCTCAACGCCGCCCCCCGCAAGCTGAAAGCCGGCATCGTGTGGTCCGGCAGCCAGGCGTTCCGCGGCAATCCCGGGCGGGCGGCAACGCTGGCGCAGTTCGTGGCGGCCTTCGCGCTGCCGTTCGTGCAGTTGTTCAGCCTGCAAATGGGCCCGCCGCGCGCGGAACTCGCAGCGTATGCCGGCGCGCCGGTGATCGACCTTGCGCCGCATCTGCGCGACTTTGCCGATACTGCTGCCGTGGTGGCGCAGCTTGATCTTGTCATCATGACCGACAGCGCGGTGGCGCATCTGTGCGGGGCGCTGGGCGTGCCGGTGTGGGTGTTGCTGGGCGACAACCCGTTCTGGATCTGGGGCAGCGGATCGGCGGACCCGGCGCGCACGCCGTGGTACCGCTCGGTGCGGCTGTTCCGCCAGCGCCAGCCGGGGTGCTGGGGCGGCCCGTTCGATGAGGCCGCCGCAGCCCTGCTGGAACTGGCCGCCCCTTAGCCGGTCACGGCCTGATAGCTCAGCACCCGCAATTCGCGGCGGATCGGGTAGGTGGAGGACGGCAGCAACTGGGTCATCAGCACCACCGCCATGTCCTCGGCCGGGTCCACCCAGAATGCGGTGGATGCGGCCCCGCCCCACGCAAACTCGCCGGGCGAGCCGAGGATTTGCGCCTTGGCCGGGTCGAGCATGACCGAGAAGCCGAGCCCGAAGCCCACGCCCGCATAGCTGCTTTCGCTGAAGCGGGCCTGCCCCATGTCGGCCATGTCGCCGGGCAGGTGGTTGGCGGTCATCAGTTGCACGGTCTTGCGGCCCAGCAGGCGCTCGCCGTTCAGCGTGCCCATGCCCAGCATGCAGCGGCAGAATTGCAGGTAATCGGGGGCCGTGCCCACCAGCCCGCCGCCGCCCGAGGCCAGCGCGCGGATTTTGGTGAAGCCGCTGCTGCGCGGGTCGTCGATCAGCACCGGCGCGCCATCCCGCCCGCGCGCATACAGGGCGGCGAAGCGCGCGATTTTTTCGGACGGCACGTGAAACCCGGTGTCGGTCATGCCCAGCGGGCCGATGACGCGCTCGTGCAGGAAGGCGGGCAGGGACTGTCCGGAAATGACTTCCACCAGGCGCCCGAGCACATCGGTGGAGACGCTGTAGTTCCACGCTGTGCCGGGATGCGCCAGCAGCGGCATGGCGGCCAGCTTGTCGATCAGTTCGCCCAGCGGCAGGTCGGAGGTGGAAAAGTCGATGTTGTTGTCGCGGTACATCGCATCGACCGCGTTGGCGTCCATGAAGCCGTAGGTCAGGCCCGAGGTGTGGGTGAGCAGGTCGCGGTAGGTGATTTCGCGGCGCGCCGGTTCGGACTCGTATTTCAGCCGGCTGCCACCGGTGAACACGCGGCTGTGCCTGAAGGCCGGGATATACCGGCTGATCGGGTCGTCGAGCTGGAAATGCCCGTCTTCGTACAGCATCAGAATGGCCATGCTGACCAGCGGCTTGGTCATCGAGTAGATGCGCAGGATGGTGTCCTGCTGCATCGGCGTGCCGCGCGCGATGTCGGCCAGCCCCGCCGCCGCGCTGTAGATGTGTTCGCCGCGCCGGATGATGTTCACCGACACGCCGGCGAGTTTGCGGTCGTCGATCAGCCGGTCCATCCAGCCATCGATCTTGGCCAGACGCGGCGATGACAGGCCCACGGCTTCGGGGCGGACGCTGGTGGCGGCGTGGGTGGGCATGCGGGCCTCGAGTGGTTGCGGCATGGCAGGTTAGCCCGGCGGCGGGCGCTGTCCATCGCTTCGGCTTGCAGCGGCGGCGGTGCGGCGTTTATGCGGGCCGCTCGGGCGGGCAGCGGGGTCGTGGCATGGCGTTCGGGATGAGGCGGGTGGCCGAGATTGCGGCGGTGGCGGCGTGCGTGGCAATAGGCGCGGCTTGCGCTGCGGCCAGGGCCGCCGCGCCGCCGCAGGATCCCACCGGCGTGTGGCTGACCATCGACGACAAGACCGGCCAGACCACCGGGGCGGTGCGCATCTATGCGGCGGGCGACGGGTTCAACGGGCGCATCGACCGGGTGCTGGACCCGAAGGATGCGGCGCGGCCCTGCGAACCCTGCAAGGGCGACCGCCACAACCAGCCTTTGCTGGGACTGGAGATCATTCGCGGTTTGCGGCCGGATGGCAAAGGCGGCTGGGGCGGGGCGGAGATTGTGGACCCCGACACCGGCAACATCTACAGCGCCTCGGCCAAGCTGGACGGCGGCGGGGACAGGCTGATCCTGCGGGGTTACCTGCTGATCAGCCTGCTGGGCCGCAGCCAGACCTGGCTGCGGGAGAAGTAGCGGCTACGCGCCTTCGCCCACGCGGGCACGGCGGCCACCGCGGCGGCCGCCGGTGGCGCCTGTGGCGGCATCGGAGGCATCGGCGCCCGGCGTCGGCTCCCGGTATTTGCGAATCCACGCGCCGCAATTGGGGTCGCAGCCCATCACCACGTCGGCGCCCAGAATGGCCTGCCTGTCTTCCGGGTGCAGCGGGTTCATGATGGCGCTGGTCATGCCGGCACCGATCATCATCGGCAGGAACGCCGCGTTCAGGCCGCGCCGGTTGGGCAGGCCGAACGAGAAGTTCGAGGCACCGCACGAGGTATTCACCTTCAGTTCCTCACGCAGGCGGCGCAGCAGATAGATCAGGCGGCGGCCCGCATCGTTGATGGCCCCCACCGGCATCACCAGCGGGTCGACCACCACGTCCTCACGCGGGATGCCGTAATCGGCCGCGCGCTCGACGATCTTTTTCGCCACCGCGAAGCGCACATCCGGATCTTCGGAGATGCCGGTTTCATCGTTGGAGATGGCGATCACCGCTGCGCCATATTTCTTGACCAGCGGCAGCACCACTTCCAGCCGCTCTTCCTCACCGGTCACCGAATTCACCAGCGCCTTGCCGCGATACACTTCCAGCCCGGCGGCCAGCGCCGCCACGATGGAACTGTCGATGGACAGCGGCACGTCCACCGTGTCCTGCACCAGCTTGATGCATTCGGCGAGGATGCGCGGCTCATCGGCCAGCGGAATGCCCGCGTTCACGTCCAGCATCTGCGCGCCGGCTTCCACCTGCGCGACGGCATCGGCAATCACGCGGGTGTAGTTGCCTTCGGCCATTTCGGCGGCCAGCAGCTTGCGCCCGGTGGGGTTGATGCGCTCGCCAATCATCACGAAGCGGCGTTCGAAGCCGATGATGACTTCGCGCTTGTGGGAGCTGAGGACGGTGTCGGTCATGGTCGTGTTCCCTAAATCCTACGCAGCACCCTGCGTTTCAACGGCTTGCGTCATGGCCACCAGATCGCGCCGCCACGGCGTGCGCCCGGCCAGCACGCCGCTGTCACGCACGATCTCGGCGATGGATTCTTCCTGCTTGTAGGCCATCAGATGAATCCCGGCGACGCCCGGCATCTCGCGCAATTGCTGGATCAGTTCCACGCAGATGCGCTTGCCCTCGGCCTTCTGGCTTTTGGCGGCTTCCATGCGTGCGATGATGGCGTCCGGAATATGCACGCCGGGCACGTTGGCGCGGATCCATTTCGCCGCCTTGGCCGAGGCCAGCGGCCCGACGCCCGCGAGGATGAAGCATTTCCGGTCCAGCCCCATCTCGCACACGCGCTGCATGAAGCGCTGCATCAGCGGGATGTCGTAGCAATACTGCGTCTGGATGAACTGCGCGCCCGAGGCGATTTTCTTGGCCAGCCGGATCGGGCGGAAATCATAGGGCTGCGCGAACGGGTTTTCGGCCGCGCCCACGAACACCTGTGGCGGGCCGGTGATCTTGCGGCCCGACAGGAAGCGGCCATCGTCTCGCATGGCGCGGATGGTTTCCAGCAACGAGGTGCTGTCGAGGTCGAACACCGGCTTGGCTTCCGGATGGTCGCCCGCCTGCACGCCGTCACCGGTCAGGCACAGGATATTGGCGACACCGAGTGCCGCCGCCCCCAGCACATTGCCCTGAATGGCGATGCGGTTGTGGTCGCGGCAGGAAATCTGCGTGACCGGCGAATAGCCCAGCCGGATCA
>CAIPHQ010000471.1 GCA_903864895.1 uncultured Rhodospirillales bacterium
CGGCATTGCCGGTGGCATGAGCCTGCTGCCGGTGATGAAATTCCGGCTGGCCACGCCCGGCGCGCTGGTTGACCTGTCCGGCATCGCCGCCATGGGCGGCATTGCGGCGGCGGATGGTGTGCTGACCATCGGCGCCACCGTGCGCCACATCGCGGTGGCCAATTCCCCGGTGGTGGCGGCGTCCATCCCGGCGCTGCCGGCCCTGGCCGCAGGCATCGGCGATCCCGCCGTACGCAATCGCGGCACGCTGGGCGGGGCCGTGGCCAATGCCGATCCGTCAGCCGACTATCCGGCCGCCGTGCTTGGCCTTGGTGCCACAGTGGTGACGGACCGGCGTGAGATTGCCGGGGATGCCTTCTTCACCGGCCTGTTCACCACGGCGCTGCAGCCCGGCGAGATCATCACCAGCATCCGCTTCCCGGTGCCACAGGCCGCCGCCTACGCCAAGTTCCGCAGTCAGGCTTCGCGCTATGCGGTGGTGGGCGTATTCGTGGCCAAGTTCGCATCCGGCGTGCGGGTGGCGGTCACGGGCGGGGGGCCGAGCGTGTTCCGGATTCCGGCCATGGAAGCCGCCCTGTCGGCTCGGTTCGACGCTGCGGCCATTGCGGACATCACCATCCCGGAGGATGGCCTGAACGGCGATATTCATGCCGAACCGGCGTATCGCGCGCATCTGGTGACGGTGATGGCAGGCCGTGCGGTGGCTGCCGCCAGCGCGGCATGACGCGGCCGGCCGCCCTGTTAACCGGCTTCGGCACTTTCGGCGGCAAGGTGCAGCGCCGGGCGCAGGGCGGCACCGGCGGCGTCGCCGCGCAGCCCCAGATAGTGCTGCAAATAGTCGTGCAGCGCGCGGGCGGCTGGTTTCACGGCACCACTTGCCTTGTACAGCAGCAAATCGACGCTCGGCAGTGTGGGGAATTCCGGGCTCGGCGGCAGTTCGCGCAAGCCCGGGATCAGCGTGCTGCGGCCAAGAACCGTCACCGCCATGCCAGCCAGCACGGCGGCCTGCAGGCCACTGATGCTCTCGCTGGTACAGGCCAGACGCCAGCGGCGGCCAGCGGTTTCCAGGCTGGCAATGGCGTGGTCGCGGTACAGATTGCCGTCTGGCAGCAAGGCCAGCGGCACCGGGGTTTCGTGATGCACGTCGGAATCAATCGCCGTCAGCCACACCAGAGGTTCCTGATGCACCACCAGACCGCCGGTGAAGTCATTCATGCGCGTCACCAGCGCAATATCGACCTCGCCGCGCTTGACCAGACTGACCAGTGGCGTCGACAGCACGCAGCGCAGTTCGACCTGAATGCGTGGAAATGCCTTGCGGAAAATGCTCAGAATCGGGGGCAGCATGTATGCGGCATACAGGTCTGGCGTACCAAGAATCACGTTGCCTTCAATGCCTTGCGAGGACATGCGGGACAGCAGTTCGTCGTGAAGCCGCAGGATGGATTGCGCGTATGACAGCACGACCAATCCGTGTTCCGTCGGTTTGATGCGGCGGTTGTCATGAGACAGCAGGGTGCGGCCCGTGAGTTCCTCCAGACGCTGCACCTGCAACGTGATGGCGGGCTGCGTTCGCCCGAGACGGCGCGCGGCTTCGGTGATGCTGCCGGTCTCCACCACCGTCAGCAGCGACCGCAGCATCCGGATATCCAGACTGATCAAATTCATCGGCGTCGGGTCTCTCCATCGGCAACGGGGCGAGGGCCTGGACACAGCGCGATGCAAGATTCGCGCAACCTGGAGACGACATGGCCGAATTCGTGACCCCGAGCCTGGAAATCGGTCTGACCCCCGCATTCGACTGGGGCGCGCTCAGCCGGGCGGCGCGCGATGCGGCCTACAACAATACCGCTGCCGTGCCGGATGTCGCCGCGCTGCATGAAGCGCGCACTCGTGCCTCTGTGGCTGTCCGCGCCGCCCATCCTGGCGCGCTCGATCTGCCTTATGGTCCCGGCGAGCGCAACCGGATCGACGTGTTCCCGGCAACCAGCGCCGCCGCACCGTGCCTTGTGTTCATTCACGGTGGCTACTGGCAAATGAACAGCAAGGAAAGCTTTGCCTGCCTTGGCGAGGGTGTGCGCGCGCACGGCTGGTCGGCGGCGTTCGTGGGCTATTCGCTGGCACCGCAGGCGACACTCTCGCAAATCGTCGAAGAGATCAGTGCGGCGCTGGACTGGCTTGCTGCCAACGGGCGCTGCCACGGGGCTGGCGGTCCATTGGTGGTCTCGGGCTGGTCGGCAGGTGGCCATTTGGCGGCATTGGCGTTGAACCACCACGCCGTGATCGGTGGTTTGGGCATCTCTGGCATCTACGAACTCGGCCCGCTGCGGGATACCTATCTGAACGACAAGCTGGCGCTGTCTGACGAGCAGGTGGCGCTGCTGTCACCGCTGCGCCGGCCGGTGGTCGCCAAGCCGATGGCCATTACGTATGGCACGAGTGAATTGCCCGCGCTGGTGGCCAATAGCCGCAAGCTCCACGCCTACCGGGCTGCAGCAGGCGCGCCAGGCGTGCTGCTGCCAGCCCCGGGGCGCAACCACTTCAACATCCTGGACGATCTGCGCGGGCCGGACGGGATCCTGACGCGGCAGTTGCTGGTGCTGGCGGCCTGACGCGCCGCCCTTGCTCCAGCCGTCTGCGGCACCGGTACCTCCCCACAGCGCCGGTCAGCTTGTGCCCGCGCCCCGCCGCTCCAGGCTTCGGCCATAGGCCGACAGGGTGAAGCAGCACACAAAGAACACCAGCGCGGAAAACACGTAGCCTTCGCTGGCAAAGCCAAGCCAGGCCGGATCCTTCAGCGCCTGACCCACCGCGCCCAGCAGGTCGGACAGGCCGATGATCGTCACCAGCGTGGTGTCCTTGAACAGATCCACCACCGTGTTGATGATGCCGGGCATCACGATCCGCAGTGCCTGCGGCAGCACGACATGCACCTGCACCTGCCCCCAGTGCAGGCCGAGCGAATAGGCCGCCTCCTCCTGCCCGGCCGGCACGCCCTGCAGGCCGCCGCGCACCACCTCGGCCATGTAGGCGGCGTTGAACAGCACCAGCGCAATCAGCGCCCGCAACAGCCGGTCGATACTCACGCCGCCCGGCA
>CAIPHQ010000472.1 GCA_903864895.1 uncultured Rhodospirillales bacterium
ACGGGCACGTCCACGATGCGGCCGGTGCGGCTGACGGTGTCGCCTTCACGGATGGTGCGGTCGTCGCCGAACACCACGACGCCGACATTGTCGGTTTCAAGGTTCAGCGCCATGCCCTGCAGGCCGGCACCGGGGAATTCCACAAGCTCACCGGCCATGACGTTCTGCAGGCCGAACACGCGGGCGATGCCGTCGCCGACGCTCAGCACCTGGCCGGTTTCGGCGACATTCGCCTCGGTATCGAAAGAAGCGATTTGCTTCTTGAGGATTTCCGAGATCTCGGCGGGACGAATGTCCATCAGGCGGCTCCCTTCATGGCGTATTGCAGACGCTGCAGCCGGGACTTGAGGCTCGAGTCAAACAAGCGGGCGCCAATGCGCACCACCAGACCGCCCAGCAGGCCTGGCTCCACGCTCTTTTGAATGTCGACGTTGCCGTAACCCGCCTCGATCAGGCGGGCCCGCAACTGCTGTTCCTGCACGTCGGTCAGCGGATGCGCCGACTGCACATAGGCCACCACCACACCGCGCTTCTGCGCGACCAGGGCGGCAAAGCCGCGAATGATCGACCGCAGCGCGCTCTGGCGGCGGTTGACGATCACCACGCTGACAAAATTCTGCACCAGCTTGCCGAAGCCCTCAGACTGCAGCACAGCCAGCGCCGCCTTCTGCGAGGTCTGCACATCGATCAGCGGGCTGTCGAGCAACCGGCGCAAATCCGCGCTGGCGTCGATGGTGCGGCCAAGCCGGTCCATCTGTTCCACAACCGCGTCGAGCGCATGCTCGTCGCTGGCCAGACCGTAAAGGGCCGCTGCATAGCGATCCGCCACGCCGCCGCCGGTAGAGACTGTCGTGCCGCCAGACGCCACGAGGGGGGATTCCATTCCAAGGCCGCCGAGGCAGCCACCATTCCGTGCCAGCCTTTGCCGCTGACGGGCGGGGAACTAGCATGGGGTTTTGGGGCGCGCAACACGTCGCCGCACTGCAAAACCGTGCTTGCTGCGATGTTTGCCGCGCTGCGGCATGGATTCGGTCAGGCCGTTTCGCTTCGGCGCGATATCCACCGGCCGGCGCTGTCTTCCGTTGGCTGCGGCGCTCAGCGCTGCCTCGCAGTTTAGGTCCAGTCCGCGTCGCTGAGGAACGTCCGCACGGCGTCTCCCGCGCCCTTCTTGGTTTCCGGCCCGGGACAGGGCCGTTGGAATATTGATATCGCTTTCCGATATCGCCATCAGCTGCCTTACAGGAAACTCATCGGATCCACATCGACATCAATCCGCACCGATCCCTTCGCTACCACCTGCGCCAGCCACGCCCGCAGCAGCGGCTGCACGGCAATCTCGCGCCTTGTTTTCAACAGCAGCCTGCGCCGGTGCCGCCCGCGCAGAATGGCCAGCGGTGCGGGGGCGGGGCCGAGTACCAGAATGCCGTCGCCATGCGGCGCGGCGCGGGCGAGGTCGCGGGAGCAGGCGTCGGCGGCTTCGGGCGAATCGGCGCTGACGATCAGCGCGGCCAGACGCCCGAACGGCGGCCAGTTGCCGGGGCGGCGCTGTGCGGCTTCGTCAGCCATGAAGCGCGGCAGGTCGCCTGCCAGCAACGCCTGCATCACCGGATGCTCGGGCGAGAAGGTCTGCAACAGCACCCGCCCCGGCGCTTCGGCACGCCCGGCGCGGCCGGAGACCTGATGCAGCAACTGCACGGTGCGTTCGGCCGCGCGCAGGTCGCCGCCCGCCAGCCCCAGATCGGCATCCACCACGCCCACCAGCGTCAGATGCGGGAAATGCCAGCCCTTGGCGACAATCTGCGTGCCGATGATCAAATCCACCTCGCGCGCCGCAATCGCCCGCGCCGCCTCGGCGGCGGCAGCGGGGCCGGGCAGCGTGTCGCTGGCCATCACCAGCGTGCGCGCGGCGGGGAAACAGGCGGCGGCTTCCTCGGTGATGCGTTCGATGCCCGGCCCCACGGCGGTCAGGCTGTGCTGGGCGGCGCACACCGGACAGACCGGCGGAATCGGCTCGGCATGGCCGCAATGGTGGCATTGCAACAGTCTGCGGGCACGGTGCTCCACCAGCCACGCGGTGCAGTTGGGGCATTGCATCCGGTGGCCGCAGGCGCGGCACAGCGTAAGGGGCGCGTAGCCCCGGCGATTGAGGAACAGCATCGCCTGCTCGCCGCGTGCAAACGTGGCGTCGATGGCGGCGATCAGCGGCGGGGCGAGGAATTGCCCGCGCTCGGGCGGCGTGTCGCGCAGATCCACCAGCGCAATTTCCGGCAGCAGCGCCCCGCCGTGGCGGTCGGGCAGATGCAGCCGCCGGTAGCGCCCGGCCTCGACATTGGCGGTGGTTTCAAGGCTGGGCGTGGCCGAGACCAGCACGGCGGGTGCGCGGCACAGGCGGGCGCGCACAATCGCCATGTCGCGGGCGTGATACACCACGCCTTCTTCCTGCTTGAACGCGGTCTCATGCTCCTCATCGATCACCACCAGCCCAAGATCGGGGAACGGCAGGAACAGCGCCGAGCGCGCGCCCACCACCACCGGCGCCTCCCCCGCTGCCACCGCGCGCCACGTGATGCGGCGCAGGCGCGACGGCAGGTCGGAGTGCCATGCGGCCGGGGCCACGCCGAACCGCTGGGTGAACCGCTCCAGCCACTGCGAGGATAGCGCGATTTCCGGCAGCAGAATCAGCGCCTGACGGCCCCGGCGCAGGCATTCGGCAATCGCCTCGTGATACACCTCGGTCTTGCCCGAACCGGTTACGCCATCCAGCAGCGTGACGGAAAACGCCTGCGCGGCCACGGCCTCTCGCAGCGCAGTGGCAGCTTCGGCCTGCGCCTCCGACAGCACCGGGCCGGGATGCTCCGGGTCCGGCAGGAGGAACGGCGGCGCGGCCTGAATCACGGCGGGCAGCAGCAGCCCCGCATCGGCCATGCCGCGAATGACCGCTGTGCTCACCCCGGCGGTTTTGGCCAGATCGCCCCCGCCGCGCACCTCACCGGCCACAAGTGCGTCCAGAACTTTCTGGCGCGGGGGCGTGATGCGGGTGTCTGGCAACGGTTCGGCGCGCCGCCATCCGGTGGCGGGCGCATCGGGGCGCAGCGCGTTCACCCGCAGCGCCATGGCCAGCACATCGCCGGGCGGGGCCAGCGTATAGGCGGCGATCCAGTCGATCAGTTGCCGCAGATCAGCGCGCATCGGCGGGGCATCGAGCAGCGCAGTCACGGGTTTCAGCCGCGAATCCGCCAGCGTGCCGTCGCCCGGCCCGTCCCACACCACGCCCACCTCGGCGCGGCGGTTCAGCGGCACCAGCACCAGATCGCCGGGGCGCGGGTGCATCCCCGGCGGCACCTTGTAGTCGAACGGCCCGGCGAACGGGTACGGCAACAGCACCGGCACGCGGGCTGCGGCCGGTTCACCCGTCAGACTTCTGCCAAACCCATCCATCGTATAAGCTGTGCCGCATCCGCCGCGTCGCGGACAGGGGCTAGCGTCATCCGCACGCGCCACAGGGGACCCAGCGCATGAAGTTCTTCGTCGATACCGCTGACATCGCGGACATCCGGGCCTTGGCCGAGACCGGCCTGCTCGACGGCGTGACCACCAACCCGACGCTGATTGCCAAATCCGGGCGCAACATTCTGGAGGTGATCGCCGAGATCTGCGCCGTGGTACCCGGCCCGGTCAGCGCCGAAGTGGCGGCGGTGGACTACGAGGGCATCATGCGCGAGGCCAAAGTGCTGCGACGGATTGCCACCAACGTCACCATCAAGGTGCCGCTGACACCGGACGGGCTGCGCGCCTGCAAGGCGCTGTCGGGCGACGGGGCAATGGTGAACGTCACGCTGTGCTTCTCGGCCGCGCAGGCGCTGCTGGCGGCCAAGGCGGGGGCCACGTTCATCAGCCCGTTCGTCGGGCGGCTCGACGATATCGGCCATGACGGCATGCTGCTGATCGCCGACATCGTGCAGATCTACAAGAACTACACGGCGCTGACCACCGAGGTGCTGGTGGCCAGCGTACGCAACCCGATCCATGTGATCGCAGCGGCCAAGCTGGGCGCCCATGTCGCCACCCTGCCGCCCGCCGTGCTGCGCAGCCTGTATGCGCATCCGCTGACCGACAAGGGGCTGGCGACCTTCATGGCCGACTGGGCGAAAACCGGCCAGACCATCGCCTGAGCAGGCCAGGCCAGGCCATGGCGCGGGCGCCGCGCGCGCGGGAGACTCTGGGGGCGGCGGATGTGGCGGCGTGGCTGCGCGCGCATCCGCGCTTTCTGGCCGATCACCCGGCGTTGTATCGCGTGCTGGCCCCGCCGCAGCGGGTGCATGGCGAGCGGATGGCCGACCATATGGCGGCCATGCTGCGCGCCGAGCGCGCCCATGCCGCAATGATGGCCGAGCGTGCTGATGGCGTGCTGGCCGCCGGGCGCGCGGCGGCGGGGATGGCCGGGCGGGTGCAGGAAGCGGTGCTGGCGCTGATCGGCGCAGCCTCGGCCACCGAGTGCATCACCGCCGAACTGCCCGCACTGCTGGCGGTGGATGCGGCCTGCCTATGCGCTGAAACCCCGCTGCCCGGCGCGCGCGTGCTGCCGCCCGGTATGGTGGCCGATCTGCTGGACACCCGCACCGTGCAGTTCCGCGATGAGGTCACCCAGGCCCGCCTGCTGCACGGTGAGGCGGCGGCACTGGCCGCCTGTGATGCGCTGATCCGCGTGCCCGGCGAAGGCCCGCCCGCGCTGCTGGCGCTGGCGGCGCGGGACCGTGCCTGTCTGGAACCCTCACAAGGCAGCGGCGCACTGGCGTTTCTGGGCCGCGCGGTGGCGGCAGCGCTTGGGCGGTGAGCCGCAGAGGCTCGGCGAGGACGCCCGCCGGGACTTCCTGTCATGGCTCGCGCTGGAACGCCGCGCCTCGCCACTGACGGTTGAGGCCTATGGCGCGGACATCGCCGGGTTTCTGGGGTTTCTCACCCGGCATCTGGGCAACGAACCCACCCTGGCCGATCTGGCCGCCTTACGCACCGCCGATCTGCGCGCATGGCTGGCGCGGCAGGCGGGTGACGGTCTCGGCAACGCCACACGGGCGCGGCATCTGGCCGCCGTGCGCAGTTTTTTCCGCTGGCTGGCGCGGCATCAGGGTCTCGAAAATCCGCAGGTGCGGCTGCTCGCCTCCCCGCGCGCCCGCCGCCCGTTGCCGCGCGCGCTGACGCCGGAGCAGGCGCGCAGCGTGGCCGAAGATATTGGTGAGATGTCCGACACCGCCGCGCAGCAGGCGCGTGACGCAGCGCTGTTCACGCTGCTGTACGGGTGCGGCCTGCGCATCGCCGAGGCGCTGGCGCTGAATGTGGGCGACATGCCGCCCGAATCGGGGCCGCTGCGCGTCACCGGCAAGGGCAGCAAGCAGCGCATCGTGCCGGTGCTGCCGGTGGTGCGGCAGGCGGTGGCGCAGTGGCTGCGCTTTCACCCGAACCCGGCCAAGGGCGCGCCGCTGTTTCTGGGTGTGCGCGGCAAGCGGCTGGACCCGGCGGTGGCGCAACGCACGCTGCGCGGCTTCCGCCGCCTGTCGGGCCTGCCCGAACACGCCACACCGCACGCGCTGCGGCATTCCTTCGCCACGCATCTGCTGGCGGACGGGGCAGACCTTCGCTCGATTCAGGATCTGCTGGGCCATGCCAGCCTGTCCACCACGCAGCGCTATACGTCGGTCGATACCGCGCAGTTGATGGAAGTCTGGCGGCGCACCCATCCGCGCGCATAGTCGCGCAAATCCACCGCCACCTCATCCAGCACGCTGTCCCAGTCACCCGGCGCGGGTTGGCGGTAGATTCGCAGCCTCGGATACCATGGGCTGTCCCGCCGCCCGGTCAGCCAGCGCCAGCACGGGTCGAAGCGGTCCAGCAGCCACACCGGCTTGCCCAGCGCGCCCGCCAGATGTGCCACGGCGGTATCAACCGCGATCACCACGTCCAGCGCCGCGACCAGCGCGGCGGTATCGGCGAAATCGGCCATCTCCGCCATTGCGTCGAACAGCCCCGCCGGATCGGGCACGGCGGGGCCATCCTTTTGCAGGCTGACAAACTGCACGCCCGGCACCGCGAACACCGGGGCAAGCCGCTCTGGTGCGATGGACCGGCGGCGGTCCACTGCTGCCAGCGCGGCGGACTGGCGGCGCGGATTGCCCGCCCAGACCAGCCCCACCCGCAGCGCGGGACCAAGGGCCGAATCCCACCGCGCCACCTGCGCCGCATCGGCACGCAGATACGGGGTGTGCGCGGGCACGCTGCCCAAGGTCGTGCCAAACGCCAGCGGCAGGCTCAGCATGGGGATGTGCCGGTCGAACGGCGGCAGGTCCGCCCCACGCGCCACCACCTGCGCCACCCCGTCCAGACTTTCCAGCAGGCGCACCAGCGGGCCGGGCGCTTCGACGATCACACGCAGGCCGCGCACGGCGGCCAGCGGCACGTAGCGGCAGAATTGCAGGGTGTCACCGAACCCCTGCTCGGCATGGATCAGCAGCGTCTGCCCCGCCGCCGCCTCGCCGCGCCAGAGCGGCCGGGCAAACCCGCGCTGTCCGGCGCGCAGCAGCGGGGTCTGCCAGCGCCATTCGTATTCGGCCCAGCCCTCGCCCATCTCACCCAGTGACAGCAGCGCCAGACCGCGATGGTAATGCGCCTCGGCATAGTCAGGCCGCAGGGCCAGTGCCTGCGCGCACGCTTCGGCGGCGGCATGATGTGCGCCCTGCTTGCGCAGCGCCACGGCGAGGTTGTTCAGCGCCTGCGGAAATGCCGGCCGCTGAACCAGTGCCGCACGATAGGCGGCCACCGCATCGTCCACACGCCCGGCCTCGGCCAGTGCCGCGCCGAGATTGTTGTACGCCTCGGGATAATCGGGCTGGCAGGCCAGGGCGGCTTCAACGCTGGCCATCGCCGCCGCCGCGCCGCCCTGTTCCAGCAGCAGCGCGCCGAGATTGTTATGCGCGCGCGCCAGATCGGGGCGCAGGCGCAAGGTTTCGCGATAGGCGGCCACCGCCTCGGCAGGGCGCTGCAGTTCGGCGAGGCTCACCGCCAGATTGAACCACGCCTCGGCCATAACGGGATGACGTTGCAGCACGTGGCGGAAGCTGGTTTCAGCGTCCGCATAGCGGCCGAGTTCCATCTGCCAGCCACCCAGCACCATGCGGGCCTCAGCCGAGTCCGGCTGCAACGCGCATAGGGCACCCTGGCTGGCCATGGACTCGGCGATCTGGCCGAGCGCACGCAGGGTCTGCGCCAGCGCTGCCAGCGCCGTGGCGAAATCGGGCCGCAAGGCCAGCGCGCGGCGGTAGGCCGCCACCGCGTCCTCCAGCCTGCCCAGGGCGCGCAGCGCATGGCCCAGATTGGCATGGGCTGTGGCCTGCCCGCCGTCCAGTGCCACCGCCTTGCCGATGCACTCCACGGCCAGCGCGTGCCGCCCGGTTTGCGCCAGCAGCACGCCAAGCCGATGATGCGCTTCCGCGTTGTCAGGGCCCACAGCAATAGCGCGCCGGTAGTGCTTCTCCGCCTCGTCCAACTGCCCGGCCTGATGCCGCCGCACGGCGTCCGCCAACAGCGATGCAGACGCCGTGCCAGCTTCAGCGCGGCGCTGATGCCGGTTCATGCCAGACCATTCCGGGCAGACGGGACACACATGCCGGGCGCACGCTACCAGAGCCGTAAACGGACTGACATGGACCGGCTTGCGCATGGCGCCAGAGAAGGCCAGCGAAACGGTCAGAAATCTTTGCGATTCTTATAGAAATGCGCGAACCGCAACGCAAATGCCATCAAACTGCAATCATCGCCTTGTACGGCTGCACGTCAATTGGACGGAGCCGAATCATGACAAACCCCAACACCCTCGACGCGCGCATGCGCGACGCCGAAGCATTTTTGCAAGTGGAACTTCGCCGCCGCACCGCGCTGCGCGCCATGCTGGGCGCGGGTGTTGCCGCCGCCATCGGCGGGCAGGCGCAGGCTGGCACGGCCATCGCGCCGCAATTCCTGCACGGCGTGGCCAGCGGCGACCCGCTGCCCGACCGCGTGATCATCTGGACGCGCGTAACCCCGTCCGTCCCCGGCCCGGTCACGGTCAACTGGGTGATGGCGCATGATCAGGCACTGACCAAGGTGGTGGCGCAGGGCAGCGTGATCACCAGCGACAGCGTGGACTATACGGTCAAGGTGGATGTCACCGGCCTGAGTGCGGCCAGGCACTATTACTACGGCTTCACCGCCGCGGGCGTTGCCTCCCCGGCCGGGCGGACCAAGACCCTGCCGGCCGCCGGGTCCACAGATCCGTTCGCGATGGCAGTGTTCTCCTGCTCGATCTTCGAGAAGGGCTATTTCAACGCCTATGCCGACGCCGCCACCCGCCCGGGCCTGAGCGCGGTGCTGCATATCGGTGACTACAACTACGAATACGGAATCGGCGGCTACCTGACCCCGGCGCTGGTGGAGGGCCTGGTCAGCGAACCGCGCAGCGGCATCCTGGCGCCTCCCGGCGACAACTACACGCTGGACATGTACCGCATCCGCAAGGCGCTGTACCGCACCGACGCCAACCTGCAACAACTGCACCGTATCCACCCGTGGATCACGGTGTGGGACGACCACGAATCGGCGGACAATGCCTGGACCGGCGGCGCGGTGAACCATGACCCGGCCACCGAAGGCGACTGGCAGGCGCGCAAGGCGGCAGCGGTGCAGGCCTATTATGAATGGATGCCTATCCGCGAGCCCGCCGACGGCAACCGCATCGACCCGGTGACCGGCAATCCGGCACACATGTATCGCAGCTTCGACATCGGTGCGCTGGCGCGGCTGGTGATGCTGGATACCCGCATGGCCGGGCGCAATGAGCAGCTTGATTCCACGACCCTTCTGGGCGTGTACGGTGCCGCGGCCGCAACCGGCACGTTCGATGCCGATGTGCAGTCCGACGGCACCACTCCGCGCACGCTGCTGGGCACCGATCAGGAAGCCTGGTTCGACCAGCAGATCACCACGTCCTCGCAGACCTGGCAGATCGTGGCGAGCCAGGTGCTGGTGCGCTACGATGTCGCGCCGAATTTCCTTGATTCGACGCTGCTGACGCCCATCGAAAAGGCCACCATCGAGGCGGTGATCGACGCGCAGTTCGGGGCGGGCGTTGGTGCCCTGTTCGGCCAGTTGGGTCAGGCCGGGGCGCCAAACGTGTCGGCCAACGATAGCTGGAACGGCTATCCCGGCGCGCGGGCGCGCTTCTATGGCTCGCTGGCCAAGGCGGCGAACCCTGTGGTGTTTTCGGGCGACAGCCACAACGCCTGGGTGGCCAATCTGGCCGCGCCGACGCCGTATGGCGTGCTGCCGATCGGCGTGGAGTTTGGCGGCACCTCGGTTACCTCCCCAGGCTATGAAGAAATCTTCCCCGGCGTCTCGCCTAACAAACTGGCCTCGGTGACCATCTCATCCCAGCAGGTGGCCTCACCGGGCGACAAGCTGAAATGGGCGGAACTGGCGCATCGCGGCTACATGCTGGTCAAGATCACCCAGCAGCACGTCCATACACAGTTCGTGTTCCTCGATACCGTGTTCAGCACGGCCTACACCACGCAGTCAAAGACGTTCTTGGTCACTGCGGGGGCAAAGCAACTCGGCTGAGCGGACAGCAAAACGGGGCGGGCGCGGCCGCCCGCCCCGTGCCGTCCGGGCTAACGCTCAGCGTTCGATCGTCATGGCAACGCCCATGCCGCCGCCGATGCACAGGGTGGCGAGACCCTTCTTCGCGTCCCGCTTCTGCATTTCATGCAGCAGCGTCACCAGCACGCGCGCGCCGGAGGCCCCGATGGGATGGCCGATGGCAATCGCGCCGCCGTTCACGTTCACCTTGCTGGTGTCCCAGCCGATGTCCTTGTTCACCGCGCAGGCTTGCGCCGCGAACGCCTCATTGGCTTCGATCAGGTCAAGATCATCGGGGTTCCAGCCAGCGCGCGCCAGCGCCTTGCGGCTGGACGGGATCGGGCCGGTGCCCATCACCGCCGGGTCAACACCAGCGGTGGCGAAGCTGGCGATGCGGGCCAGCGGGGTCAGGCCGCGCTGGGCCGCTTCCTTGGCAGACATCACCACCAGCGCGCAGGCGCCGTCGTTCAGGCCACTGGCATTGGCGGCGGTGACGGTGCCGTCCGTGCTGAAGGCCGGGCGCAGCTTGGCCATCGCCTCGGCGCAGGCGTCGTGGCGGATGTATTCGTCCTGATCCACCACGGTATCGCCCTTACGGCCCTTGATGGTCACCGGCGCGATCTCGTCGGTGAATTTGCCGGCCTTCTGCGCGGCGGAGGCCTTGTGCTGGCTGGCCAGCGCGAAAGCGTCCTGCTCCTCGCGGGTGATCTGGTAGGCGCGGGCCACGTTCTCGGCGGTGGTGCCCATGTGGTAGCCGTTGAAGGCGTCCCACAGCCCGTCCTTGATCATGGTGTCGATCAACTGCATGTCGCCCATCTTGGTGCCGCTGCGCAGGTAAGCCGCGTGCTGGGCCTGGCTCATGCTTTCTTGCCCGCCGGCCACGACCACGGTGCTTTCACCGGTGCGGATCTGCTGCACCGCAAGCGCCACCGCGCGCAGGCCGGAGCCGCAGACCTGATTGATGCTGAAGGCGGTCTTGTCGTCCGGAATGCCAGCGGCGCGGGCGGCCTGACGGGCCGGGTTCTGGCCTTGCCCTGCGGTCAGCACCTGGCCGAGAATGACCTCATCCACATCGCCACCCTCAAGATGCGCGCGCGCAAGGGCAGCCTGAATGGCCGCGGTGCCCAGAACATGGGCGGGAACGGCGCCGAAGGCCCCGTTGAAGCTGCCGACCGGCGTGCGCGCGGCGGCCACGATGACGATGTCGTCCATGCTCGCGTCTCCCTGCGGGCCATTTCCGCCCAGCGGTTATTTTGATGCACTGCACACAAGCTGCCAACCGGCCCAAGCGCTGGCGAGAACTGACTGCTACGCAGACCGCAGCACCTGTCAGAGTGCCGTAATCCAATCCCGCAGCGGCTGCCATAACCCCTTCGCAGCATGCGACCCGGCGACCATGCCGATATGCCCGGCGCCGGGCTGGTGCAGCGTCGCCGCAGGCAGCAGCCCGGCCAGTTGCATCGCACTTTCCGGCGGCACGATGCGGTCGCGCGCAGGCACCGCAACGAAAGCGGGCAGGCGCAGCCGGGCGGGGTCCACGTTCTGCCCCGCCACGCGCCATGCCAGCGTGGCGGGCGTGTTGCGGCCATACCAACCGTCCAGACATTCGCGCGCCACCGGGGCGGCCAGCGGCACACCGTCGTTCAACCAGTCCTCGATGGCCACGAACTGCACCGCCCGTTCGCTGGTCTGGTCCACCTGCGCGAAACCGCGATATTTCCCGGCAATACCGTCCGGTTCGGCCATGGCGAACAGATATTGCAGCGCATCCACCGGAAGGGTGCCGTTGAAGCCCAACAGGGGTTCCAGCAGCGGCAGCGCGCCCGCAAGCTGGCGTGCCCGCGCCGGGTCCGGCGCGTGGAAATCCCACGGCGTGGCCAGCAGCGCCAGCCCGCGCACCAGATCCGGGCGGCGCAGAGCGGCGGCCAGCGCCAGCAAACCGCCCATGCAATACCCCGCCAGCACCACCGGCCCGGACTGCGCCGCAGCGGCCAGCGCGCGTTCCAGCCGCCCGGCGATGTAGTCGGTCAGGGTAAAGCTGCGCTCCTCCGGCCCCGGCCAGCCCCAGTCGAGCAGCAGGGGCCGCGCGCCATTGTCCGACAGCCAGCGCAACATCGAACGGCCCGGTGCCAGATCGAGCACATAGGCGCGGTTGATCAGGCTGGGCACGAACAGCACCGGCGGGCCGCTGCCGCCGTAGTCCAGCAGGCGCGTCTCACCTTCCTGCCAGCTCACCGGCGGGTCCGGCAGGTCACGGTGCCATGGATGGCGGCGATAGGCGGCGATGCCCGCGATCAGGTCGCCGTCGGCGGCGAAGTTCGCGGCCACCTCAGCCGGGGCCACGCTCCAGTCCGGCAAGCCTGCGCTCCAGTTCGGCCACGCGTTCGGCCAACCGCCGGATTTCAGCATCGCGCGCGTCAGGTGCAGCAGCAACGGGCGCGGCCCGCGGCGGTGCAGCGGCCCGGGCGGGCTCATGCGGCCAGCCCCCGGGCAGCATCGGCACCATTGCTCCGGCAGCCCCGGCCCACAGCGCCGCCAGCGCCTGCCACGTCTCCTGCGCCTCGCGGTCGGCAGCGGCGGCGGTCAGTTCGCTCTGCCACAGCGTGATCCAGTCGCGCGCCAGCGCCTGCGGGTCCAGAACGCCATGCAGCGGCGCGTCCGCAGGGGACGCGCGGGGCGGGTCGCGGTCCTCCATGCGTCATCCTTCCTCCGGCGGTCGCGGCGGCGCGACAATAGGGTGGGTTGCCGTGCGGGAAAACCGCCAATGCCGGCGGGTCAACGCACCAAACCGCGTTGGGTGTTGCAGCGCATCATGCTAGTTTGGCCGTCTTAACCCGCGAGGGGCTCTTATGTCACAGCCGCTGCCCAACGATCAGACCTCGTCCCAATCCGAGCAGCCACCGGTGGTGGTGAAGAAATACGCCAACCGCCGCCTTTATAACACGGAAAGCTCCAGCTATATCACGCTCGATACGCTGGCAGAAATGGTCCGTATGGGCCGGGACTTTGTGGTGTACGACGCCAAGACCGGCGACGACATTACCCGCAGCGTGCTGACGCAGATTATTGTTGAGGAAGAGAGCAAGGGCCGCGCCATGCTGCCCACCGGGTTCCTGCGGCAATTGATCGGCTTCTATGGCGATTCGGTGCAAACGCTGGTGCCGCGCTATCTGGAGCAGGCCATGAGCAGCTTCGCCCGCCAGCAGGAGCAGGTGCGCGTGGCGATGCAGCAAACAATGGGCAACTTTTTTCCGTTCGGCATGGAAGAGGTCGGGCGGCAGAATCTGGCGATGATGGAGCGGGCGATGAGCCTGTTCACGCCGTTCGGCCGTGGCGGCGAAGGCGGGGACCGCCCGCAGCCGCCAACACCGCCCGCCGCAGCGCCGATGCAGGATGAGGTGAAGGCGTTGCGCGCCGAGGTGGAATTCCTGCGCTCGCAACTCGCCCGCGTGCGCGCCACCCAGCCGCCGGGCGGCGACCCGGGCTGACGCCCGGGCAAGCTGCTACGCTGCGATAGCCTTGATGCCGTCCGGGTCGAGCCGGTAGCCGCCATCCTCGGTCAGCAGCAGCCGGGCGTTGGACGGGTCCGGCTCCATTTTCTGCCGCAGCCGGTAGATATGGGTCTCCAGCGTGTGCGTGGTGACGGTGGCGTTGTAGCCCCACACCTCGTTCAGCAGCACCTGCCGCGCCACGGGCTGCGTGCCCGCGCGGTAGAGGAATTTCAGAATCGCCGCCTCTTTCTCGGTCAGCCGGATGCGGCGGTTGTGCGCCGCGTCGTGCAACTGCTTGACGCCGGGCCGGAACGTGTACGGCCCCAGCGTGAACACCGCGTCCTCACTGCTTTCGAACGTGCGCAACTGCGCGCGCAACCGGGCGAGCAGCACCGCCATGCGGAAGGGTTTGGAAATATAGTCGTTGGCCCCGGAATCCAGCCCGCGCACTTCGTCCGTCTCATGGTCGGAGCCGGTCAGAATGATGATGGGCACTTTCACGCCGGTCTGGCGCAGGCGGGCACACAAATCACGGCCATCGCCGTCCGGCAGCCCGATATCAAGGATAATGGCGTCGAAGCGCGCTTCCCGGGCGGCCACTCGCGCCTGCGCCTCACTCACGCTGGCCGCGACGACCGGCGAGAACTCTCCGTCAACGCCAAGTTGCTCGACCAGCATGTCGAGCAAGGCCTTGTCATCGTCCACGATCAAGATCGGCCTCAGGCCCGCCATTCTGCCGCTCCTTCGCTGCGCGCGCCCTCGCTTGCGAGTCGCGGCGCACTCAGGTTTCACACTTGCACAGAGTGATGCAACACATTGTGCCGTCTGCCATGTCATTTTATGCGTAAACCGCATTCTGACACGGTTGTGCTTGCACCGGGCAGTGGCGCACACATCTGCGAACGGCGCCCCCAGCGTCAGGATAGCAGATGAACGAGATCACTTTGCGCGATCCTTCCGTCCCAGCCCCGCGTCTGACCGGCGACCCGGCTGTGCTGCGGCTGCGCGCGGTGCATCGTGCCATGGCCGACCTGCGGCGGGGTACGCCGGTGCTGCTGGACGGTACGCGCGGCATGGCGCTGCTGGCCGCTGAAACAGCGGGTGCGCGCGGGTTGGCCGAGTTCGCCGCACTGACCGAGGGCGCGCCGGTGCTGCTGCTGGCCCCGGCCCGGGCGGCGGCCGTGCTGGCGCGCGCGGTGGCGGATGACGCGGCGGCCGTGGCGCTGCATTTGCCGCGCGCGCTGCTGGACCCCGGCACACTGCGCCAACTGGCCGACCCGACCGCAGAACAATTGCTGCCCGCAGTGCCGCAACTCGCGCCGGTCCCCATCAATGCGGCAGCAGCGGTGGCGCTGGTGAAGCTGGCGCGGCTGCTGCCCGCCGCCATCGTGGCCCCGTTGCGTGCGGAGGCCCATGCGCTGGCCGAAGACTGGGCGTTGGAGCGGGTGGCCGCCGCTAATGTGCTGGCCTATCCGCTGGAAATGGCCGCCCGCCTGACCCGCGTGGCCGAGGCGCGGGTGCCGCTGGAAGGCGTGCCGGACGCACGCATCGTCTCATTCCGTGGCCCTGATGCCGGTATCGAGCATCTGGCGATTCTGGTCGGCTCCCCGGAAACGGCGGCCGCCCCGCTGGTACGCCTGCATTCGGAATGCTTCACCGGCGACCTGCTGGGCAGCCTGCGCTGCGACTGCGGCCCGCAATTGCGCGGCGCGTTGCAGCGCATGGCCGCGGAAGGCCACGGGGTGCTGCTGTATCTGGCACAGGAAGGCCGCGGCATCGGGCTGGCCAACAAGCTGCGCGCCTATGCCATGCAGGATCGCGGGCTGGATACGCTGGACGCCAACCGCGCGCTGGGCTGGGGTGCCGATGAGCGCAACTTTCTGGCCGCTGCGACGATGCTGGAGGAACTCGGCATCACCAACGTGCGGCTGCTGACCAACAATCCGGCCAAGGTGGACGCGTTGCGCGCTTTCGGCGTGGCGGTGCGGCGGGAAAGCCTGCTGTTCGCGCCAAACGGCGTGAACGACGGCTATCTGGCCACCAAGGCGGCACGGTTCGGGCATCTGTTCGGATGACCACCGAGGCGCTGGTCCATCCGGACGGACGGCTGGTCTGGCGGCAGCACACACTGCGCTGCGCGCTGGGCAAGGGCGGCGTGCGGGTGGACAAGCAGGAGGGTGACGGCGCGACTCCGGTGGGGCTGCTGGCGCTGCGCCGCGTGTTGTTCCGCGCCGGCCGCGTGGCGCTGCCGGTGACAACGCTGCCGCGCGAGCCCATCGCGGCCACCGATGGCTGGTGCGACGACGCCGGCCACAAGGATTACAACCGGTTCGTGCGCCTGCCGCATTCCGGACGGCACGAGGAACTCTGGCGGCAGGATGGCGTGTACGACATCGTGGTGCCGCTGGGCTGGAACGACGCGCCGGTGGAGCGCGGGCGTGGCTCGGCCATTTTCCTGCATCTCGCCCGGCCCGATTACGCCCCCACCGAAGGCTGCGTGGCGCTGGCCGAGGCCGATCTGCGGCTTTTGCTGGCAGGTGGCGTGGCGGCGCTGCGCGTGCTCGCGCCATAGCGTTCAGCCCCGGTTAACCACGCCCGCGCATGCTGCCCGCGTTCCGGCGGGCGCAGGGCGATGCGGGTTTGGGTCACGGGCGGCTGCGGGTTTCTCGGGCGGCAGATCGTGGCGGCACTGGCACGGCAGGGGGCTGAGCCGGTTTGCATGACCGTTGACCTGCTCGATCCCATCGCCCGCCACCGGGCGGTGGCGGCGTGCGGCGCGCCGGTGCTGGTGCATGGCGCATGGGTCACGCGGCACGGGGCCTATTGGGACTCGCCGGACAATCTGGACTGGTGCGCGGCCACGCTGGACCTGCTGCGGGGCTTTGCGGCGCAAGGCGGGCGGCGCGTGGTACTGGTGGGCAGTTGCGCCGAATATGACTGGCAGCGCCCGGCCCGCACACCATGGCGGGAAACCCGCGCCTGCCGTCCCGCGTCGTTGTATGGCGCGGCCAAGCTGGCGGCATGGATCGCAGGGGCCGCGTTTGCGCGGCAGGCGGGGATGAGTGCCGCCTGCGCGCGCGTGTTCATCCCGGTGGGCTGCGGCGAACAACCGGGCCGGCTGCTGCCCAGCCTGCTGCGCGCCGCGCGCACCGGCGTTGCAGTGGCGCTGGGGCCAGCGGACCTGACCCGCGACCTGATGGACGTGCGCGACGCCGGGGCCGCGATTGCCGCGCTCGCGCTGTCGGGCGCCCAGGGGGTGGTGAATATCGGCAGCGGGCAGGGCGTGACGCTGGGCGAACTGGCCCGGCGGGTCCGCGCGCCCGTCACGTTCGGCAAGCAGGCGGGGCGTCCGGGTGAGCCGATGTGGATGGTGGCCGACATCACCCGCCTGCGCCGCGTCACCGGGTTTATCCCGCGCCATGATCTGACGGACACCATCGCGGCCGCTGCTGCCTGCCTTCAGGCCGCCGCATGACACGCTGCCCGCTGTGCGCCGCCCCGGCCCCGCACCCGTTCCTGCGGCGCGATTCCGTGCCGGTGCACCAGAACCGCACCGCCGCCACCCGCGCCGAGGCGCTGGCCATGCCGCGCGGCACGCTGGCGCTGTGCGCCTGCCCCGCCTGCGGCTTCGTGTTCAACCGCAGCTTCGACCCCACCCTGCCCGGCTACGGGCCGGGCTACGACAACACGCAGTCACTCTCCCCGGCGTTCGCCGCGCATCTGGACTCGCTGGCCCGGCACTTGACTGAGGTGCGGGGAGTGCGCGGCGCACACATTGTCGAGGTCGGCTGCGGGCAGGGGGATTTCCTGCGCCGCCTTGTGGCGTATCCGGGGGCAGACAACACCGGCACTGGCTTGGACCCATCCTATCGCGGCCCGGTGCAGGATGCGGGCGGGCGGCTGAGCTTTGAACGCAGGCTGTATGGGCCAGACTGCGCCCGCCCCGCCGATGCAGTGGTGTGCCGCCATGTGATCGAGCATGTGGCGGACCCTCTGGCTCTGCTGCGCACCATCCGCGCCGCCGCCCCCACGGCGCGCGTGTTCTTCGAAACCCCCGATGCGGACTGGATTTTGCGCCAGTGCGTGCCCTGGGATCTGTTCTACGAGCACTGCTCGCTGTTCAACGCCGGATCGCTGGCCGATGCGTTCGGGCGCGCCGGATACACTGTCACCGGCGTTCGCCATGTGTTCGGCGGCCAGTATCTGTGGCTGGAGGCCGAACCCGGCCCCGCCGCCGCCCACCCCGCCCCCGGCGAGACCGCCGCGCTGGCTACCGCCTTTGCCGTACGCGAAACCGCGCTGGTTGCGGCATGGCGCGCGCACCTGGCGCAACTCGGCCGCGTGGCGGTGTGGGGCGCGGGCGCGAAAGGGGCCACACTGGCAAGCTTGGCCGACCCGCAGGGTGTCCTCATCGACTTCCTGGTGGACATCAACCCGGCCAAGCAGGGCCGCTATCTGCCCGGCACTGGCCACGCCATCGTCGCCCCCGCCGAACTGGCCGCGCGCGGCGTGCGGCATGTTCTGGTGATGAATCCAGAATATAGGGCCGAAATCGCCGCCATGCTGCCGCACGGCGTGGCGCTGGCCGAGTGGGCAGACTGAAACGCCGCTGCTAACGTCGCGCCACAACGGGGGCAACGGCGATGACCAAGCGGATCATGTGTTTCGGCGATTCCAACACCTGGGGCTTCATGCCACTGCCGCAGCCCCCCACCGGCCGGTTCCCGCGCGCGCAGCGCTGGCCGCACGTGATGGCCGCCGCGCTGGAATTCCCGGTAGAAATCATCGAGGAAGCGCTGAACGGCCGCACCACCGATGCCGACGACGCCAATCTGCCGGTGGCGGGCGCGGGGGCGAACGGGCTTGCCTATCTGCCCGCGGCGCTCGCCAGCCACCTGCCGCTGGATCTGGTGATCATCATGCTGGGCACCAACGATCTGAAGCCTTACCTGAACCGCGCGGCACCGCGCATCGCGCTGGGAGCCAAACGGCTGATCGACTGCATCCGCACACTGGATGGCGGCGTCGGCACCACCTATCCCAACCCGCGCGTCCTGCTGATCGCCCCGCCGCCGCCGGGCCGGCTCAGCCCCTATTTCGAGGAGATGTTCGCCGGCGGCCACGCCAAGGCGCAGGCGCTGGCCCCGATGTACGAGGGCGTGGCCAAACTGACCGGGGCGGCGTTTCTGAACGCGGGCGATCATGTCGAGACGGACGGCGCCGACGGCGTGCATTTCTCCGCCGAGATGCAGCGCAGGCTGGGTGAGGCCGTGGCGGCGAAGGTGCGGGTGCTGCTGGGGTAGGCAATTCGGTAGCGTGCGGCGTTACCGCTGGCTAAGTTAAAGCTGCAACCGGAGGCGCTTCGCATGGAAGTATCG
>CAIPHQ010000473.1 GCA_903864895.1 uncultured Rhodospirillales bacterium
CCAGGCGCGACACGATGCACACGCTGGAACGCCAGCGCGAGCAGCTGGCGATGGCGGGCATTGTTGATCTGGCACGGCCCGACCTGTCGTGGCTGAGCGGGGCAGCGTTCGATTTGCCGGAGCCGTATGCGCTGCTGGTGCCGGGGGCGGCGGCGCACCGGCCGCGCAAGCGCTGGCCCGCCGGGCGTTACGGCGAACTGGCTGCGCTGCTGGCGCGGCGCGGGATAACGCCGCTGGTGATCGGTTCATCCGCCGAAGCGCCGCTGGCACAGGCCATTCTGGCCGCCTGCCCCACGGCGCTGGACCTGACCGGGCAGACCGCGATTGCCGATGTGGCGGGCCTCGCCCGGCGCGCCGTGCTGGCGGTGGGCAATGATACCGGGCCGATGCATCTGGCCGCCGCCGTGGGCTGCCCCTGCGTGGTGCTGTTTTCCGCCGACAGCGACCCGGCCCGCACCGCGCCGCGTGGCCCGGGCGGCGCTTGGCCGGTGGTGCTGCGCGAGGCGGATTTGGCCGATCTGCCGGTGGCAAGGGTTGCGGCTTCGCTGCCGTGAGGCCATAGACGCAGCCCTGTGAGTCAGCCTGAGAGGACCGCCATGCCCGCCATTACCCTGCCCGATGGATCCGTGCGCCGTTTCGACGGGCCGGTGACGGGCACGGCCGTGGCCGCTGCCATTGGCCCGGGCCTCGCCAAGGCCGCGCTGGCCATGAAGCTGGACGGCAAGCTGTCCGACCTGTCGCGCGAGATTGCCGAAGATGCGGCGGTGGTGTTCATCACCCGCAAGGACGCCGATGCGCTGGAGATGATCCGTCACGATACCGCGCATGTGTTGGCCGAGGCGGTGCAGGCGCTGTTTCCCGGCACGCAGGTGACCATCGGGCCGTCGATTGAAAACGGCTTCTACTACGATTTCGCCCGCAACCAGCCCTTCACGCCGGACGACTTCCCGGCCATCGAAGCCAAGATGCGCGAGATTGTCGCGCGCAATGCGGCGTTTGAGCGGCAGGTGTGGGACCGCGATGCGGCGATTGCGTTCTTCGAGGCGCGCGGGGAGCGCTTCAAGGCCGAACTGATCCGTGATCTGCCGGGCACCGAGACCATCACGCTGTACACGCAGGGCGAGTGGATCGATTTGTGCCGTGGCCCGCACATGCGCGGCACCGGTGACGTGGGCAACGCCTTCAAGCTGATGAAGGTGGCGGGTGCCTATTGGCGCGGCGACCATCGCAACCCGATGCTGAGCCGCATCTATGGCACCGCGTGGCGCGACCAGAAGGAACTGGATGCCTATCTGACTCAGCTGGAGGAAGCCGAAAAGCGCGACCACCGCCGTATCGGCAAGGACATGGGCCTGTTCCATCTGCAGGAAGAGGCCACCGGCAGCGTGTTCTGGCACCCGAAGGGCTGGAAGCTGTACCGCACCGCCGAGGATTACATGCGCCGCCGTCTGGATGCCACCGGCTACCAGGAGGTGAAGACGCCACAACTGGTGGACCGGGTATTGTGGGAAGCCAGCGGCCACTGGGAGAAGTATCGCGAGCACATGTTCCTCGCCCGCGTGGATGAGGAAGAAAAGACGCTGGCGCTGAAGCCGATGAACTGCCCATGCCACGTGCAGATCTTCCGGCAGGGTGTGCGCAGCTACCGCGAACTGCCGCTGCGCATGGCTGAATTCGGCGCCTGCCACCGCTACGAACCCTCGGGCGCGCTGCACGGCATCATGCGCGTGCGCGCCTTCACGCAGGACGACGCACATATTTTCTGCACCGAGGACCAGATTGCCTCGGAAACCGTGCGCTTTGTGGACCTGCTGTCGTCGATCTACCGGGATTTCGGCTTTGAGAGCTTCAAGGTGAAATTCTCCGACCGGCCCGAGATGCGCGCCGGATCGGATGATACATGGGACCGCGCCGAGGGCGCGCTGAAGCAGGCCTGCGAGATTGCGGGCGTGGATTACACGCTGAACCCGGGTGAGGGCGCGTTTTACGGCCCGAAGCTGGAATTCGTGCTGCGTGACGCAATCGGCCGCGACTGGCAGTGCGGCACGTTGCAGGTGGATTTTGTGCTGCCGGAACGGCTGGACGCGGAATACACCGGCGATGACGGCAACAAGCACCGCCCGGTGATGCTGCACCGCGCCATTCTGGGCAGTTTCGAGCGCTTCCTCGGCATCCTGATCGAACAATATGCCGGGCGTTTCCCGCTGTGGCTGGCACCGGTGCAGGCGGCGGTGGCAACCATCGTCTCGGACGCTGACCCCTATGCCGAGGAGGTGGCCGCCGCCCTGCGCGCGCGCGGCCTGACGGTGGTGGTGGACATCGGCCGCGACAAGATCAACGCCAAGATCCGCGAGCATTCCATCCAGCATGTGCCGCTGATTCTGGTGGTGGGCCGCAAGGAGGCCGAGGGCCGCACGGTGGCGCTGCGCCGTCTGGGCGGCGAGGCGCAGGAGGTGTTGCCGCTGGACGAGGCGGTGGCGCGGCTTGCCGCCGAGGCCATGCCGCCCGACCTGCGCCGGGCCACCGCCTGACGCTGGACGGCCACGCGGGCTTGGCGCTTGATCCGGCCCGGCGAAATGCGCGAAACTAAAGATCACTCTGCTCGCCATGCGGGCAGAGTGGGGCCAAAGCTGAAACTGTTATAGGAGATCACCATAGCCAGAGGACCGATGCCCGCCCCCGTAAACCGCGACGGGCCGCGCGTGAATGAAGACATCCGGGTGCCCACGGTGCGCCTGATCGACCAGGACGGTGAGATGCAGGGCGTGATGACAGCCCGCGAGGCGCTGTTGCGCGCCTATTCCGTCGGCCTCGATCTGCTGGAAATCAGCCCCAACGCTGAACCGCCGGTGGTGAAGATTCTCGACTTCGGCAAGTTCAAATACGAACAGCAGAAGAAGAAGAACGAAGCCAAGAAAAAACAAAAAGTCATCGAGATCAAGGAAATCAAGGTCCGTCCAAACATCGACGAGAATGATTACCAGGTCAAGTTGCGCGCGATGAAGGATTTCATCGACGAAGGCGACAAGGTCAAGGTAACATTGCGCTTCCGCGGCCGTGAAATGGCCCACCAGGACATCGGCATCAAGGTGCTGGAGCGCATCCGTGGCGACATGGACGCGCTGACCAAGGTGGAACAGATGCCGCGCATGGAAAACCGCCAGATGATCATGGTGCTGGCACCGAAGTGACGGGGTGGGGCGCCCTTGAGTGTGGCGCCCGTTCCCGGTGGCCCGGGTGAGCGGTGCGGTTTGAGTGAGATGACGCCACGGCGGCGGCGAATCTTCGCAAGCATGGCGTGAGTTTCGAGACCGCGCGCCGAATTTTCAGCGACCCGCTCCTCAGGTCGCGGCTTGGTCCGGGTTTGCACCCGGAGCAGCGATGGCACAGTATCGGATCAACCGGCGGGCACGTGCTGCTGCTTGTGGTGCGCACTGCCCGCGACTTGCATGGTGAGGAAGTTGTCCGGATCATCAGCGCCCGGCGAGCAGATCGAACCGAACGCCATTTCTGTGAGCGGGGAGATTGGGCCGCTGACCGCTGAGGCGCGTGCCCAACTCGAACGTCTTGCGGCCATGCCGGACGAGGACATCGACCTTTCCGATATCCCGCCGGTGACGGATTTTTCGGGCTGGCGGCGGGCCCTGTTCTTTCGGCCGAAGCCGGGCGAAGGGCCAATCCAACCGACAACACTGCATCTGGATGCCGTCACCATGGCGAGGTTCCGCCGCCACACGGCGGAGGGCCAGATAGTAGATGCGGCGATGGAAGCGGTGTTGCGCCAGCACGCTGCGGCGGAATAGGCGGGACGTTGCCGATGCACACTGCGCTGCAAGCCTTCCTGACCGGCGCCCGAGCGGCCATCACCGCCAGCGATGATGCCGCCGACCGGGTGACGCGGATTGCACCGCTGATGCGCCGCCTGTTGCAGTCGGACCGGGCGTTCCTGACCGCCGATCATTTCCGCTCCGCGCCCGATCACTACCAGCGCAACGCCATCCACATCGCGCCAGAAGGTGATCTGTCACTGTTCGCGCTTGTCTGGCTGCCCGGGCAATGGACGCCGGTGCATGACCACGGCAGTTGGGGTGTGGTGGGCGTGGTGCAGGGATTGCTGGAAGAACGCTCCTACATGGCTGCCGACGGTGACATTACCGCCGATACCGGCATCCGCCTGCGGCGCGGGGGCGTGATCCTGCTCAATCCGGGTGCCGTGACCAGTTTCGTGCCCAACCCGGACCACATCCACATGACCGGCGTGGCTGAGCCGGGGGAAACTTGCGTCAGCCTGCATCTGTACGGGCGGAACATGAATTCGTTCCATATCTACGATGTGGCGGCGGGCACGCGGCGGTTGATCAGCGTGCCGCATCAGGAAAGCCGGTAGCGCCGCCCGCCAGCCGCCGCCTGCGATTCGTGGCCCCAGTATTGGCCGGTCATTGAGACCTGCAGGCTCACCTGCCGGGCACCGCGCAGGAGCAGCGTGGCGTCACCGTTCGTCCACCGCCACGCGCCGTCCTGGCCTGGTTCCACCGCATGCCACCCGGTGGCCAGCGCCGTGCTGGTCAGGTCGAGCGTTTGGCCATCCAGCATGATGGCGCCGATGACGACGCCCAGATTGCGGTGGTCGCCACTGTCTGCCTCGGCGTGTGCGGGCACCCAATTGCGCGACATGATGCCGAGTGTCTGCGTGCCCGGGGGCGCCGTGATGCACCAGCTTTGGCCTTGCACGCAGCCAGTGAGCGGCACGCCATCGGCCAGCAGGCGCAGTGCCGGATCGCCGGTCAGCCCATACCCAAGCGCTGCCGCCCGGTTGATCAGGCGCCGTTTCAGGGCGGCGAGCAGCGGGCCCGATGTGACGAGCGTGGCGCAGGCTTCCGTGGCCCAGACCCGGCGTGCGAAATCCGGGTGCAGTTGCACCCCGCCGGGGCCATTGGCGAATGCACTGCGGTTGCCGGTATCCAGATAGCTCTCTGTGGGAAGACCTTCGGCGAAGATCACGCCATGCGCCGGCAGTTCGACGTGGAAATAGGTGACGTGATCGACCGGTTGTTGCGCGATGCTGGCCCCGTTCAGCAGGTAACGCACCGGCACCAGCGCGCCATCGGCGAATACGGCATGGTCGGGGGACAGATACAGGTCGCGCACCGGCAGGCCCGCGCCGAATGCGCCGCACTGCACCCGCACCGGCCAGACATCGTGCGGGCGCGGATGATGGCGGCAGTCCACGCTGCGGCGGCCGATCCAGACAACCTCCACCTCTCCCCGGAACGCCGACAGCACGCGATCTCCCGGCACGAGGTGCTCGACCGCGATGCTGCCGGCTGCGGTCCGGACCCGGGTTCCGGCAGCAAAACAGGGGGCGGCACTGGTGGTCACCACAAAATCCGCCACACCGCCCACGCTCACCTGGCTGAGCGTGAAGTCGGACGCGGAGTAGGTCCCGGCAATTTCCAGCGTGCGGTCGGCAAACGGAATGTTGTTCTGGTCGATGGCAAACACGAGTTGGCCCGGTGCACCGCCACTGCCGGGCGTGTAGGCCATGTTGGTCACGGCCAGGCCCGGCACCTGGTTGGTGCCAAGGTCGATGGTGTCACCGGCGGCGAAGCCCGTAATCGTGCTGCCGATGGCGGCCACACCCAGATTGAGTTGCAGGCTGCCGCTGCTGTACATGAAACCGATGGTGGACCCGGCATCGGTGGTGCCGGAAATCGCCACACTGGCATGGGTGATAGTGATGGTGCCGGTGCCCGCGATATTGCTGAAATTGACCTGTGTCGAGGTGGCCAGCGTGGCAGCAGCACCGTCTATGACAATGAAGCCGTTGTTGATGAAGTGCGGCGAGAAGCCGAAATTCTCGGTTTCTGGAATGTCGAAGAAATTCACGACATGAATGGAGCCGGTTGCATCATTGGTGAAATAGCCCGGCCCCATGATGGCGGCGCTGCCATTGATGCCGATCTGCCCGGTGTTGTCGAAAGACGCCACCATGCCCCCGCCAGTGTAGAGATGCAGGGAACCGGAGGTGCTGTCGAACTGGATGCTGCCCGCGTTGCTGTTGACGCCAGAGCAGAAAATCGTGGTCACGCCGCCGTCGCTGGCGCTGGCCCCGATGAAGCTGGCATTGTCGAGCGCTGCGCCGGACAGATTGAGTTGCGCAATGCCGCCGCCGTTGTTCAGCCAGATGCGTTCGTCACTGATGGGGCCGGTGATGCTGGGCACCCCCTGATTGACGAACATGGTATCGCCCGTGGCCGGTGCGGCGGTGCCGCTCCAGTTGGCCGCATCGGTCCATAGCCCGCTGCCGCCATTGGTCCAGGTGAGCGTGTTCATGTGCGGGTCTCCTGCAGCGCTGCCTCAGATTCGACGGACCAGTGCTGCAAGCCGGCCCAAATATTACGGCAGTGGGGTCCCTAAAAACCGGCCAGTGCCTTGACCCACATCAATTGAAAGAATTTGAAAGTTAAATAAAATCTCATATATTCCCGGCTGATTGTGAAAAAATGCACGGAAATTTATTTGGACAGTACACATGCCACCTTGGATCTGCCGTCTGGCACCGGATTCCGGGTTGTCAGCCGTATCGCGGCCGAGGGTGGGCTGAAGCTGTCCGAGCGGCCATGGCAGGGCTTCTGGCGCTGCTCAGTCTGGCCGCCTGCGTGAATGTGCCCGGTGCGGCGCACCAGACCGGCCGTACTGGCGCGACCGGTGAAGCCATCACTGCGGCGACGCCGCTGTCAGATGTGATCGCCATGCAGCAAGTGCGACCGCTTGATCCGGCCAGCGGAAAATCGCTGCTCGATCAGGCCGCCGCCGAATTGGCCAAAACCGACCCCGGGCAACGCTATCGCGGCATCACGTATAGCCTGACCCGGGATAATGCGCTGGACGCTGACTGGCTGGTGCAGTCGCCGCGCGATTGGGGCCGCCGGGCTTCGGCCAGCGGTTTCCTGCCGCTGGTTTGCAAAGGGGACTGCGCGCCGGATTTTGGCCTGCCGCTGTGCCGCCGCGCGGCGGACTGCCATGACGCGGGGGCGGTTTGCGGGCACCTGCAAGCCCTGGATGCCTCGCCGGGTCTTGCTGGCAAGGGCGTGTGTCTTGGCCATTCCGACGCCGTGATCGACCGCTTCTACCAACTGGTTGCCGGGGCGGGCCACGCGGTTGACATCACCGCGCTGCAACCCGCACCGGATTTTCGCTTTCTGGCGGCGTTGCGCAATGCGGTGACCATGCTGGCCCGCAGCCATCGGGCGGTGACACTGCGCATTCTGGTCGGCCAGTACCCGCCGGACGGTGTCGATGCCAAGGCGCTGCTGGCGGAACTGGTGAGAGACGCGAAGGCTGTTCCGGGTGCCCGGCTGACCGTCTATGCGGCGGCCATGCGCTCCTGCACCGGCAGTTTTTCCTGCGGCTCGCTGTCGTGGAACCACGCCAAGATTGTGGCCGTCGATGGCAGCAAGGTGCTGGCCGGGGGCCACAACATGTGGAGCCAGGATTATCTGATCGATCTGCCGGTGCACGACATTTCCCTGCAGATTAGGGGGCCTGCCGCCACTGATGCGCACCATTTCGCTGACCGGTTGTGGCGCTACGCCTGCCGCAACGGCGGACTGATCAGCCCGGTGAGCACCTACGTCTATCGCAGCGGTGCCGCCGGGATTGCCGATGGGTGCCTCGAGACCATCGAACTGCCGCAGGTCCCGGCTACGGCGGCGGGTGTGCCGGTGCTGGCCACCGGGCGTCTTGCAGCGGGAATGACCGGCCATTTTGCCAACCAGGACGATCTGGCGCGCGATCTGATCTTTGGCGCAGCCCTCCACGATATTCGCGCCGCCCAGCAGGACGTGGCGTTCATTCTGCCCGGCCAGGCGGCGCCGCTGTATCCGGAACTGACGCTGGAAGCCTGGGCGGGCCACATGCTGGCCGGGCGGGGTGATGTGTATCTGGTGCTGTCCAATCTGGGGGCCGGTGGGCGCAGCATGAGCAGCTACAGCAATGGCGTGCCGCTGGACGCTGTGGCGTGGAAAATGCTGGCCGTGGCGCAGGCGCACAGCGCGCTGCCGCGCCCGGCACTGGTGGACCTGTTGTGCCGCCGCTTCCATCTGGCGCCGTTCCGCTTCGGCCCCGATGCGGCATGGCCGGGCGGCGAGCAAATCGGCAACCACGGCAAGTTCTGGATGGTCGATGACCGGTATTTCTATATCGGCTCGTACAATCTCTACCCGGTCGATATACAGGAATTCGGCTACATCGTCGATGACCGGGCAGCGGCGGCCGAATTGCGGCGGACCTATTGGGACAAGCTGTGGCACTGGTCGCGGGCGGCGGCGATTTCCGGGGCGGATGCGCCGCACTGTGTGCTGCGCTACGGTGCCATAGGCGGATCGCTGTTGCCCGGAATGCCAGCGAGGTAACGATAGATCGCGGCGGCGCGATTGATGTACGACGCCTCGTGGTTGCCGAACACCGAGGCCGATTCATGAACGCCTGACAGGCTGTAGTAACTCCACTCCGCCGCGCTGCGCCGGGTGAAGATGTAGGTGGAGACGAGATCGCCCGGGTCGAACAGCGTGAACAGGGAATACGAAACGGCGGTGACGTTGCTGATCGTGACAACCAGCCGTCCGGGCTCCGCCGCCATGATTTGCATGCGATAGGTCACGGGGCCGGACGAACGGTTGTCCTGCTGCAGAAAATACAGATCAGTGCCGGATTTGAGTTCAGCCAGCGTGAAATCCCCACGCCGCTGCGGACGGCTGGCACCGGTCACGGCGGCGGCATCCTTGATCAGCACGGCCCATTTGCCGTCGGTGGCGGACCAGTATGTCATGCCCCGCCACGCCGACTGCGCGCCGAACCGTAGCAAAAGCGCCTCGGTGCCGCCCGCAAGGCTGAACTGTCCGGCCAGCGCCGTCAGCACGGTAAAGCGCCCCGTTGCCCAGCCAATGCACGGCGCGGGCACCCATCCGGCGGGCAGATCGCCGGACCGCCACGTGTGCGCCGCGGGCGGGGCGGCATAGCCGGGGAACGGGATCGTGGTACCGGGTCCGCACGGTGCAACCGGGCCACCGGCGGACCATGCCGCCACCGGCCATACCAGCATCAGCACCGCCAACACGGACCCGCGCCAGAGCGGCTTGCGGCGGCACGGGAGCGCTTGCGCTGCTGAACTGGCCATGGGGCAGCTTAGCATGGTGTGCGGCGGTTCGCCGTTACCCTGTGACGCCCGCCGCCATAAATCCGCCGTCTACGGCCAGACACTGCCCGGTGACAAAACTGGCCGCGCCGCCAGCCAGAAACAGCGCCGCCACCGCCACCTCGTCCGGTGTGCCCAGCCGGGCCTGCGGAATGGCGCGCAGCCATGGGGTGAGGGTTTCGGGCGTGGCCATCTGGTCCGTCAGCGGCGTGCGGATCGGCCCCGGGGCCAGCACGTTCACGCGAATGCCCAGCGGTGCCAGTTCGGCGGCCATCACCAGGGCGAGCGTCTGCACCCCGCCCTTGGCCGCGCCATAGGCTGCCCGCCCGGCATTGCCGCGCAGGCCGGACACGCTGGACAGCAGCACGATACTGCCGCCACGCCCGGCCATCAGCCGCGCCGCCGCCTGCGCGCACAGGAAGGTGCCACGCAGATTGACCGCCAGCACACGCTCGAACGTCTCGGGCGGCGTGCCCAGAAACGGCAGGTTGCAGCCGATGGCGGCACTGGTGACCAGAATATCGGGCGGGCCGTGGCGGGCTGCGATGCGGGCGAACAGGGCAGTGACTGACCCGGCATCGGCCACATCGACATGCGCCAGACTGTCCGCAGGGGCGGCGATGTCGGCGGCAATCACGGTGGCGCCCTCGGCGGCAAAGCGCGCGGCGATGGCGGCGCCAATGCCGGACAGGCCGCCGGTGACCACGGCCACTTTGCCTGCCAATTGCACCCCGGAGTGCACCTAGACGAATTGCCCACGCAGGAAGCCCAAAGCGGGCAGGGGCTGCCATTTGCGCGGCAGGTCGGCGCGGCGGATGGGGGCCACGCTGTAGTAGGGCACCGGCTGCTTGCTGTTGCGCAGGAAATTTTCGTAGGCGCGCACCTGCTGCTCACGCCATGTGCGGTCTGCCAGCGCTGCGGTGCGATTGACGAACACCTCGGCCACCCGGTGCTGCTTGCCCACCGTGGCCACCACGGCCCACAACGTGTCCCCCGTCTGGGAGTCCTCGCCGGCGCGGGGAAAGCGGGCGATCTCTCCCATGCCGGGCGCCTAGGCGATCACGCAGGCACGCGGGCGGGGCATGCCCCCAACCTTGCCGACTCGCCCAATGCTGCTGTCTGTCTGCCGCATACCAGCGCAGCATAAGCGGCCACGTGGGCCGAGGCCAGTGTCACGCGCTTGACATTGCCGCGTTTGGTGCCGATAAGCCCCACTTTCCCGCCGGTCCGCGAGTGTTCGCGCACCGGCGTGCAATTGCTTGCGTGACCGCCAACCTGGGTTCCACCGTGTTCGATCAGCTCACCAACAAGCTTTCGGGCGTTTTCGACGGGCTGCGCCGCCGCGGCGCGCTGAGCGAAATCGACGTGGCCGAGGCGCTGCGCGAGGTTCGGCTGGCGTTGCTGGACGCCGACGTGGCGCTGCCGGTGGTGAAGGACTTCATCGCCAAGGTGCGGGAACGCGCCGTGGGCGCCGAGGTGCTGGACAGCGTCTCGCCCGGCCAGCAGGTGGTGAAGATCGTCCATGACGTGATGATCGACGCGCTGGGCGGCGCTGGCGCGGTGCCGATCAACCTGACTGCCGTGGCGCCGATCCCGATTCTGATGGTCGGCCTGCAAGGCTCGGGCAAGACCACCACTTCGGGCAAGATTGCGCTGCGGTTGATGCAGCGGATGCGCAAGAAGGTGCTGCTGGCGAGCCTCGATACCCAGCGCCCGGCCGCGCAGTTGCAGTTGCAGCAACTCGCCGAGCGGGCGGGTGTGGCCAGCCTGCCGATCATTGCCGGGCAGACGCCGCTGGAAATCGCGCGCCGCGCGATGGACACCGGGCGGCGCGAAGTGTTCGACGTGGTGATTCTGGACACTGCGGGCCGCCTGTCGATCAATCAGGAATTGATGGACGAGGTCCGCGCCATCCGTGAGGCCACCAACCCGGCGGAGACGCTGCTGGTGGTTGATGCGATGACCGGGCAGGACGCGGTGAACACCGCGCGCGCGTTCAACGAGGCGCTGGGCATTACCGGCATCGTGATGACCCGCATGGACGGCGATGCGCGCGGTGGTGCGGCGCTGTCGATGCGCGCGATCACCGGCGCGCCGATCAAGCTGACCGGCTCGGGCGAAAAGCTGGATGCGCTGGAGGATTTCCACCCCGAGCGCGTGGCTGGCCGCATTCTGGGCATGGGCGACGTGGTCGGGCTGGTCGAGAAGGCCGCCGAGACGCTCGATCAGGAGGAAGCCGAGAAACTCGCCAAAAAGATGGCGAAGGGCACCTTCGATCTGGAGGATTACGCGTCGCAACTGAAGCAGATCTCCAAGATGGGCAGCATGTCCTCGATTCTTGGGATGCTGCCGGGGGCGGGCAAAATCCAGCAGCAGCTGGAAGCGGCCGGCGGGGCCAATATCGACAAAAAGGTGCTGGGCCGTCAGGCCGCCATCATCAGTTCGATGACCAAGGCCGAGCGCCGCACCCCCGACATCATCAAGGCGAGCCGCAAGAAGCGCATCGCCGCCGGTTCCGGCACCACGGTGCAGGAAGTCAACAAGCTGCTGAAGAATTTCGACGATATGTCCGAAATGATGAAGCGGATGAAGAAACTCGGGCAAAAGGGGCTGATGCGCCAAGGGCTGTCCGCCCTGATGCCCAAGGGAATGCAGGGCGGCGGCGGTGGCCGCCGGCCGTTCTGAGACGACACGACCTTATAGCGAAAGAGACGAGACCCGATGTCCCTGAAGATCCGACTTGCCCGCGCCGGCGCCAAGAAGCGCCCCTACTACCACATCGTGGTGGCCGACAGCCGTTCGCCGCGCGATGGCCGCTTCCTGGAGAAGGTGGGCAGCTACAACCCGATGCTGCCGGCCGAGCACGCCGACCGCGTGCGCCTGCAGGGTGAGCGCATCACCGACTGGATCAGCCAGGGCGCGGTGCCGACCGACCGCGTGGCGCGCTTCCTCGGCCATGCCGGCCTGGCCCCGATGCCCGCGTTCCGCGAGCAGCCGGTGCAGTCCGCGCCGAAGAAGAAGGCGCAGGAACGCGCCAAGGCGAACGCCGCAGGCTGATAAGGCGCTTTCGTGCCCGAACAGCGCATCCTGATGGGCGTGGTGGGACGGCCGCACGGCGTGCGCGGGCTGGTGCATCTGCACAGCTACGCCGCCGACCCGGCCGCCTTGCCCGGCTACGGCCCGTTGACCGACGCGCGCGGACGGCGTTTCCGCGTGCGCTGGCGCAGCGAAGGCGTGGCCGAACTGTTCGAGATCATCGAAGGCAAGCGCGTGCCCGTGGCTGACCGGACGGCGGCGGAAAAGCTGGTGAACACGCAGTTGTTCATCGAGCGCGACCGCCTGCCGCCGCCGGAGGAGGACGAGTACTACCTGTCCGACCTGCACGGTCTGCGCGTGGTGACCACTGACGGGCGCGAGCTTGGCACGGTGACCGGGCTGCACGACCACGGTGCCGGGGCGTATCTGGAAATCGGCCCGCTGCTGCTGCCGTTCACCCGCGCCTGCGTGCCCGGCGTGGACATCGCGGGTGGCGTGCTGACCGTGGCGTTGCCCGAGGAAGTGGCCGTGGCCGAAGACCGCAAGGATTCGGCCGCATGACCAATCCTTGGCGCGCCACCGTGCTGACGCTGTTCCCGGAGATGTTTCCGGGTCCGCTGGGCCAGTCTCTGGCCGGGCGGGCAATGGAGCGCGGCATCTGGAGCCTCGACGCCCAGGACATCCGCGCCCATGCCACGGACAGGCACCGCACGGTGGATGACACCCCGTTCGGCGGCGGAGCCGGCATGGTGATGCGGCCCGACGTGCTGGATGCGGCGCTGCATGCGGCGGCGGACGGCCGGCCGATGCTGTATCTGACCCCGCGCGGCCGCCCGCTGGCGCAAGCCACGGTGCGCCGTCTGGCATCTGGCCCCGGCGTGGTGCTGCTGTGCGGGCGCTACGAAGGCATCGACCAGCGCGTGATCGACGCGCGCGGGCTCGAGGAAGTGTCTATCGGCGACTACGTGCTGTCCGGCGGTGAGCCTGCGGCGCTGGTGTTGCTGGACGCCTGCGTGCGGCTGTTGCCGGGCGTGATGGGGGCGGCGGCCAGCGCCGAGGAGGAGAGCTTCTCGGCCGGATTGCTGGAATACCCGCATTACACCCGCCCCGCCGATTGGCAGGGGCGGCGCGTGCCGGACGTGCTGCTGTCCGGCCACCACGGCGAGGTGGCCGCGTGGCGGCGGCGCGAGGCGGAACGAATCACGCGGGAGCGGCGGCCCGACCTTTGGGCGGCGCACCTGACCACAATGACCCAATCGGGCAGCCAAGCTGCCCTTTGATACCTGACGAAAGGACCAAGCGTATGAATATCATCGAGGCCTACGAGGCCGAACAGATTGCCAAGTTGACCGCCGCCCGCCCGGTGCCGAAGTTCCAGCCCGGCGACACGCTGCGCGTGATGGTGAAGGTGGTTGAAGGCGAGCGCACCCGCACGCAGGCCTTCGAAGGCCTGTGCATCGCGCGTTCGAACAAGGCGCTGAACAGCAACTTCACCGTGCGCAAGATCAGCTACGGCGAAGGCGTGGAGCGCGTGTTTGCGCTGTATGCGCCGACCATCGCCGAAATCGTGGTGGTGCGCCGTGGCGATGTGCGCCGCGCGAAGCTGTATTATCTGCGTGGCCGCCGCGGCAAGTCGGCGCGTATTGCCGAGCGCGCGCGTGACGTTGAGTCGCCCGCCGCCGCGTAAATCCACGCTACGCCAATCTGGGGGAGAGGACGGACGATGACTGCAACCGCACCGCGTACGCTGTTCGAGAAAGTCTGGGACAGTCATGTGGTTGAACGGCTGCCGGATGGCACCTGTGTGCTCTACATCGACCGTCATCTCACCCATGAAGTGACCAGCCCGCAGGCCTTTGAAAGCCTGCGCATGGCCGGGCGGAAAGTGCGCCGCCCGGATGCGACCATTGCGGTGGTGGACCACAACATCCCCACCTCCGACCGCAGCGCCGGCATCTCGGAACCTGAGAGCCGCCTGCAGGTGGAGACGCTGGAGCGCAACGTGGTGGAGTTCGGGGTGCCGTATTTCCCCGTCAACGACCCGCGCCAGGGCATCGTGCACATCATCGGGCCGGAGCAGGGCATCAGCCTGCCCGGCATGACGATTGTGTGCGGCGACAGCCACACCTCGACGCATGGCGCGCTTGGGTCGCTGGCGTTCGGCATCGGTTCGTCCGAAGTCGAGCACGTGCTGGCCACGCAGACGCTGTTGCAGAAGCCTGCGAAGAACATGCTGGTGCGGGTGGATGGCGTGTTGCCGCCCGGTTGCACCGGCAAGGACATCGTGCTGGCCATCATCGGCAAGATCGGCACGGCGGGTGGCACCGGCCACGTGATCGAGTTCGCCGGTGAGGCGATTCGCGCGCTGGACATGGCCGGGCGCATGACAGTGTGCAACATGTCCATCGAGGCCGGTGCGCGCGCGGGCATGATTGCGCCGGACGAGACCACCTTCGCCTATGTGCGCGGCAAGCCGATGGCCCCCAAGGGTGAGGCGCTGGAGCAGGCCATCGCCTACTGGCGCACGCTGCCCAGCGATGCGGGTGCGCATTACGACACCGTGGTGGAACTGCGTGCCGAGGACGTGGCCCCGATGGTGACTTGGGGCACCAACCCCGAAGCCGTGGTGCCCATCACCGGCACCGTGCCCGACCCGGCCGCCGAGGCCGATGAGGGCAAGCGCGCGCAGTTGCAGCGCATGGTGGAATACATGGCGCTGACGCCGGGCCAGAAGATGGCGGGCGTGCCCATCGACGTGGTGTTCATCGGCAGTTGCACCAACGGCCGCATCGAAGACATTCGCGCCGCCGCCGCCATCGCCAAGGGCCGCAAGGTGGCCGATGGGGTGCGGGCGCTGGTGGTGCCGGGCAGCGGCATCGTCAAGTTGCAGGCCTAGGCTGAAGGGCTGGACCGAATCCTGCTCGACGCCGGATTTGAGTGGCGCGAGGCCGGGTGTTCGATGTGTCTGGGCATGAACCCGGACAAACTCACCCCGGGCCAGCGCAGCGCCAGCACCTCGAACCGCAA
>CAIPHQ010000474.1 GCA_903864895.1 uncultured Rhodospirillales bacterium
CAGGCATTGACCAGTGCTTCGGTCAGCCCGATGACCACGGCAGCATGACCCTGCCCAATCGGCGCCATGTCGATCAAATCCCCGTCGATCAGTTCAATCCGGTCGTCCTCACCGAAAATTCCGGCCCCGGCCATACGGTGATACGTGTCCACGTCCAGCCGGTGCCGCGCCGGGGCCAAGCCCGTATCGTCCATGGCGCCTCTCCTGTCAGTGCGTGCAGGCCATAATATGGCCCAACCACCGCGAACCGGCCCGGGCGGCGGTTGACACCCAGTCATGTCCACGTTGATCATCAAACATAAGGAAACCGCAAGGCTGCGTCCATTGCTGCGACTCATTCTCCAACGGCTCGGGCTCGGCTTCGGCACGCTGCTGGCAGCGTCGCTGCTGATTTTCGTGGGCACGGAAATCTTGCCCGGCGACCTTGCTTCGGCCGTGCTGCAAAACAGCGCCACGCCGGAAAGCCTGGCCGAAATGCGCAAGGAACTCGGGCTGGATCGCCCGGCTTACGTGCGCTACGCCGAATGGCTGGGCAACGTGGCGGTGGGTGATTTCGGCCACTCGCTGGCCAGCCACCGCGACGTGGTGGAGGAGATTACGCCGCGCCTGAAAAACACCGTGTTTCTGGCGGTCTATGCCGCGCTGCTGGCGGTGCCGCTGGCCATTGTGCTGGGGCTGATGGCGGCAATCTGGCAGGGCGGCATCTATGACCGGCTGGTCAACTTCGTCACGCTGCTGACCATCTCGGTGCCCGAGTATCTGGTGGGCTACATCCTGATCAAATATCTGTCGGTGCGCTACGCATGGTTCCCGTCATTGGCCAACGTGACACCGGACACGCCGTTCGGTGACCGTCTGGTGCTGACATTCCTGCCGGTGCTGACGCTGACGCTGGTGGTGGTGGCGCACATGATGCGCATGACCCGCGCGTCGGTGCTGAACATCATGGCCAGCCCCTATATCGAAATGGCGTTCCTGAAGGGCCTGCCGAAATGGCAGGTGGTGGTGCGCCACGCCTTTCCGAACGCGCTCGCACCTATCATCAACGTGATCGCGCTGAACCTTGCCTACCTGATCGTCGGCGTGGTGGTGGTGGAGGCGGTGTTTGTCTATCCCGGCCTTGGCCAGTTGATGGTGGACGCGGTGTCCAAGCACGACGTGCCGGTGGTGCAGGCGGCGGGTTTGATCTTTGCGGCGGCGTTCATCCTGCTCAACATGACCGCCGATATTCTCGCCATTGTCAGCAACCCTCGCCTGCGGCATCCGCGGTGACAACGATGCGGGGAACGCGCTGATGCGGTTGTTCGGCCATCGCGTGACGATTCTGGCCATGCTGGGCATGGCCGTGATCATCATCAACCTTGTCGCCGCCATCGGCGCACCGTGGATTGCGCCGTGGGATCAGGCGGAAATCGTCGGCGACGCGTGGGGCGACCCGGATGCCGACCACGTTTATGTGCCGCTGATGGGGCTGGACAATCTGGGCCGCGACCTGTTCAGCCGCCTGATCTACGGCGCGCGGATGTCCATCGGGCTGTCCTTCATCATCACCTGCCTGTCGTTTGCCATCGGCATCACCACAGGCTTTACCGCCGCCGTGCTGAAGGGCTGGGTGGACACGGCGCTGTCACGGCTGGTGGATTTGCTGCTGTCGATGCCGACGCTGATTTTCGCGTTCATCATCCTGTCGGTGCTGGGCACGGAATTGCCGGTGCTGATCGTGACCATCGCCATTCTGGACAGCACCAAGGTGTTCCGCCTGAGCCGGGCGCTGGCGATGAATCTGGCGGCGCTGGAATATGTGGAAGTTGCGCGGGTGCGCGGTGAGGGTCTGTGGTGGGTGATCCGCAAGGAAATCCTGCCCAACGCGATGGCCCCGCTGATTGCCGAGTTCGGCCTGCGCTTCTCGTTCGCGTTCCTGTTCATCGCCGCACTCAGCTTTCTGGGCCTGGGCATTCAGCCGCCGGACGCCGACTGGGGCAGCATGGTTCGTGACTACCGCGACATGATCAATCTGGATTCCACGGCACCGCTGTATCCGGCGGGTGCGATTGCTCTGCTGACCATCGGGGTGAATTTCGTGGTGGACTGGATGCTGGCCATCCACTCCCGCTCGCACGGAGACGGCTGATGACCGACATCGCGGGCAAATCCGGGCGGCGCGCCGGTGGCGACATTCTGCGGGTGACCGATCTGCGGGTGGAAGTCCGCACGGATCGCGGGCCGGGGCCGGTGCTGGTGGACAATGTCAGCTTCGACCTCAAGCGCGGTGCAGTGCTGGGGCTGATTGGCGAATCGGGCGCGGGCAAGTCCACCATCGGGCTGACCACGCTGGGCTATACGCGCGGCGGTTGTTACATCACCGGCGGCGCGCTGAACTTCGAGGGCAAGGACATCCGCCAGATGTCCGGCGCCGAGCGGCGTGCGCTGCGCGGGCCGGGCGTGGCCTATATCGCGCAAAGTGCTGCTGCCAGCTTCAACCCGTCGCACACGCTGATGCAGCAGGTGTGCGAAATCCCGGTGCGGCACGGCATCATGTCCGAGGACGACGCCAGCAAGGAAGCGGTGAAACTGTTCCGCGAACTGGAACTGCCCAACCCGGACACGTTCGGCAACCGCTACCCGCATCAGGTCTCGGGCGGGCAGTTGCAGCGCGCGATGGCGGCGATGGCGATGGCCGCGCGGCCCGATATTCTGGTGTTCGACGAACCCACCACAGCGCTGGACGTAACCACGCAGGTGGAAGTGCTGGCCAGTTTCCGCAAACTGATTCGCGAGCACGGCACGGCGGCGATCTACATCACACATGATCTGGCCGTCGTGGCGCAGATTGCCGACCACATCATGGTGCTGCGCCATGGCAAGATGGTGGAATACGGCACATCCGACCAGATTTTGCAGGACCCCAGGCAGGACTACACCCGCCGTCTGGTGGCCGACCGGGTGGCCGGGCACAGCTTCCGCGCCGATCTGAACACCGGCGAAGCGCCGATTCTGGCGGTGCAGAACGTGGTGGCCAGCTATCGCTCGCTGGCCAAGGTGATCGACGGCGTCAGCGTGGAAGTCCGCAAGGGCGACACGGTGGCGGTGGTGGGTGAATCGGGTTCGGGCAAAAGCACGCTGGCGCGGGTGATCATCGGCCTGTTGCCGCGACAATCCGGCGACATCCTGTTTCAGGGCCAGAGCCTGCCGCCGGCGCTTGCCAATCGCAGCAAGGATCAGTTGCGGCGCATTCAGATGATCTACCAGATGCCGGACGTGGCGCTGAACCCGAACCAGACGCTGCTGGAGATCATCGGCCGGCCCGTGCAGTTCTATTTCGGCCGCTCCAATGCCGAAGTGCGCACGCGGGTGCTGGAACTGCTGCGCATGATGGACCTGCCGGAGGCGTTCATCAGCCGCAAGCCCGGTGAACTCTCGGGCGGGCAGAAGCAGCGCGTGGGCATTGCCCGCGCCTTGGCTGCCGAGCCGGATCTGATCATCTGCGATGAAGTCACCAGCGCGCTCGATCAGCTGGTGGGTGAGGAAATTCTGCGGCTGCTGAAGCGGCTGCAGGATGAACTCGGTCTGGCCTATCTGTTCATCACCCACGATCTCGGCACCGTGAAGCGCATCGCCAACAAGGTTGCTGTTATGCTGAAGGGCAAGCTGGTTGCGGGTGGTGAGACCAGCCGCGTGTTCGCGCCGCCATATCATCCGTACACCGAGCTCCTGCTGTCCTCGGTGCCGGAAATGCGCAGTGACTGGCTGGATCAGGTGTTGACCGGGCGGGCGAAAACCATCGCCGCCGTGAAAGCCGCGCAAATACAAGTTCCGGGGTAGCACTTTGCCACCCCGGACTGGCAAACCGAGGGAGAGCAACGATGCGTGACGTGTTTCGGGCACTTTGCGTGACCGTGTGTGCTGCCGCTGCGGTTTGGCCGCTGGCGGCGGCGGCGCAAAGCCTTGGCCCGCTGGTGAAAGTGGCGGGCGGCGACCCGTTCACGCTATGCACCGCAGATCAGGTGATGCCGCAATCCGGCACCAATTTCGGCGGCACGGCGGTGGAGCCTTGGATTGCGGTGGACCCCACGCAAACCGGGCATTTGCTGACCGGCGTGCAGCAAGACCGCTGGAGCACCGGCGGTTCGCGCGGGCTGCGCGCCTCGGTCAGCAACGATGGCGGGTTGCACTGGAAATCCAGCTTTCCGCGCGGCATTTCGCAGTGTCAGGGCGGGCTGCTGCAACGCTCCACCGACCCGTGGACGGCGTTTGGCCGTGACGGCACGGCGTATTTCTTCTCACTGGTGTTCGACGATGCCGACCTGCTGAACGGGGCGATGGTAAATCGCTCGCTGGATGGCGGGCAGACGTGGCAGCCGCCGGTGACGCTGATTTTCGACACCGATCCGTTGGCGTTCAACGACAAGAACTCCATTACCGCCGACCCGGTGATTTCCGGCAATGCCTATGCGGTGTGGGACCGGCTGTACGGCCCGGCCAGCGCGTTTCAGGCCCCCGGCGGCAGTGATGAACGCACCGGCGGGGCGGCGGCGGCGCAGGCGGTGACGCATGACGGAATGCAGCGTGCGCGCAACCATCGCGCGCGGATGCTGAACAGCGCCATCCACGGCGCCACCGATGTGGTGGAGACCTTCGGGCCAGCCTATTTCTCCCGCACCACCGACAGCGGGCAAAGCTGGAGCCGGGCGGTGCCGATTTTCGATCCGGGGCCGAACGCGCAGACCATCGGCAACCTGATTCTGGTGCAGCCCTCGGGCGAGTTGCTGGATTTCTTCACGCAGATCAATGCCGACGGCACTGCATCCATCAGCTTTGTACGCAGCCAGGATCACGGGCTGTACTGGACCGCACAGTCGGAAATGGCGGTGCCGCTGTATGGCTGGGGGCCAGTGACGCCGGACAGCGAGCAATGGATCCGCAGCGAGGACATCATCTTCAGCGTCACCAATGATCCGGCCACCGGCACACTGTACGCGGTGTTGCAGGACCTTCCGGACAGCCCGGATGCACAGGTGAGTGTGGTGATGGTGACCTCACTGGATGACGGCAAGACGTGGTCTGCGCCCATCCCGGTGAACCAGACGCCGGTGAACACCGTCAATCCGCTGCGCGGGCAGGCGTTCAACCCCGCCGTGGCCGTCTCCGGCAATGGCACCGTGGTGGTGACCTACTACGATTTCCGCAATGACACCGGCATCGGTGGTGAGTGGACCGATGTGTGGGCGGTGTTCTGCAACCCGTCGGCGCCGGGCGGGTGCGCAACGCCGGCCAATTGGGGCCGGGAGTTGCGGCTCAGCCCGAAATCATTCGACATCACCCAGGCACCGGTGACCACATCGGGCTTCTTTCTGGGCGACTATTTCGGGTTGGTGGCGCAGGGCACCGATGTGTATGCGGCCAATCCCGGCGTGTCTGGCCCCGGCCAGACGGCGCTGTATAGCCGGGTGATCCACACGGCGCCGTAACGCAGCCGCGCGCTACCGGCCCTTCCAGACCGGGGCGCGCTTTTCGGCGAAGGCGCGCGGGCCTTCCTGCTGATCCTCGCTGCTGTACAGCGTGGCGACAGTCGGGAAGCCCCGCGCGTTGATGCGCGCCAGTGCTGCGTGGAACGGCACGCCTTCGCTTTCACGCATCACTTCCTTGATGGCGGCGAACACCAGCGGCGGGCCGGAGGCGAGCAGGGCGGCGAGTTCACGCGCGCGGGGCAGCAATTGCTCGGCGGCTACAACTTCGCTGACCAGCCCGAAATGTTTGGCCTCCGCCGCTTGCATCCAGCGCCCGGTCAGCAGCATGTCCATGGCGATGTGATACGGAATGCGGCGCGGCAGTTTCAGCGTGGCTGCGTCGGCCAGCGTGCCCGCCTTGATTTCCGGCAGCGAAAACCGTGCGTCCTCACTGGCGATGATCAGATCGGCCGACAGCGCAATCTCGAAGCCGCCGCCGACGCACATGCCGTTCACGGCGGCGATGATGGGCTTGTTCAGGTTGGGCAGCGCCTGCATGCCGCCGAAGCCACCCACGCCGTAATCGGCATCCGGCGGCTCACCGGTCTCCGCCGCCGCCTTCAAATCCCAGCCTGCCGAGAAGAAGCGCGGGTTGCCGCTGGCAACAATGGCCACGCGCAGCTCCGGGTCATCGCGAAACCCCGCGAACACATCACCCAGCGCGCGGCTTGTGCCGGAATCGATGGCGTTGGCCTTGCCCCGGTGCAGCGTGAGTTCCAGCACGCCGCCGGAACGTGTGACGGTGAATGGGGTGCCGGTCATGCGGGTGTCTCCACAAGGCGGATCAGCGCGTCCACCGCCACGGCACCGAGGCCTGCGGGGCGCACCATCACGGGGTTGACGTCGAGTTCGAGCAGGCTGTGCAGATTTGCCAGTGCGTAGCGTTGCACGGCAAGGATGCATTCAATCAGGCCCGCGATGTCGCCCGCAGGCTGACCGCGATAGCCTGCCAGCAGTTTTGACATTTTCAGCCTGCCGAGGGCGGTTTCGATGTCCGCCGCGCGGGCGGGCAGGGTGAGCACTTCGGTGCCGGCCAGCAACTCGGCCAGAACGCCGCCGGAGCCCAGCAGCAGATACGGCCCCACCGCCGGGTCGCGCCCGATGCCAACGATGATTTCGGCCACCGCATCGGTGACCATGCGCTCCACCAGCACCGCCTCACCCATCTCCAGCAGGCCGGAGGCGGCCTCACGCACGGCGGCCTCTGAGGTCAGGCGCAGGCGCACCGCGCCGCGTTCGGTCTTGTGCGCCATCTCGGCGCTGACGGCTTTCAGCACCAGCGGAAAGCCAAGCACGCGTGCGGCGTCTGCGGCTTCATCCACCGCGCGCACCACGCGGGCTTCGGGCACCGTCACGCCATACGCCGCCAGCGCCTGTTTGCTGGCCACTTCGTCCAGCATCCGTGCGGCACCTGCGGGCGCAGGGGCGGTGACCGGCGGGGTGGGGTCGGACTGCGGGGCGGCGCAGTCCATAGCGGCCTCAATGGCCGCCAGCGCCTCATCCATGCCATGCAGCGGCAATACACCGGCCGCCATCAGCGCCTGTGCGCGGTCTTCCGGGATGCATTCGGCCAGCGTGGTCAGTACCGCCGTGCGCGCGCCGGTCTGCCGGGCGGCTTCAATCAGCGCGTCTGAGGCCACCTGCCAATCGCTGTCGAGGCACAGATCAGCGCGCGGGTAGTCCAGAATCAGCGCGGTCAGATCAAAGCCGCAGCGCATCATCGCGGCAAATGTCTCGGTCAGCGCCGCGCCGTTGGCCCATGAGAAGGTGTTGTAGTCCAGCGGGTTGCTGACCGTGACCAGCGGATTGAGCGTGGCGGCGACTGCAGCGGTCTGCGCGGGCGACAGCGGGCGCAGGCGGATGCGGCGGTGTTCGGTGCGGTCGGCAATCAGCGCAGCCTCACCGCCCGAACAACTCATCGAGGCGATGTCGCCGCCCGGTAACGGGCCGAACAGATGCAGCAGTTTCAGCGCCTCCAGCAACGCCGGGATGGACAGCACCCTGGCAACGCCAAGGCGGCGGAAGAACGCATCCGCCACCGCCCCCGCGCCGGACAGCGAGGCGGTGTGGCTGACCGTGAGTTGCGCGCCCGCCGCCGAACTGCCGGTTTTCAGCGCCACCACCGGCTTGCCGAGGCTGCGCGCCACCGAAACCGCATCGGCAAACGCGGCGGCGTCGCCGATGCCTTCCACGTGCAGTCCGATGGCTGAAACCCGCTCATCCCGCGCCAGCGTGGCGATGGCGGCGGGCAGGCCCACCACGGCCTGATTGCCCATCGTGACCAGATAGGCAATCGGCAGCCCGCGCCGCTGCATGGTGACGTTGCAGCCGATATTGCCGGACTGCGTGACGATGGCGACCCCGCGCTGCACGCGTTTTCCGCCATGTTGGTCGGGCCACAGCAACGCGCCGTCGATGTAGTTGATCAGCCCGTAGCAGTTCGGCCCCAGCACCGGCATGTTGCCCGCCGCCGCGCGCAGGGCGGTTTGCAGCGCAGCCCCTTCCTCACCGGTTTCGGCAAATCCGGCAGCGTAGGACACGGCACCGCCCGCGCCCATGGCCGCGAGGTCGCGCACATAATCCACGGTCAGATGCCGGTTGACCGCCAGAAAAACCGCATCCGGCACGCCGGGCAGATCGGCCAATGTGCGGAACGCGGGCACACCGTGTACCGCATCGGCTTTCGGATGCACCGGCCAGAGCGCGCCGGTGTAGCCCATGCGCTGGTTCTGCCGCACGACTTCCGCCGCCGGTTTGCCGCCGACCACGGCGATGCTGCGCGGGCGCAGCAGGCGGGACAGGTCGTGCATGTTACGCGCCCAGTGGCCGCAGCAACTCGCGCGAGATGATGTGGCGCTGGATTTCGCTGGTGCCGTCCCAGATGCGCTCCACCCGCGCATCGCGCCAGAAGCGTTCCAGCGGCAGATCGTCCATCAGCCCCATGCCGCCATGGATCTGAATCGCCTCATCGGTCACGCGCGCCAGCATCTCGGTGGCGAAGAGTTTGGCCTGTGCGATCTCGCGGTTGGCAGGCAGTTTCTGATCGAGCCGCCATGCGGCGGAGAGCGTCAGCAGATCAGCGGCGTCGATGGAGGTGATCAGGTCGGCAAGCTTGAAGCTGACGCCCTGAAACTTGCCGATCTGCTGGCCGAATTGCTTGCGCTGCGCCGCGTAGTTCAGCGCCAGATCGAACGCGCGGCGCGCGCGCCCCACGCTCATGGTGGCAACCGTCAGGCGCGTTGCATACAGCCAGTCATTGGCAACTTCGAAACCCTGACCTTCCTCACCCAGAATCTGCGAGGACGGCAGGCGGCAGTCATCGAACGTCAGGATGCAGTTGTGATAGCCGCGATGCGAGACGGAGTTGTAGCCAAGCCTTATGTCGAAGCCGGGCGTGCCGCGATCCACCAGAAAGCAGGTGATGCGCTTGCGGCCGCGGGCTTCCTCGCCGGTGGCGATGAACACGATCACGAAATCGGCCCAGTCGGCGTGGCTGATGAAGTGTTTGGTGCCGTTCACGATCCAGTCGTCACCATCGCGCCGCGCGAAGCATTTCATGCCGCGCACGTCCGACCCCGCATCGGGTTCGGTCATGGCCAGCGCATCCATGCGTTCCCCGCGCACGCAGGGCAGCAGATAGCGTTCCCGCTGTTCGGCATTGGCGGCGCACAGGATGTTGGACGGGCGGTACCACCAATGGTTCAGTGCCATCGAGGTGCGGCCCAATTCACGCTCCAGCAGCGCGAACGTCACATGGTCCAGCCCGCCGCCGCCGAATTCCTCGGGAATGTTCGGCGCGTGGAAGCCAAGGTCAATCACCTTGCGCTGGATATCCTGTGCCATCTCGCGCGGCACGTCGCCCAGGCGTTCCACCTGCTGTTCCAGCGGATACAGTTCGCGTTCGACAAAGCTGCGCACGGTCTCGACGACCATGTCCTGTTCTTCGGTCAGGCCGAAATTCATGATGCTATGCCTTCGGGCGGATGCCGATGGACCGCCCGGCATTGGCCGGGCGCGGCAGGTTGGCATGGGCTGTGACGATGGGGGCGAGTTTGTCCGCCACTTCCGGCAGCATCGGGCAGGCTTTTCCGGCAGCGCTGTTCACGTGCAGGTACATGTGCTCACCGGTGGCGGCCACCAGATCATCCTCGGCGCGGTAGATGGTCTGCCACACATGCATCCGCTTTTCGTCAGCGGCGAGGATTTGTGTGGTCACATAGAACGGCGCATCGGCGCGCATTTCGCGCACATGGATGATGTGTGTCTCGGCGGTGTAGAAGCTGTGCCCGCGTTCCACATAGCCGACATCTGCGCCGATAAGTTGCAGCAGTCCGTCTGAGGCTGTGCTGAACACCTGCAGATAGCGGCTTTCGTTCATGTGGCCGTTGTAATCGAGCCATCCCGGCTCCACCCGGCCTTCATACAGGCGCAGCGGTTCGTTGGTGATGGAAGCTGCCACGGATGTCTTGGCCTGACCGGCCCATAGCTGCTTTTCGTAGTTGGCCAGCACCTGGCCTGCGGCGTAGTCGTTGGTCTTCAGCGCCTGGAAGATCGACACGAGACAGGAATCGCGCAGCCGTTCGTAGTCGCGGATGCTGACATCGCCGGCCTGCGCGTCGGATTGCGCGACGATCTTGTCGAGCAGCGCTTCGGTGAGTTCCGGCGTGTCCATAAGCTTGGTCCACGGCCATTTCAGGCTGGGGCCGAACTGGTTCATGAAATGCCGCATCCCCGGCTCACCGCCCGCGATGCGGTACACCAGCAGCGTGCCCATGAATGCCCAGCGCAGGCCGGGGCCGAAGCGCATGGCATCGTCGATTTCCTCGGCGGTGGCGATGTCGTCGTTGATCAGCCACAGCGCCTCCCGCCACAGCGCTTCCATCAGGCGGTCGGCGATGAAGCCGTCGATTTCCTTGCGCACGTGCAGCGGGCGCATGCCGATGCTGGTGTAGAACGAAGCTGCGTCCTGCCTGGTCTTTTCGCTGGTCAGCGCGCCGCCGCACACTTCCACCAGCGGCATCAGATACACCGGGTTGAACGGGTGCCCGACCACGAAGCGTTCCGGGTGTTTCAACCCGGATTGCAGCCGTGTGGGCAGCAGGCCGGAGGTGGAGGAGCCGATGATCACATCATCGCGCATGGCCGTTTCCGCCTGCGCCAGCAGACGGATTTTCAAATCCTCCCGCTCGGGCAGGCTTTCCTGAATGAAGTCTGCCCCCTCGGCGGCTTCTTCCAGCGTGCGCACGATGCGCCATGTGCCGGGTTTGGGCAGCGGGGCGATGGTCATCATGGAATACGCGCGCCGCGCATTTTCCATCACCTCGGCCACCTTGCGCTCGGCCTCGGGGTCGGTGTCGCAGATCACCGCATCCATGCCGTTCAGCACCGCGCGCGCCGCCCACGCGCCGCCGATGACGCCGCCGCCGAGCAGGCCGACTTTCTTCACGTGCATCGCCTCAGCCCCGCCTGGTGAGTTTCAGTTTCTTGCGGACATCTTCGGGGCCGAGCACTTTGGCACCCATCGCCGTCAGGATCGTGACCGCGCGTTCCACCAGATCGCCGTTGCTGGCCAGCACACCGCGCCCGAGCATCAGATTGTCTTCCAGCCCCACGCGCACATTGCCGCCCGCCAGCGCTGCCATCGCCACATACGGCAACTGCATCCGCCCGATGGAAAACGCCGAGTAGACCGCGCCCGGCGGCAGGTTGTGCACCATCGCCATCAGGCTCAGCGGGTCATCCGGCGCGCCGTAAGGAATGCCCATGCACAACTGGATAAGCACCGGATCGTCCAGCAGGCCTTCCTTCAGCATGTCTTTCACCATCACCAGATGCCCGGTGTCGAACACTTCCAGTTCCGGCTTCACGCCCAGCGCCTGCACCTGCTTGGCCATGGCGCGCAGCGTGTCCGGCGTGTTGATCATGATGTAGTCGCCACCGGCGGCGAAGTTCATCGACCCGCAATCGAGCGTGCAGATTTCCGGCAGCAGGTCGCGCACGTGCGCCAATCGCTCGGTGGCGCCGGCCATGTCGGTGCCGGCGGCGTTGGGCGGCAGCGGGGTTTCGGTGCCGCCCAGCACGAGGTCGCCGCCCATCCCGGCGGTGAGGTTCAGCACCACGTCCACGCCCGCATTGCGGATGCGGGAGACCACTTCGGCATACAGCTTGGGGTCGCGGGCGCCCTTGCCGGTTTGCGGGTCGCGCACATGGATATGCGCCACGGCAGCCCCGGCGCGCGCCGCCTCGATGGCGGCATCGGCGATCTGTTGCGGTGTGACGGGCACCTTGTGCGACCGGCCGGTGGAATCGCCCGCCCCGGTCACCGCACAGGTGACGAAAACCTCCCAGTTCATGGTCTTGCTCCGCGTTGCTTGCGCGCAGCCTATTGCACCCTGGCGGTGCCGCGCGATACGCAATCGGCGCAATTCTATGCAGGATCGGCGGCATGGCGGATGCGCCGGAACACTTCGCGGTGCTGGCGTTGCCGCGCTTCTCGGCGCTGACGCTGGCCGCCGTGATCGAACCGCTGCGGGTGGCCAACCGGGCCGCCAACCGCACGCTGTACACGTGGTCGTTGCTCAGCGAGGACGGGGCGGAGGTGCGCAGCAGCAGCGGCCTGCACCTGCGCCCGGATGCCGCCCTGTCCGCCGCCGGGCGGTTCCGCGCGCTGTTCGTGGTGGCGAGTTACGAGGCCGAGCGCCATGCCTCCGCCCGCGTGCTGCGCTTCATCCGCGCCGCCGCCCGCGCCGGGGCGCTGCTGGGCGGCATGGAAAGTGCCGCCTATGTGCTGGCCGCCGCCGGGGTGCTGGACGGATACCGGGCGACGACGCACTGGGAGGATATTGCCGATCTGTCCGAGCGCTTTCCGGCCATCACCGTGGTGCCGGACCGCTTCGTGATTGACCGCGAGCGGGTGACCTCGGGCGGCGCGCTGCCGGCGCTGGACCTGATGCTGGAATTGCTGCGCCGCGACCACGGGCCGAGCGTCGCACTCGCTGTGGCCAGCGCCTTCATTTACGACCGCGCGCATCGCGGCACCGAGCCGCAGCCGATGCGCGCGGTGGGGCGGCTCGCGTGGCAGGACCCGAAGCTGACGCGGGTGATCCGCCTGATGGAACGCCACATCGAAACGCCGCTGAGCGTGGCGGAATTGGCCGAGGCGGCGGGCGTGGGGGTGCGCGACCTGCACCGCCGCTTCCGCGTGCATCTGCGCACCACGCCGAGCGGCTATTACGCCGAACTGCGGCTGTTTCTGGCGCGGCGGTTGCTGGAACACACCGACCACAAGGTGGCGCGGGTGGCGGTGATGAGCGGGTTTGCCAGTGCCTCGGCATTCGCGCGGGCGTTTCGCGGGCGGTTCGGGGTGAGCCCGTCGGGGGTGCGGGGCGGCGGGTAGCGCGCCCGGGCTTTGCGGTCAGCTTCCCCAGTGGGGGCGGCGATGCGGGCGGCGCAGGCGGCTTGGGGAGTGAGACCCCCAGCATACGGCACAGCGGGCGCAGGCGGCGGCGCAATTGCGGGGCGGCGGTGAGCAGCACCAACATCTCGGGGGCCGCCAGCAGGCTTTGCACCTGCGCGGCACTGCCCGCCGTCTCCGGCAACAGGGCCACCAGCCAGCCACGCCGGCGTGGCAGCGGGCCGGGCGTGGGGCGGCGGCGCGGCGTGGCGGAGGGGGGCGGCGGCCTGCGCGCGGGGTAGCGGCGCAATGTTCCGGCTTCCAGCCGCGCCAGCGTGGCCTTCACCTGCGCGGCGGCGGTGCGCACACGCTGCCAGATCAGCACCAGCAGCGGCCCGGCCAACCGCCGCAAATGCCCGTGCCGCGCAATCAGCCCGCATAGCTGCTCGATGCAGGCGGCGAAGCAGGGTGCGGGGTGGACGGCGTGCATGTTAAAATTTCTAACACGTCGTTGAACGGCCGGGCAAGTGGGCGGTGTAGGGACGCATCAACGCCCGGCGGCGCGCGGCGATGCCGTGATGGGCGGCAGGGAGCGGAGCA
>CAIPHQ010000475.1 GCA_903864895.1 uncultured Rhodospirillales bacterium
ACACCTGCCCAGCGGGCATATTCCATCCAGCCGCCCAGTGTCGCCATGGCCGCCGTCATGCCCAGCGTGACCAGCAACAACTGGATCACCGACGCCGTGGCGGTGCCGCCCAGCGTCATCAAGCCATAGCGCGTGCCGTAAGCCACACTATTGGCCACAATCAAGGCCACGTTCGGCCCCGGAATCAGCATCAGCACCACGGTGGCGGCGATGAAGGCCAGATACAGGGCTGGGTCGATCACGGCACGGCGCTCCTTGCGGATGTCAATCTGCCATGCCTACAGCAGCGGCGCGCGGTGCTGTCAAATTGCCACGCCGATACCCACCAGCCTGCCATCGCGCGGCGGATCGGCCGGTACTGGCGGCGGGGTGTGCAAGATGACCTGCTGCGGACCGTCCAGCCCGTCATGCTCGAATGCTGCGGTCAGGCTGTACCGGCTATAGGCCATCTTCTGCGTGCGTCCGCCAAAGGTCAGTTCGGCCGACTGCAAGGTGCCGGGCTTGCCCAGCAGCACCGGAACATGAAAGCAAATCCGCCCCGGTGCCGTCCGCCCCGGATTGACCTGCCAGTGAACCTGCCGCGCGGCAGTCCAACGGAACGGGCGGCGCAGATACGCCTCGGGCGCACACCATTGCGCCGGGGCGGACTCAGCCTCCGGCGGGGCTGTCAATGCCACGGTGAGCGCGGTCTGCTCCCGCCCGGTCTGCCAGGGCCAACATGGCGCCATGACACCTTCTGGGTCAGCGCCATGAATCGTATGCCCGGCCCGCAGGCGCCCCTGCATCCGGTCGAGGAAAATGCTGGCGGACGGCGAGATTTTGCGGACGAACAGGTGGTGCGGATGCAGGTCGAACGGCAGGTCGTCGATGCATTCATGCGCCTTCGCATGGCCGTGGACCGACGTGAAATTCATGTGCACCGGGCCGGTGGCAATGCCGCGCGGATATTGCTGCGCGGCGATCACGGTTTGCAGCAGCAGTTCATCGGCGTGCGACGTGTATCTGAACGATTGCAGAAGATGCGCATCGCTGTCGCAGGCGGATAGTGCCGCAGCCACCGTGCCGGGCCGCAGCGACCAGTAAGGTGCGCCATAATGCAGTGCGACCGGCTTCTTGCCGATGCGGCGCAAGGCGGCGATGCCGGCCACGGCGGCTTCCATTGCCGGATCGATCTCTGCCGTGCGCGGGCCTTCCGCGCGGAACGCGGTCAGCCGATGGTCGGCGAACTGGAATTTGTCATACAGCAGCGCATTTGGTGAGCCGGGCGGCTGATAAACTGCGGTGATCAGGTCGCGGTCGGGCGTAAGGCGCGCATTCATCGCGCCGGGCGGAAAGATCGGAAACGTATCGTCGGTTACCAGCACCAGCCGGTCGAAGGTGCCTTGCGCCTGTGCCATCCGCAGCAGGCGGAATTCGGCTTCCACCATCGAAAATCCGGCCCAGAACACTTCCACCGGGTCCGGCACGAAGCGGCAAAGGGCGGCGGATGGGCCAAGGGTGCCTGCGTAACCGGCAAGGTCCACTTTGGCGTCCAGGTGGACAAACACATCCCACCCGGCATCGCGGTACAGCGGCAGACAGCGGGCCAGCACCGGGGCGGCCCGGTAGGCCATGACGAGGCAGGCAACCTTCATGATGACAGTTCCCCAAGCCTTACGGAGGGACTGTCATCAATTTGTCAAATCGTCTCGCCGCCCTGCGGCTGCGGTTCTGGTGCCGCGCTTGCCATCTGCAACGCCGGGAAGCGCCCGGCCAGGCTGTGCGCGAAGATGCCGGCGTTCTTGCCGTAGGAGTTGTCCATCAGCGTGCAGGTCTTGCCCAGCATGGCTGCGCCGATGCCCACGTGCAGCCGGTCCGTCCGCACGGACTTGGCCAGCGCAATTGCGCTCAGCAGGCACCAGCTTGCCATTTGCGCCTGTTCCGGCCCGACGCCGAAATCGAACAGGTCGGACGGGTCCGCGTCGATGGTCAGGTTATGGCCGGCGGATTCACCGTCCCGGCGCAGGTAGTTCACCACCTCCTTTTCGGCCAGTGCCGCCGCCGTCAGGTTGGCGCGGGCCAGCCGTTCGGCGAATTTCGGCGCGGCGGTGGCGGCGATGTCCTCGTCGGCCAGCAATTCTTCCGGATCGACATGGAACGCCATGTCATGCGCCAGCCGGACCACCGCGCGCGGCGCATTGGCTGTCACATGCGCGTGGCTCAGCGGGTCGCGGCAGAAAATCGTGCAGGTGTCGTCCAGCCGCCGCAGCAGGTCGTCGTGCCCGCGCACGGTGTGCGGCAGCCGGATGATGCGCGCGGCCTTGCCCAGCAACCGCTCGAACGCCAGCCGGGTGCTGGCATACATCGGCACCAGATTGCCGCCGCC
>CAIPHQ010000476.1 GCA_903864895.1 uncultured Rhodospirillales bacterium
AAATACACTTCCTCCTGCACCAGCGGATAATTGTCGCTGAACGGCTCGGACATCGCGATCAGGCGGGCATGCGGCGGCGTGCCGTGCAGCAGTTCGTAGCGGTCGATTTCCGAGCCAGCCGCCCCGCCGAGCACGAGACCGAAATCGCCGATCGGGCCTTCAGGAATCCCGTCGAAAATCCACGATACCGAGCGGTGATAGCCGTCCGGCATCCGCTGGTAAGGCACGGCGTAGTCCATGCCCTCGGCGGTGAAGCCCACGCCCACCAGTTTTTGCGGCGCCCGGCCACGATGCCGCCACAGTCCGCTGCGCTCGCCGGTGCTGGCCAGATAATGCTCACCCGCATGGGCCTGCCACGCGCGCGATCCGGCTTCGAGCTTGCGGACTTCCATGATCCACGGCTCATCCGGGCGGAAGCCCACCACCCAGTAATAGCCGTTCGCGCCGAGGTAACACACGCGCCCGCCGGCCGCCAGGTAGTCCTCGGTGGCGTCCATCATCGGCTCGGAATAGTACTCGTTGTGCGTGCCGTTCAGCACCACCTTGTAGGGCGCAATGGCAGCCACGCCCTCGCGGTGCAAATCCTCGTCGGTCAGCACCTCGTAGTCGTATTTCATGTGCTCCAGCCACGCCACGATGGACAGGTCGGCCGGGAACTGCCACGTGCCGCCAACGCCGCCGCTGCGGTATTTCGGGCGCATGTTCACGATGGGGCGGCGGTACGACGTGTAGCAGGCCCCGGCGCCATCATTGTGCAGGTCGTAGGTCGAGGGGCCGAATTCGATGTTGTTCTTGTACGCCTCGATGTCGGTCTCGCTGAATGTGCCAACCTGGGCGGTGACGCCCTGCGCGATCTGACCATCGATGGCCGTGCCGATATTGGCGTAGGCCAGATAGCTGGCCGTCGGGATCAGCAGGCAAATCGGCGCTTTCGGGGTGGCGGCGCGCACGAAGAACGGCGTGTATTCCTCGGCCTCACCGGCCGTCAGCTTCACCGCATAGACGCCGCTGCGCAAATCCGCTGGAACTGTCAGCGACAATGCCGGTTTCCAGCAGCAGTCGGTCAGTGCGTCGTTGTGATATTCGATGCCGCCAAATTCACCCGGCGCCATGCGGTAACTGTCGTTGCGGCCGTTCCAGTTCCAGCCGGTCATGCCGCGCACCGGGCGGTTGACGCCCTCGCCGTGCAATCCGTTGGGGCCGGTATCCACCACGGTGTCGCCAATGCCGCGATCGGTATAGCCCGCCGTGGTGTCCCAATAGGCCAGCACGCCGGAGGCGGGCATGGTGCCCGCATCGCGCAGCCCATCCAGCGCGGCGCGCGTCATCGCACCCTGCTGCACGCCACTGCGATCGATCTTGCCGCTGTAGAACTGGCTGACGAAACTGCCGCGCGGATTGGTCTCGGTGGCCCCGCCCAACAGGAACGCGCCGCCCTCGGCCACGCCGGGCTTCACCCGCAGCGTGGTCTGCACGTGTGAGCGGTATTCGTATGGCACCACCTTGGACAGCAGGCTGTTGTAACGGTTCAGCACCGCTTCCTGATACAGCGAGACCGCGCCGCTGGCGGGGTCGAAGCTGGCAGCAACGAAATACCACACGCGCGCCACCAGCGGCAGTTCGGCAGCCACCGCATCGGTGCCGCCGCCGCCGCCCACCCAGAATTCCAGCCGCCCGGACGGGTTGATGCCCAGCGCATAGCCGGTGGTGCTGTCCACCGACCAGCGCCCCATGATCACCTGCCGCCCGCTGGCGGGCAGCGTGGGGCAGATATAGGCGTGCAGCGTGATGGCACCGGGCGAGGCCAGTTTGCCCTGCTTGTCGGCCACGCGGACGAAATTGCCCTTCTGTATGTATTGCTTGCCCACCGGCCAGTCACGCTCGATGGGCGAGGCGACTTTCTGTTCGATGAAGCCGGGGCCGCCCGGCGTTTCATCGCCATGGATCAGCCGCACCAGTTCGGCGCGCACCGTGGGCGTCGCGTCGGCGCTGACCATCACGCTCAACGTGTCGCCGGGCTTGACCGTCAGCTTGTCGGTGTAGGCCGAGATGCGGATTTTTGCCATCTGCCAGTCCTTTGTCCGCCGCCTGTCTGCCGTAGCTTGCTGCGCCCCGAAGGGCAGAGCGGGTGGCTACGACTCCTGCAAATCCTGCACGCGCTTGAGGAACACGCCGTGGTCCGCCGCCTCGGGCGTGGTGAACACCTGATCGTCCACCATCCGCGGCGGCACACCGCGGCGGCCGGACATCGCCACGATGCGATACTCGGCAAAGGGCTTGACCATCAGCACGGCGTATTTTTCGGCAATCGGCGCCATGCGGAAGTAATTCAGCACCCGCTCCAGATTGTCGCTGCGGCGGCTGTGCGGCGTGGCGCGGTGTTCTTCAATCAGCGCGTCGGTGATCAGCGCCTTCAGTTCCTGCCGCAGCCGGGCGTTGAAGGTCCCGGCGGCAATGATCTGCTTGTCGCGAATCTCGGTGGCTTCCTCGGGCATGATGATGCCTCCTTTTCCACGGCTGACGGCGCGCTGCTCCGTGCGCCGTTTGCCGCGCCAGTTGCGGAACTGCGCCGCCACGCCAAAAATGCCGCCGCGCAGGAACAGCACCGTGCTGAGCATGATCGCGCCGATCAGGATCAGGCGCAGCGGGCCAAGGCCGATGAACACCTTGTCCAGCAGCACCACGATCAGCGTGCCCGCCACAGCCCCCTCGGTGGTGCCGATGCCGCCGATCACGATCATCGCCAGCAGCAGCAGCAACTGGTCCATGGTGAACAGCGA
>CAIPHQ010000477.1 GCA_903864895.1 uncultured Rhodospirillales bacterium
CCCATCGTGATGCCGCTGGTGCTGGACAGGCCTTCGGGCACGAACCCGTCGGCCCCGTACAGCCCGTTGCTGGCGGCCCCCAGCGTGCGCGACTGCACCACCCACACGCGGCACAACTCCGCCACGCCCACGGTCAGCAGCGCGTAATAAAAGCCTTCCAGCCGCATCGCGGGCAAGGCGACCGCGGCACCGAACGCCACGCCGAAAATCGGCCCCACCAGCCACATCGCCCACCACGGAAAGCCCCAGTAGACCGACATGTAGGACGCGCCGTACGCGCCCACGCCCACCACGGCCAGTGTGGCCAGCGAGAAGATGCCCGCCGTGCCGATGGTCATCATCCAGATGATATTGATCGCCGAGAACATCGCGAATGTCGTCGCGGCCCCGATGAACGAGTCGTTGCCCACCAGCGGCGGCACCACGATCAGCACGGCCAGGGCGGCCAGCCACCACAGCAGGCGCGTGTCGGTGATGCGCCGCTCGGCGGCCAGCGTCAGCGGGTTGTAGCCGGTTTCGAACTCCAGCGGCTCGCGCGTGGTGAACGGCAGGCGAAGACGCCGCCATGTGGTGGCACCGTGCGCGCGCAGCGGGCGCAACCAGCGGCTGCGCCCCACCAGCTCGGGCGCGGCGCTGAGCGGTGCCGGGGCGTTGGATTGAGGGCCGGTGGTCACGCGCTACTCCCTGGTATGCTCGATCATGCCGGCGATGCCGCGCGGGCGCACCAGCAGCACCAAGATGATGAAGGCGAATTGCGTGATCAGCACGTACTGCCCGCCCAACTCCACCGCCGTCATCGCCTCGATCAGCCCGATCAGAATGGCCGCAATCAGCGCACCGGCCACACTGCCCAGGCCACCGGCCAGCGCCACCACCATGCCCTTGACCAGCGGCATGTTGCCCGCGAACGGGCTGACGAAGAAATTCTGCGACAGCAGCACTGATGCCAGACCGGTCATCGCCCCGGTGACCATCATCACCGCCATGGCGGTGGAGCGCAGCCCCACGCCAACCAGTGCGGCGCCTTCCGGGTTCTGCATCATCGCGCGGATTTCCAGCCCCCGGCGGCTGCGCTTCATCCATGCCAGTGTCACCAGCAGCAACGCCGCCGAGCAGACGATGGTGCCGATCTTGTCGTAGCTGGCCACCGCCGAGCCGAAATGCACGTTGCCCACGCCGAACACCTTGGGCAGCGCCTTCACGCGCGGGCCGAAGCTGTACAGCAGCGTCTGCCCGCCCAGCATGGCGATGGCCAGCGTGGCAATCAGGCTGCGCAATGGGAAATTCGGCTTGTCATACAGCGGGATGAACGCAATGCCGCCCACCAGCGCGCCGCCCAAAGCCCCGGTCAGCACACCGCCGCCCAGCACCACCGCGCCATTGGTGCTGATATACTGCGACACCAGCCACGCGCCGTAGCCGGACAGCGCGAAGGTGAAGCCCTGCGCCATGTTGATCATGCCCAGGCTCGACCAGATGATCGAGATGCCGAGCGCCAGCAGGCCATAGATCGAGGCCAGCGTGATCGTGGTCAGCGCGAGATAGTAGAGATCCATGCGGGGCCGATCGCGCTAGCGTTGCCGGGAACTAGTGGGCGTGGTGGTGCAGATGTTCGCTGAGCAGCGCATCCGGTGATGTGGCACCACCCTTCAGCTTGCCAGCGTGCAGGCCGACAAGGCGTGAAACCTTGCCTTCCAGCAGCGATATATTCTGCTCGGCGATCACCATCGCGCCGTCGCGCAGGTCGATCTTCATCAGCGCTTCCACCAGACCCTTGCTGATTTTCGGCGCCAGACCCAGCGACGGCTCGTCGATCAGCAGCAGCTTGGCGTCGTCCATCAGGCCGCGCCCGATGCTGACCATGCGCCGCTCACCGCCAGACAGCTTGCCGACGGCCTGACCCATCAGCTTTTCCAGCGGCGGGAAGATTTGCAACACGCGCTCGCGCCGCTGCTTGCGCTCCCGCCACGCCTTGGCGCTATAAGCGCCGCTGTCCAGATGGTCGGACACGGTCAGGCCGTGGAACAACGCATCGCCCTGCGGCATCAGTGACAGGCCCATGCGCACGATGTTGTGGGTATTGCGCCCCGGCGCCTGGCTGCGGGTGCCGCCGATTTCTTTGCCGTTGAACCGGATAGAGCCGCTTTGCCAGCCGGTCAGGCCCATGATGGCCTTCATCAGCGTAGATTTGCCGTGGCCGTTCAGCCCGACAATGCCAATCCGCTCCCCCGCGCGCACCGTCAGGCTGACGCTGTGCAGCACGCCGAGCGGACCATACCCGGCCGAGAGGTTTTCCACGCGCAGCAGATCGCTCATGCGGCCTCGGTTTCAAAATACGCCGCGCGCACGCGCGGGTCATCAAACACGGTCAGCGGGTCGCCCTCGGCAATCAGCTTGCCCAGATCCAGCACCACGCAGCGGTCAGCAATGGCGGACAGCAATTCCAGCCGGTGTTCCACCAGCATGATGGCGATGTTCAGTTCGCCGGCCAGATGGCGGATAATGCCGTCCAACTCGTCAATCTCGGCGTTGATCAGGCCCGCCGCCGGTTCGTCCAGCAGCATCACGCGCGGGCGGCGCATCAGCAGGCAGGCCAGCAGCAATTTGCGGCGGTTCAGCGTTTCCAGCGATCCGGCCAGCGCCGTCATCGGCACATGCAGGCCGACTTTCTCGGCAGCGGCTTCGGCGTGGAAACTGGTCAGATAGGGGCTGAACGCCTGCCGCGCGGCCTGAAACACCTCGCGCACCGTCAGCGCATCCGGCACCACCGGCGACTGATAGGTGCGGCCCAGGCCCAGACGCGCCCGGTCGAACAGTTTCAGCCGGGTGATGTCGCGTCCGCCCAGCAGCACACGCCCCTGGCTGGGCGTGTAGCGGCCGGACAGGATTTCAAACAACGTGGTCTTGCCCGCGCCGTTCGGACCCACCACCCCCAGCACCTCGCCGGGGCGAACGCCCAGCGAAATGCCTTCCAGGATGGTGCGTCCGCCGAGGCGGATATAAATATCCTCGCAGGCGAACAGCGCGGGGGCCGCATCGGTGGTCATGATGCGCTCCCTCGCGCTGCCGCTTGCATGGATCAGGCCCAGGGGAACGGACGGAACTTCGTCTCGGCCAGCGGGGTCGGCGAGATGATCTTGTGCTGGCCGTCCTGCACCTGGAAGTAAAGCTGCGCCATGCCGTCGTCCAGGCTCTGCGTCTGCAGCGGATAGTGCAGCGCCGCCTGATACTCGTTGTCGAACGAGAAGCCGCCGGTCACGCCGCGGTACTTGTGCGTGCGGATGTAGTCGCACACCGCCTTGAAGTTGTCGGGGTCCGTGGCACCCCAGGCGTTCTTCAGGATGTACAGCGTGTCATAGGCCGAGCCATTGTAGCACAGGCCGATCACGCCCGTGTGCTTGGCCGAGTATTTCTTGCGGAACTCGGCACCCTTGGCGTCGTTGTACACGCCCAGCACCGTGGACCACACCATGCCTTCGGCGGCACCACCGGCGATGTTGAGGAATTCCGGCTGCGACGGGCCGTACTGGATATACACCAGCGCACCCTTCACCGGGTCGGCCACAAACTGCTGGCAGAACGCGGCTTCTTCCGCACCCAGCCAGTAGTCGAGCATGATGACGCCAGCGCCCGACTTCTTGATCGCCTGCATCGTCGGACCCCAGTCCTGCACGGGGTACTGGATGTCGGTGATCTCGGCGAGCTCGAACTTGCTGTTGCCGATGTTGGCCTTCACCTCGTCGGCGATGACCATGTTGTACTGGTTCTGCTCGCGGATGATGTGGACCTTGTTGTTGGTCGGCTTCCACACGCCACCGGCAGACAGGGTATCAAGGAACTTCGGGAACATCTTGCCGTAGTAGATTTCCGGCGGGTCCACCTCGAAGTAGTTCCACCACTTGCCACGGTTCTTCTTGGCAAAGGTGATCAGTTCGATGTTGGTGTCGCCCGACAGGTACGGCGCGCGGTAGTCGCCCATGGCTTCCAGCATCGGCACGCGCACCAGCGAGAACGCGGTGCCAATGGCATGCGGCTTGGTGTCGCACACCGCGCGCATCGCCGCCTGCACGCCTTCCGGCGTCAGGATGTCGATGTCGTGGATTTCAATCTTGATCTGGCGGCCATTCACGCCGCCCGCGGCGTTGATTTCCTCGGCAGCCATGTTGCAGCCGTTGATGTAGTCGCCATGGTCGGCCACACCGGCCGGGCCGGACTGCACCGCGACGCAGGCGAAGCGGATCGGGGCGTTGTTGGCGGCGAGCGCCGGGGCCACGAAGGGGGCCGCCAGCGGCGCGGCAAGGGCTGCGCCGATGCCTTTCACGACGGTGCGGCGGGTGGGCGATCCGATCTGGTCTGTCATGGATACTCCCTTGATCTTGCTTGCGGGTTTCGGGCGGGTTGGATCAGGCGCAGCAACTGTGGGCGGATTTGGCTGGCGGAATGTCCAGCGTCGGGTTGCGGTCGAAGAAACCGTACGGTTGCAACAGGAAGCCGCAATGCACGGCAGGCTGCACCGGATAGTCCTCCGGGCGGGGAATGTGGTTGTGGCCGAAGCTGTGCCACACCGTGATTTCAGTGTCCGCCACCTTGCGGTCCTGCGCGGTCCAGGCCGGCAGCCCCTCGCCGCCCTGGCTTTGGTTGACGTAGTCGCCGGCGGGCCAGCGCTCATCGGCGCGCGTGGGCGTCACCCACACATCGTTGGTCACGAACCCGGCGCGCTTGCCCACCTGAGAGTCTGGATGCGCGGGCGTGCGCAGCGCACTGTGCGCCACAAGCCGGTAGCCCGGGTGATGGCCGAGCGGCGAACGGCGCTCGCGGTTGACGATCTTCCAGAAGCGCGACGCCTGCGGGTCGGTGCGGCGCTGTGCGGCCTTTTCGGTCAGCAGCGGGGTTTCCACCACGCGCAGCGCGTTGAACCACGGATTGTCCGGCCCCGGCGGGTCGGCGACCATGTCGGTTTCCACCACCGTGTTGTTCGGCCCGTCCACCGCCATGTCCATGCGGACATTGAACACGTGCTGATGGATATGGCCCACCACGCCGGGGGCAACAAGCGTACCGCGCCCCACGGAGCCATCCGGCATCAGACCGGCGGTGTTGATGATGCCGGTGAGTTTCACGTCGAACTCGATGGTGCCGTCCAGATACAGGTTCCAGTAGAACGCGTATTCATAGTTGCCCACGGTGGCGATGAAGCTGACCACCAGACGGCGGGCGCGGCGCACATCCACCACTTCGGTGCGGAAATCCGTGTGTTTCCACAGGATGCCGCTGTCTTCCTCATGCATGCAGATCGCGTTCGGAATCACCATCGCGGTGCCGTCCACGCGGTTCACATAGGCGTCGAAATAATGGATCGTGCCCAGACAGTCGCAGCCCAGCGTCAGGCTGTTGGCCAGCACGCCGATGCCGTATTCGCCGCAGTCGAACGCGTTCTTGCGCGGATGCACGCCCTGCGGGTGGCCATACGGCACCACCATTTCGGCCAGCGCCACGCGCTTCATCACGCTGCGCCTGGCATCGCCGTCCTGAATGGCCAGATCGTACAGCACAAGGCCTTCGCGCGGGGTGAAGCCGACGCGGAAACTCCAGCCGCACCATTCCACGCCGTAGCCGTTGACGGTGAAACTGGCCCCTTCCGGCTGCACAACCTCGATGGGCTTCAGCCCCTTGCGCCAGGTGGTCTGGAAGCGTTCGGAGTAATTGCCCTCACCGCGCGGCACCGGCACCACGCCGGTGTCGGTCACACTGATCACTTCACCCGCATTGATGTCCACCAGACCTGTCAGGCCCTCGACCGGGTGAGCGTACTGGTTGTCGAACGGGCGGTTGCGCACCCACACGATGGCCTGAATCAGCCGCCGCCCTTCCTCCTCGGCATGGCCGAACGCGCCGCAGGACCACGGGTCGGCGCACACCAGCGACATGTCGGTGATGCCGCGCAACGCCAGTGCCGCGATGAAGCGCGGGTCTTTCTTGATCAGGTCCTCGGCCATCAGGAATTCGTCGGGCGCGATGCGCGGCTTGGCACCCGGGCGCGGCACCCAGGACAACACGGCGCTTTGCGTCAGCGAGACCGTGGCCTCGAACATGTTGCCGGTGGCGATGTCGTAAGTGGACACGAACGCCCGGCGGTCGGACGCGTCAGCGGGTTCGTGCAGCACGATCGTCTCGAACCGCATCCCGGGGCCGAGATTGCGTTCGGCGCGCACGATGCTCGCGGCGGCAGCAATCTCATCCGGCGACAGCGGGTCGAGCGGATGGGAGGCGGCGCTCACTGCGTGCGCGACTACGTCCATGAAGCCCCCATCCTTATTGTCAATGACACGTTTTGTCAGAGCAGACGCTATCGCCCGCGGGAGCAGGCGGTCAACTGTCTGATTTCACCAGAGGCAACCAATGTTACCGGCAGGGGCAGGACATCATTGCGGCAGCCCAAGCTTGCGGTGCCCGCCCCGGCTTGGCAGTTTGCCCCGCATGACCCGCCTCCCCACCCTCACCGCGCTGCTGGACCGCTACGACACGTTTCTGGTGGACCAGTTCGGCACGCTGCACGACGGCACCACCCTGTATCCCGACGCTGCCGCCGGGCTTGCGATGCTGCGCGCAGCGGGCAAGCAGGTGGCGCTGCTGTCCAACTCCGGCCGCCGCGCGGCGGCCAATGCGGCCCGTCTGGCGCGCATGGGTATTCCCGAAACGGCCTACGACCTGTTCATCTCCTCGGGTGAAGTGGCGGCCAACCTGCTGGCGCGCGGCGGCATCGCTGCGGCGCGGGGTGCGCGCACCTGCCTGCTGCTGGAACGCAACGGCGACGGCTCGCTACTGGACGACCTCGGTCTCGCCCCCGCCGGGCCGGACAGCGCCGATCTGGTGATGATTGCGGGCAGTGAGGGCGACCGGCTGCCGATGGATCATTACAAGGATATGCTCGCCCCGCTGGCCCGGCGCGGCGTGCCTGCTTTGTGCACAAGCCCCGACCGCACCATGCTGACACCCTCGGGGCCAACGTTCGGCGCCGGACAGATCGGCGAGACCTATGAAAGCCTCGGCGGCGCGGTGATCTGGATCGGCAAGCCCTATCCGGCGGTGTTCCACGCAGCCCTGGCAGCGCTGGGCAACCCGGACCCGGCGCGGGTGGCGGTGGTGGGCGATTCGGTGGAACACGACATCGCGGGCGCGCGCAGTGTGGGCTGTGCCGGGTATCTGCTGGTGCAGGGCATCATCGCTGGCTGGAGTGACAGCCAGATTGAAGCGGAATGCGCGCGCGCGGGCGTGTGGCCGGACGGGGTGCTGAGCCAGCTCGCGTAATCCACGCGCTTAAACCACTGGCACGGCCGCGCTGGAACATCCATTCTATTTCCATGCCGCCCCCGTTGCCGCCCCCCGAGGACTTCGCCGCGCTGCGCAAACTCATCGCGCAGCGGCGGGACAGTTTGCCAAAACGTCTGGCGCAGATTGCCGATTTCGCGCTGCGCCAGCCGCAGGACGTGGCGTTGCACACGGTGGCCGAAATTGCCGCACAGGCCGGGGTGCCGCCATCGGCCATGGTGCGGTTCGCGCAGGCGCTGGGGTTTGCCGGGTTTTCCGATCTGCAGGCGCTGTTCCGCGCCCACGCCCGCGACCGCTGGCCCGAATACGACACGCGGCTGGACGCGCTGCGGCGGGCCCCGGCGGCGGATGCTACGGCGGCGGATGCGACTGCGGCGCTGCTGCACGGCTTCGCCGCTGCCGCACGGCAGTCGCTGGACCGTCTGGAAGCCAGCCTTGATTCCGCTTCACTGGAACGCGCCGTCGCCGTGCTGGCGAAATCCGATTCCGTGCTGCTGGCCGCCACAAGGCGATCCTATCCCATCGCCGCCTATCTGGCCTATGCCCTGCGCCGTCTGGGCCTGCGCTGCGAGATGGCAGACCACGCCGGCGGGCTGGCCGCCGAGCAGGTGGCACTGCTGGGGCCGCAGGATGCGCTGCTGGCGATCAGCTTTACCCCCTACGCCGCCACCACCGTGGAACTGGCCGCCGCCGCGCAGCGGCGCGGGGCCGCCGTGGTGGCAATAACCGACTCGCCGTTCTCGCCACTGACGCAATCGGCCACCGTGTGGCTGGAAGTGGCCGAGGCCGACCATCTGGGCTTCCGCGCCCTGTCGGCCAGTTTTGCGCTGGCCACCACGCTGGCCGTGGCGGTGGCGCAAGCGCGGCGCGGGCGGACTGGCGAGACTGAAATGGAACATAAATTCTGAATTGACGCAAAAATGGAATTTTGATACCCCGCCCGCACCCTCACCACCGGAACCGCGCCATGACCGAGCCAACCCTTGATGTCATCACCATCGGGCGGTCCTCCGTGGACCTGTACGGCCAGCAGATCGGCGGGCGGCTGGAGGACATGGGCAGTTTCTCCAAGGCGGTTGGCGGCTGCCCCACCAACATCGCCATCGGCACCGCCCGCCTCGGCCTGAAAAGTGCGGTGATCACCCGCGTGGGTGACGAGCACATGGGCCGCTTCATCCGCGAGCAACTGGCGCGCGAAGGCGTGGACGTGCAGGGCGTGCACACCGACCCCGAGCGCCTGACCGCGCTGGTGATTCTGGGTGTGCGCAACGACCACAGCTTTCCGCTGATCTTCTACCGCGACAACTGCGCCGATGCCGCGCTGGACGAAAGCGACATCGGCGAGGCGTTCATTGCCTCGGCGGCAGCGATCGTGGTCACCGGCACGCATTTCGCCCGCACCAACACCGCCGCTGCCCAGCGCAAGGCCATCGCACTGGCCAAAAAGCACGGCCGCCGGGTGATCTTCGACGTGGATTACCGCCCCAATCTGTGGGGCCTCGCGGGACATGGCGCTGGTGAGTCGCGCTATGTGCGCTCGTCCAGTGTCACCGAACATCTGGCCCCATATCTGGCCGAGTGCGATCTGATCGTCGGCACCGAGGAAGAACTGCACGCGGCAGGCGGCAGCGAGGATACGTTGCAGACCATCCGCAACATCCGCGCCGTCTCCCGCGCCACCATCGTCTGCAAGCGCGGCCCGATGGGCTGCGTGGTGTTCCCGGGCGCCATTCCGGACAGCATCGAGGACGGTATTCGCGGCCCCGGCTTTCCGGTGGAAGTCTATAACGTGCTGGGCGCGGGCGATGCGTTCATGAGCGGGTTTCTGCGCGGCTGGCTGCGTGGTGAGGCGCTGGAGACGTGCTGCACCTTCGCCAATGCCTGCGGCGCGTTCGCGGTCAGCCGCCTGCTGTGCTCGCCGGAAAGCCCGACCTGGACCGAACTGCAATACTTCCTTGAACACGGCAGCCCGCATCGCGCACTGCGGCATGACGTGGACATCAACCACGTGCATTGGGCCACCACGCGCCGCGCGCAGGCGGACAGCGTGATGGCGCTGGCCATCGACCATCGCGCGCAACTGGAAGCCATTGCCGCTGCCGAGGGCGCGCCCGCCACGCGCATCCCGGCCTTCAAGCTGCTGGCCGTGCAGGCCGCCGGGCAGGTGGCGCAGGGCCGCCCCGGTTTCGGCATGCTGCTGGACAGTACGTATGGGCGGGAGGCGCTGTTCCGCGCCGATGAAGCCGGATTCTGGCTGGCCCGCCCGGTGGAACAACCCGGCTCCCGCCCGCTGGAATTCGAGAATTTCCCCGACATCGGCTCGCATCTGGCCGAATGGCCGGTGACCCACACGGTGAAATGCCTGTGCTTCTATCATCCGGACGACAGTGCCGAGATGAAAGCGGCACAGGAGAAAACCCTGCTGCGTCTCGCCGATGCCTGCCGCACCGTGGGCCGCGAATTGCTGGTGGAAATCATCGCGGGCAAGCACGGCGCCTTGGGTGATACCACCGTGGCGCGCGTGCTGGAGCGGCTGTATGATCTGGGCATCAAGCCCGACTGGTGGAAGCTGGAAGCGCAGTCCGCCGCCGCATGGGCCAGCATTGCCGATGTGATCGCGCGGCGCGATGCGTTCTGCCGGGGCGTGGTGATGCTGGGGCTGGACGCGCCCGCCGCCGATCTAGCCGCCGCCTTCCGGTTGGCCGCCGCGTCGCCGGTGGTGAAAGGTTTTGCCGTCGGACGCACCATCTTCGCCCAGCCTGCCGCCGACTGGCTGGGCGGGCGCATCACCGACGCCGCCGCCATTGCCGCGATGGCCGGCAACTTCGCCGGACTGGTCCGCGCGTGGGAACAGGCGCGCGCTGCGCAACACTGATCTTGCATGTATGCTGCCGTTGTCGTGACGCGGCAGGCTGAACCGAGGAAGCAGAAATGACCATTCGCATCGGCGCCAACCCTATCGGCTGGTCCAACGACGACATGCCGGAACTCGGCGGTGAGACGCCGCTGGAAACCTGTCTGGCCGAGGCGAAATCCGCCGGGCTGGAAGGCATGGAACTGGGCAACAAGTTCCCGCGCGAGGCCACCGCGCTGAAGGCGGCGCTGGCCCCGTTCGGGCTGGCCTGCATCGGCGGCTGGCATTCGATCTTTCTGCTGGAGCGCGATGCGGACGCCGAAATCGCTGCCGCGCGGGCGCACATGGATTTGCTGAAGGCGATGGGCAGCACGGTGTTCATCGCCGCCGAATGCAGCAACACCATCCACGGCACCAAATCCGCGCCGCTGTCCACCCGCCCGGTGATCACCGATGCCGCGGTGTGGGCCGAATACGGACGCCGCCTGACCAAACTCGCCGAGGCCACAAAGGCCGAAGGTCTGCAACTGGTCTATCATTTCCACATGGGCACGTTCATCCAGAACCGCGCCGAGATCGGCAAGCTGATGGACGCTACCGGCCCGGCCGTGGGCCTGTTGCTGGATACCGGCCACGCCACATGGGGCGGCAGCGACCCGGTGGAACTGGCGCGCACCTACCGCCACCGCATCTTCCACATCCACTGCAAGGATGTGCGCCCGGATGTGCGCGCCAAAAGCGAAGCCGGGGACTGGAGCTTTCTGGATAGTGTGATCGCGGGTGTCTACACCGTGCCCGGCGACGGCACGGTGGACTACACCGGCGTGTTCCGTGAATTGCCCGGCTACTCCGGCTGGGTGGTGATCGAGGCCGAGCAGGACCCCGCCGTGGCCAACCCGCTGGCCTATTGCAAGATGGGCTACGCGCATCTGACGCGCGTGCTCGCCGAGACGGGGCTGCGGCCATGAGTCGCCTGCTGGTCAAGCCGCAGCGCGACGCGCATGGCGGCATCCATCACCACATCACCCCTGCCTCGGCCGGGTGGGTGTATGTGGGCTTCGATGTCCACAGCGTGCAGCCCGGCCACAGCGTGGCGGGCAGCAGCGGTGAGCGGGAACTGTGCCTGGTGTTCGTCGCCGGGCGCGGGGCGGTCACGGTGAACGGGCAGGATCTGGGCACGCTGGGTAAGCGGATGTCGCCGTTCGAGGGCAACCCGTGGTCGGTCTATGTGCCGCCGCACAGCACGTGGCATGTCTCGGCTGAGACAGTGGTGGAACTGGCCGTCTGCTCCGCCCCGGCCAAGGGCGGGCTGCCGGTGCGGGTGATCCCGCCCGGCGAGGTCGGGCATGAGACGCGCGGCAAGGGCACCAACACGCGGCATGTGCGCAACATCCTGCCGGACACCGCCACGGCCGACAGCCTGCTGGTGGTGGAGGTGATCACCCCCGGCGGCAACTGGTCCAGCTATCCGCCGCACAAGCACGACACCGACGACTTCCCGCGCGAGACGCTGCTGGAGGAGACGTATTACCACCGCCTCGCCCGCCCCGGCTTCGCGTTGCAGCGGGTGTATACTGGCGACGGCAGTCTGGACGAGACGCTGGCCCCGGCGGATGGCGACGTGGTGCTGGTGCCCAAGGGCTACCACCCGGTGGGCGCGCCGCACGGCTTCGACCTGTATTACCTGAACGTGATGGCGGGGCCGGTGCGGGCGTGGAAGTTCACCATGGCCCCCAGCCACGCGTTTCTGGGCTGGTAGACGCCGCCGGGTTTTGCCCGGCCAGCGTTAAAAATGCTAACATGTGGCGTTGTCCCCCGTGGAGCGCCGCATGCTGTTTCTGTGTCTGATCGCCTGCATTCAGGCCGCCTGCCTTCTGGCCGAACCGGGCTGCGCCATGGCAGGGTTACTAACCCTCGCCCATGGCGCGGTCCATGGCGCGGCCGGTGGCGCAACGGTTCCGGCCGTCCGGCGGGGTCTGGCCCGGGGTGCGCCATCCGCGCCATGTCCCCCACTGAAAGTGGGGGGACATGGCGAGCGGAAGCCGCAAAACCCCCCGGTCCGGACCCCGCCGGATGGCGCGGGCCATGGCGCGCCTGATGGCGCAGGCGGATGGCGCGCGGCGGCAAGCCAAGGCTATAAGCCGCCCCGGCCCCGCAGGCCGCTGGAGCCACCGCCCCGTGACCGCCGCCCCGTGACCGCCGCCCACCGCCTCTACCGCCTCGGCCTGCTGATGGTCACTGCCGGGACGGTGTTCTGGAGCGCGGCGGGCTATTTCACCCGGCTGATTCAGGCCGGCACCTGGACGATGGTGTTCTGGCGCGGCGTGTTCGGCGTGCTGACCGCGCTGGTGGTGCTGGCGGTGCAGAAGCGCGGGCGGATCATCGCCCCGTTCATCGCCCTCGGCGGCCCGGGTGTGCTGTTCACGCTGGCCTCGGCGCTGGGGATGCTGGCCTTTCTCGGCGCGATGCGGCTGACCACGGTGGCGCATGTGGGCATCATCTACGCCGCGCTGCCCTTTGTGGCCGCGCTGATGGCGTGGGTGGTGCTGCGCGAACGCAGCGGCCCGGCCACGCTGGCGGCCTCGGCGGTGGCGTTCGCGGGCGTGGGCCTGACCGTGTTCAACGGCCTGCACGAGGGCAACCCGCTCGGCGACGTGCTGGCGGTGGTGATGACGCTGCTGATGGGCGTGATGATCGTGATCGCACGGCGCAGCCGTGGCATTCCGATGATCCCGGCGGCCGGGGGTGCGGCGCTGATTGCCACGCTGATCGCGCTGCCGCTGGCAAGCCCGTGGGACGTTACGGCCCCGGACCTGCTGTATCTGGCGCTGTTCGGCATATCGAACATGGGGCTGGGGCTGATTCTGGTCACGGCAGGCAGCAAGTTGATCCCGGCGGTGGAAACCGCGCTGATCGGCTCACTCGAAGCGCCGCTGGCCCCGCTATGGGTGTGGCTGGCGTTCGGCGAGACCCCGATTGCCACCACCCTCATCGGTGGCGCGCTGGTGATGGCTGCCGTGGTGGGTCACGTGGTGGTGGCGGCGCGCAGGCCCGCCCCCACCTGACCTGCGCCCGCCCGACCTGCCCCCGCCTGACCTGCCCCCCCTCTGAGCCGCTACGGCCAGCGCGACACGCGGGCGATGGCGCGCATCCAGCCGGTGAGTTTCCAGCTTGTGCTGTCGCGCATCTCCTCCACCGCCTGCAACGCCCGCGCCGCCTCGGCCAGGGCCGCATCGCGCTGGATGTCCAGCGTGGCCATGCGTGCCTGCGCGGCACCCAGTTCGGCTTTCAGGCCAGCGGCCTCGTCGCGCAGCGCGGCGACGGTATCGCGCAGGGTGGCCGCCTCCACCCGCAGCGCCACCGCCTCGGCTTCCAGCGCCGCGCCGGGGGTGGCAACCTGCACCACAACCGGCGCGGGGGCGGGCGGCGGTTCGGGTGCCGGGGCGGACGTTACGGCAAGGGCCGCGGCTTCGGCAGCGCGGGCCTCGGCGGCGGCGAGGGCACTGCGCAGGCGCAGCACCTCCCGGCGCAGCGCCATGCGGTCGGTAGCCTCGGCGCTGTCATATGCCACGCCGGGGCGAACCAGGCCCGCGTCGAACTCCCGTTCCTCACCGATGCGAATCTTGGCCGGGTCGGCCAGCCCCGCATGCACCGTGCGCGCCTGCGCCAGCGTGGCCGTGGGCGGCAGATACGGGCGCAACTGTTCGAACAGGTAATCGGCGTCCTGCGCCAGACGCGGGAAATCCAGCAGCACCAGCGGCACCCCGGCCTGCACCAGCTTGCGCACCAGTTGATGAAACCACACCGCCAGCAGCCGCCCCTGGTCCAGCGGATTGAGCGAATACACCACCCCGCCCGGCGCACCGCCCCATGTCTCGGTGGCGGTTTCGGCCTCGGCCATCCAGTCTACCACGCGATGCGTGGCCCCGCGCTCCACCACCACGCGGCTGGTGGCAGCTTCCACCAGATCGCGCACCGGCAGGATTACCGCGTCGATCACAATCGCCGGGTTGCCCAGCACGTCATCGGCGAACTCGCTGAGCCACGGGGTTTTCACCACATAGGGCAGGCCGTCCACCCGCTGGCCCAGCGGAATGTCCTCCAGCCCCGCATTGGCCACTTCGTGCCAGCGCGGCAGGCCGTGCTGTTGCAGATGCGTCTGCAACCCCATCCCGCCCAGAAACCGCACCAGAAAACTGGTCCCGGCACGCCCGGTGCCGGAGACGAACAGATGGTGTCGCGGTGCTGCGGCGGTCTGGCTCATGCGTCAGACCACCGTCACGCGCACGGTGCCAACACCTTCCACGGTGCCTTCCATCACATCGCCGCGCACCACGGCCCCCACACCAGCGGGCGTGCCGGTGTAGATCAGGTCGCCGGGGGCCAGTTCCACCAGACCGGACAGCGCGGTGATGGTTTCGGCCACGCTCCAGATCAGCTTGGACAGGTCTGAATCCTGCCGCACCGCGCCGTTCACGCTCAGCATGATGCGCCCCTTGGTGGGGTCGGGCAGCGCGGCGGCGGGCACGATGTCGCTGATCGGGGCGGAGTGGTCGAACCCCTTGCTCATGTCCCACGGGCGGCGGGTGGCCTTGGCGTCGTTCTGCATGTCGCGCCGGGTCATGTCGATGCCGGCGGCATAGCCCCACACATGCGCCAGTGCCTGCTCCACCGGAATGTCGCGCCCGCCGGTGCCGATGGCGACCACCAGTTCCATCTCATGATGCAGGCTGGACGTCTGCGTCGGGTACGGCATGTCCGCCCCGCCGGTCACGACAGCATCGGCGGGTTTGGTGAAGAAGAACGGCGGCTCACGCTCCGGGTTGCCGCCCATTTCCAGCGCGTGCTCCACATAGTTGCGGCCCACGCAGAAGATGCGCCGCACCGGGAAGCGGCCGCCACCGGCCACCGGAACACTGGCCTGGGCCGGGGGGGCGAATACGAACTCGGTCATGGCACTGTCCTGTGGCGGCAAATTGGATGCGGCGGACGATACAGGCGGCGGCGCGGTTCGCAAGGTGCGCAGGCGGTTTGACCCGCCCCGCACCCGCTTCCATAGTGAAAATCCGCCGATTGCCGCAGGATCTCCCGCATGCGCCTGTTCGCCCGCCCGCAGCCGCGCACCCAGATGCGGCTGGCAGGCCAGCCCCGTGACACGGCGCGCCCGCTGGCGGTGATGCACATCCCGAAAACCTCCGGCATGGCGCTGATCGGCGGGCTGACGGCGGCGCTGCGGCCGCGCCAGTTGCTGTCGGGTTTCGACCTGTGCCTGTTCGGCGGCTTCGACC
>CAIPHQ010000478.1 GCA_903864895.1 uncultured Rhodospirillales bacterium
TACTGGCTGCCGGGCATGAACAAGGCGGCGGGCGAGGTGCCGGACTGGCCGAGCCCGGTGGGCCGCTTCGGGCTGCATCACCCGATCATTCACGGCGACATCGCCTATTGCTCGTGGCGCGATGCCTGCCTTGCCGTGGTGGACGTGTCGGACCGCACCGCACCGAAGCTGATCACCCACAAGGTCTGGGCGCCCCCGTTCGGCGGCGGCACCCACAACGCGCTGCCGCTGCCCAACCGCGACCTGCTGATCGTGGTGGACGAGACGGTGCTGGACAACCGCGAGGACGGCGAGAAGCCGATCTGGATTTTCGACAACCGCGACAAGGCCAACCCGATCAGCATCTCCACGCTGCCGGAGCCGGACGACACCGACTATCTGAAGGTGGGCGGGCATTTCGGCCCGCATAATGTTTACGAAAATCGGCCGGATGCGTTCGTCAGCGAGGAGTTAATCTTTGCGACGTACCAAAACGCGGGCGTACGCGTTTACGACATCAGCAACAAGTGGCAACCGAAGGAAGTGGGGGCCTGCGTGCCGCCGCCGCCGACCAGGATGGTGGACCCGCGCCCGAATCGCCCGAAAGTGCTGCATTCGGCGGACGTGTTCGTGGACAAGGCGGGACTGGTGTACAGCACTGATTTTTCAGTGGGTTTGTACATCATGGAGTATAATGGCTAGCTGCCCTGGCAGGCGGGCTGCGCCCTGCGGCCCGCCTGCGCGTCTGCCGGCACCGGCGCTGTGCCGCATCCTCTCCCCCTGCCGTGACCGGCGTTATCGCCCCGTCAACGCCCCCGCCACTCGCCCCCGTTTAATGTTAGCAAAATTCGCTGCCAAAGTGCGAAAAGCGCTGGACATTACCGATCAACGCCGGTAACAATTTTATATCGTGTTAGGCACCGGTTTCAAAACCGGTTGGGTTGGCGGCGGAGCGGAGACGGAAGATGGCAAAAGGTCGGATTCTCGGGACGATTGTCGCCAGCGCCATGTGGGCGATGGCAAGTCAGAGTGCGTTGGCAGACAGTTACACGAACTTGGACCCGTTAGAGGAGCCGAATGACGCCCTGTATCTTGGCGCTATCCCATTCGATTCTTCGGCATTCGGAGAGACGTTCACTGCCCCGAGCAGTGGAGGCACCTTGATGAACTGGACATTTGTTGCCGATGGCATTTCGTCAAATCCGTTATACGACGCTGGCAGCCCGGGTAACCTGACGTTGGTCGTGGCGGCTTGGGATGGTACAAGCAAGACGGCCGGCCCGGTATTGTACGCAGCGCCAAGCCCCACCTTTTTCAACGGAACACTCTGGGACCTTGGTGATCCGTTGGCGAAGCAGGGCCAGAACTATAGTTCGCTGACATGGAGCGGTATCAATGTTGATCTGACACCAGGCGGATCCTACGTCACGTTCCTCTCGGTCTACGGTGTGGCTTCGAAGGACACGTCGGCGGCCAGCGGAGTCTTGCTGGCCGGCAGTGCCTCGGACGGCGGATTGGGTGGTCAACTTGTCTTCACATCTGCTAATCCCGATGACGGTACTGGTCGTGTGAACAACCCTCTGGACAACACGGCCGGTTGGACTGCAACGGGCGGATCGCCACAGAGCCTTGTCTATACGGCCGATATCTCGGTGCCCGAACCTGCTTCAATGGCCCTGCTCGGTGCCGGACTAGCAGGCTTCGCCGCCCTGCGCCGCCGCCGCGGCCGCGCCTGAGCCGCTCGCGACACTTTACTCCGGGCGGCACCGCAGGGTGCCGCCCTTTTCGCATCCGCTGCCTACGCCTCTGCCACCGCGCCATGCGCCTTCGGCCGCGCCTTGCGCCGCAGTTCCATCACGTCTGCCGCCGCCGCCGCCGCCGTTCGCACCATCTGGTCGCGGCCCGGCTTGTATTGCACTGGCCCCGGCAGGCTCACCCCATACTGCGCTGCCGCGCGCTGGGTGAAATACGGGTCGGTCAGA
>CAIPHQ010000479.1 GCA_903864895.1 uncultured Rhodospirillales bacterium
CGGCGGCGGCACGCGCGTGGCGTGGGCGTCCTTGCGCAGCGAAGGCCGCAGCGCCGAACCGGTGACCTGCGACACGTTGCTGATGTGCGGCGGCTGGACCCCCAGCGTGCATCTGTTCAGCCAGTCACGCGGCAAGCTGCGCTTTGACGAGGCGTTGCAAGCCTATGTGCCCGCGCAATCGGTGGAACGCGAACGCTCGGCGGGCGCGTGCCGGGGCGTATTCGGGCTTGCCGAGGCGGTGGCGGATGGCGCGCAGGCCGGTGAGGCGGCGGCCAAAGCCGCAGGCTACGCCAGCGCCCGCGCGCAATCGCCTGCCGTGACGGCACACGCCTTCGGCAGCGGCGCGTGGCTCGGGCTGATGCCGGGCGCAGAGCCGGTGAAAGCCTTTGTCGATTTCCAGAACGACGTGACGGCCAAGGACGTGAAACTCGCGGTGCGCGAGGGCATGCGCTCCATCGAGCACATCAAGCGCTACACCACCACCGGCATGGCCACCGATCAGGGCAAGACCTCGAACCTGAACGCGCTTGGCATCGCACGCGACGCGCTGTCCACGCCGATTCCGCAGATCGGCCATACCACGTTCCGCATGCCGTACACGCCCGTCACCTTCGGCGCGTTCGCGGGCTTCGCGCGCGGCGAGTTGTTCGAGCCGGTGCGGCGCACGCCGATCCATGCGTGGGCCGAGGACAACGGCGCGGTGTTCGAGGATGTCGGGCTGTGGAAGCGCGCGCATTACTTCCCGAAACCCGGCGAGGATCTGCACAAGGCGGTCAACCGCGAATGTGTGGCCGTACGCAACAGCGTGGGCATCTTCGACGCCTCCACACTCGGCAAGATCGAGGTGGTGGGGCCGGACGCCGCCGAGTTCATGAACCGGATGTACATCAACGCGTGGACCAAGCTGAAGCCGGGTGCCTGCCGCTATGGCATCATGTGCCGTGAGGACGGCTTCGTGATGGATGACGGCGTGGTGGGCCGCATGGCCGCCGATCGTTTCCACGTGACCACCACCACCGGCGGCGCGCCGCGCGTGCTGTCCCTGATGGAAGACTATCTGCAAACCGAGTGGCCGGATCTGAATGTCTGGCTGACCAGTACCACCGAGCAATGGGCCGTCATCGCCGTGCAGGGCCCGCGCGCACGCGATGTGCTGGCCCCGTTGGTCGAAGGGCTGGACATTTCCGCCGCCGCCTTTGCGCACATGAGTGTCGCCGAATGCCGCGTGGCGGGCGTGCCCGCGCGCCTGTTCCGCGTGTCGTTCAGCGGTGAGCTCGGCTTTGAAGTCAACGTGCCCGCCGATTACGGCCGCGCGGTGTGGGAGGCCATTTTCGCCAGCGGCCAGCCGCACGGCATCACGCCGTATGGCACCGAGACCATGCACGTGCTGCGCGCCGAAAAGGGCTTCATCATCGTCGGTCAGGAAACCGATGGCACCGCCACGCCGGATGATACGGGCGTGGGCTGGGCCGTGGGCAAGGCCAAGAAGGATTTTGTCGGCAAACGCTCGCTGGACCGCGCGTCAATGCAGACCGCCGGCCGCAAGCAACTGGTGGGCCTGCGCTGCGACAACGCCGCCATCGTGCTGGAGGAAGGCGCGCAACTGGTGGCCGATCCGAACGAGCCAATACCCATGACGCTGCTGGGCCACGTCACCTCCTCATATCACTCGGCCAATCTGGGCTACGGCATTGCGCTGGCCATGCTGAAGGGCGGGCGGGCGCGGATGGGTGAAACGCTGTTTGTGCCGATGCCGGGCGGTGCCATCCCGGTCACGGTCACCTCGCCGGTGTTCTACGACCCGAAGGGAGCGCGGCTCGATGGCTGACTTTTCGACCGTTCGCCGCCTGCCGCTGGACGGGCAAACGCCCCCCGCCGGTAGCGCCGTCACGCTGGCAGCGGTGCCGCCGATGGCCCGCTTCGTGCTGCGCGCCCGCACCGCCGCCCCGGCGGAAGCCGCCCTCGGCATGGCGCTGCCGCTTCAGGCCTGCCGCGCCGCCACCGGCCCCACCGGCACCGCACTGTGGCAAGGCCCGGATGAGTGGCTGCTGCTGTGGCCCGAGTCCCATGCCGCAGCCCTGCCCGCTGCGCTTGCCGATGCCATGGGCGCGCAGCCCTTCTCGCTGGTCGATGTCAGCCACCGGCAGTCCGGCCTTGTCATCGCCGGGCCACACGCGGCGGATGCGCTGAACAGCGGCGTGGCGCTCGATCTGACCGCGGAGGCCTTCCCCACCGGCATGTGCACCCGCACGCTGCTGGGCAAGGCCGATATCACGCTGTGGCGCACCGGGGCCGGGAGCTTCCATATCGAGGCATGGCGCAGCTTTCTGCCCTACGTTTGGCAATTTCTGGTGGAGGCATCGCGGGACTATTCCGCTTAGTATGCGCTGATCACCAGCGGAGGCGGCGCAGGGCCATGATCAGCCTGTTCGAGCTGTTCAAGATCGGAATCGGCCCGTCCTCCTCGCACACGGTGGGGCCGATGAAGGCCGCACTGGCATTTGCGCAGGGCCTGCGGGCGGCAGGCGTGCTGGATGACGTGGCCCGCGTGCGCACCGACCTGTTCGGCTCGCTGGCCTGGACCGGCGAGGGCCACGGCACCGCGCCCGCCGTCATTCTGGGCCTCGCGGGCGAAGCGCCCGACGGCGTGGACCCGGAACACGCCGCCGCCATTCTGGCCGAGGCCGAGCTTCGCCACACGCTGCGTCTGGCCGGGCACAACGCCATCGCCTTCGACCCGGCGGCGGACATTGTGTTCGACCGGCTCAGCCCCACGCCCGCGCACCCCAACACGCTGGCGTTCACCGCGCTGTCGGCCGCAGGCGGCGTGCTGGCCAGCGAACGCTGGTGCTCGGTGGGTGGCGGCTTCGTGGTGCCGGAGGCCGAGGTTGGCCACCCGCAGCCGGATACCGGCCCCGCCGTGCCGCACCCGTTCACCTCCGCCGCGCGGTTGCTGCGCATCGGCACGCGCACCGGGCTGACCATTGCCGAAATTGTGTTCGCCAATGAATGCGCCCGCCGCCCGGCCGCCGAGGTGGAGCGCCACATCACCCGCGTGCTGGGCACCATGATGGACTGCATCGACCGCGGCATGCGCGCCGAGGGCATTCTGCCGGGCCGCCTGAAAGTCAAACGCCGCGCGGCGGCGCTGCGCGAGCATCTGGAAGCCGACCGCTTCCGCAACATCCGCAACCCGCACGAGATGATGGACCACGTCAGCCTGTTCGCCATCGCGGTGAACGAGGAAAACGCCGCCGGCAGCCGCGTGGTCACCGCGCCCACCAACGGCGCGGCGGGCGTGCTGCCCAGCGTGCTGCGCTATTACCGGGATTTCTGCCCCGGCGCGTCGCAGGCCGGGATGCGCACGTTCCTGCTGACGGCCACGGCCATCGGCGCGCTATTCAAGCTCAATGCGTCGATTTCCGGCGCGGAAGTGGGCTGTCAGGGCGAAGTGGGGGTGGCGTGCAGCATGGCCGCCGGCGGTCTGGCGGCAGCGCTCGGAGCCAGCAACGCGCAGATAGAAAATGCCGCCGAAATCGGCATGGAGCACCATCTGGGCATGACCTGCGACCCGGTGGGCGGTCTGGTGCAGATCCCGTGCATCGAACGCAACGCCTTCGGCGCGGTGAAGGCCATAAACGCCGCATCACTGGCGATGCGCGGCGACGGGTCGCATTACGTATCGCTCGATCAGGTGATCGCCACGATGCGGCAGACCGGGGCGGACATGCACGCCAAATACAAGGAAACCTCACAGGGCGGGCTGGCGGTGGCGTTTCCGGAGTGTTGAGGCGCGTCCCGGATGGCCCTGCACGGCTATGGCAATCCGGCCGGATAGCCCCGGAACAGGGCGTCCAGACCTTTGAGCACAGCATCGTGCGGCACATCCGCATCGTCCACACTGCCGGCGAGCATCGTCAATGCGACCGAGACCATGTTGGGCAGGAACACCCTGTGCCGTGTGCCGCCAACGATCAATTGTGGCACGAGCAAGGATTCTGCTTCCGGACCTGCCGGCACCACGGGTGCCACAATCCGGGCCGCCGCGCCGGGGCGTGCCAGAATTGCGCTTTACCTGCACCGCATTTTCAAGATACGTTGTACCTAACACGGATTTAACAGTTCAGAAATACAAAATCAGTCATGGGGATGGACTGGCGCAATCTTGCAATGAAGCTGCGGCCCGGGCGCTCCCCGGTGCAAATCCGTTTCGGCCGCCTGGCGTATATTCATGTGCCCAAATCGGCCGGCACCAGCATCATCGACGCCCTGAACCACAGCCTGAAACCGCGCTGCGCCGTTGGCGGGTTCGACAGGTCGATGTTCGGCGGCTTCGATGATTTCCAATCGCTTGGTGAACCGGCCGCCCGCCACGTGTTCCTGCACGCCGGCGCACTGCCCGCCCGGGCTGACCTGATTGCCGGGCATTTCGCCCTGTCCACCATCCAGCAACGCTACCCGGACGCGGCGGTGCTGATGATCCTGCGGGAGCCGCAGTCCCGCTTGCTGTCGCACTGGACCTTCTGGCGTTCGGAGGCCGAAACCCCGCAGCCCGCCTGGGGCACATGGACGCAGCGGCTGACCGCCGCCCATGGCGGCTTCGGCGATTTCCTGACCGACAAGCGCATCGCCTGCCAGACCGACAACGTGGCCCTGCGCCTGCTGCTGTGGCCACACCCGCTGCTTCCGGCTGATGGCTTCATTGCCCCGGAACATGACGCCGCCCTGCTGGCCGCAGCCTCGGCGCGGCTTGCCGAGGTTGCACATCTGAACGTCTCCGAGAACCCGGCGCTGGCCAGCGATCTGGCCGCGTGGCTCGGCCGCCCGTTTGCGATGCGCCGCATCAAGGAAACCCTGCC
>CAIPHQ010000480.1 GCA_903864895.1 uncultured Rhodospirillales bacterium
CGGCATTCGGAAATGGCTTGCGCCGACCTATGAGTTCTTCGACGAGATCGTGATGCGCCGGGCTTGGAACGTTGACTTCTACGAAACCATCCAAGCCGACTTCCCTGAGTACAAGGACGTCTCTTACACCGACGCTTTCTACCGATGGAAGAATGGCTTCACCGCCACATGGCCTAGCCTGTTGAAAGACCCAGAGGCGGACACCAAGGCGGAGGATGTTCGCCAGAAGGCCATCCTGGGCATGATGGAGGTCTTGCTGCCGCACATGGACCCCGACAACCGAACTCGCTTGATCGAGTGGGCGGTGGACAGCAGCGGCGAAAACAAGACGCTATTCCCGCAGCCGTTGGTGCTGGATTACGAGGCGCTGGCTGAGTATGAGCCGCCGCAACCCGATGCTGGGCCAAAGCCGCCAGGGCCAGAGGGCCTGTAGCACGATGCTTTTTCCCGATCTGTCGCGCCGCCATGAAGCCGCAGCTGAAGTGCAGGATCTGCGCGCCATTGCCGCCAGCCGGCTAGAGGCCGACAGGTTGAGAGTACGCCGGGCTTTGGCCATGCAATCGCTAGCTGATCTTGCCGGCATTTTGTCTCAAGGTCAGCATGACGACGCGGAACAGCGGATTGCGGATGCGGTGGAGAAGATCGAACAGATCGACCAGAAGATTGCGGACACTGGCCAGTGAATCAGCCGCTCAACTTCTATGAGACCATCACGGCGGCAGTCCGAGACATTTCGGAAAACGGCTACGACCCCATCCGCGTTGACCAGTGGATGATGCTCATCCACCAGGCGGCGGTGCAGTCGCTCACCCCGCCCGAGATGATGGAGCAGACGCTCCGCGCCTCGCTCGGCGGGCTGTACAAGCGATATGTGGAAAATGCCGCGCTGCTGAAGCTAAATCCTGGCGTTTCGCGGTTTACCCTCGATCAGGTAAAACCCAAGCTACGGGCAGAGCTTGACCGGCGCATCATGGCCAGCGCCCAGCTTATCCGGCTCAACCGGGAATCCGCCATCCAGAAGACGCTCCAGCGTTTCAGTGGCTGGTCAACGTCCATCCCACAGGGCGGATCGGACGTGGTGGATAAGAACGAGACCAAGAGCGAAATCAAGAAGTCGCTCAAGCAACTGCCATTCGAAGAGCGTCGCGTCATCATCGACCAGGGCCACAAGTTCGTGGCGGCCATCTCCGAAATCCTAGCGACGGACAGCGGCGCCATAGCTGGCGAGTGGCACTCGCACTGGCGCCAGCAAAACTACAACTACCGCCACGACCACAAAGAGCGCGATGAGAAGGTGTACGCGGTTCGCGGAAGCTGGGCCATGAAGGCGGGATTGATGAAGTGCGGGCCAGCGGGCTACACCGACGATATCACGCAGCCCGGCGAGGAGGTGTTCTGCTTCCCCGGCGATTCAAAAATTCCATTCGCTCATGGTGCAATGAAAGCGTTCCGGCGTTGGTATGCTGGCGAATTGACCGAGATTATTTGTGCTTCTGGTAAATCGCTGAGAGGAACACCGAATCACCCAATCCTTACCGACAAAGGCTGGGTCGCTCTCGGCGCGCTGAAGAAAGGCGACTACGTCATCGAGATTACTGACCAATTGATCAAGCCGACGGAAGAAAACCAAAACAACGCGATACCCACAATCGCGGAGATATTTGGAACGCTCCAAGAAAACGGGATCACTCACTCGACGAATCAGCGGCCCACATACTTCCACGGCGATGCCTCTAAAGGCGATGTCGATATTGTAAATGCCGCACGGCCACTGACTTTCGGGATTAAGCCCCAAAGCGCTCAACCGGGAGAAAATTTCAATTTCTCCATGACCAAGGATTTTCCCCCGGCGGGAAGCGCGCGCAATCTTTTGTCCGATGGGCTGGCGCTTTCCGCGCAAAGCCTCGTGAGCAGCAGAAGCCCTGGCGGATCGCTTATCACTGCTCATGGCTGCCATACTGACAATGTTGGCGGAAGAGCCGTCTCGCCGTTCAATCCCGCCTTTGATAAGGCGTCTTTGAATGGTGGTCCTGGAAATTCCCAATCGACGAGCTATGGAAAGCTCGCTTTCTCCAGCCAAATATGCGGAGCAAATAGCGAGATCGTCGGTTTCAATTCTGTCCCCGTCCCGAATGGCGGGACCAATATCAATTTGCATTCTGCGCAAGGCTTGGAAAAGAGAGCTTGGACGCCAGCCGAGAATCTTGGCGATAGCTGGCACCGCCTTCCCTTCGTCGCGCAGCCGACGGAAATAATCAACATCAAGCGGTCTAGCTTTTCTGGGCATGTCTATAACCTTCAAACGGTTGACGAGTGGTATGTGGCTGATGGAATCATAGCACATAATTGCCGGTGTTGGTATCGTTACATATACAGCCCGCGTTACCTTCCCGACGACATGCTTACCGAGAAGGGTAAGACCAAGTTGCAGGAGACTGGCCGATGAAGTCCATTGCTGACGCCATCGAGCGCATCGAGCGAACGCTTGGCCGCCAGGATAGCGAGGCGAAGCCGCTGAAGTCGAAGGCGGGTGGTCTGACGGAAGCCGGCCGCAAGGCGTATCACCGCGAGACCGGCGGCACGCTGCGCCCGCCCGTCAAAGACCCTAAAAACCGCAGACACAAATCCTTCTGCGCCAGAATGAAGGGCATGAAGGCAAAGAATACCGGCAGCGAAGCCGCGCACGATCCGGATAGCCGCATCAACAAGTCTCTCCGCCGCTGGGGGTGCTGACCATGAAAACCATTGCCGACGCGGTTGGCCGCATTCAAAAAACCTTAAACACGCACAAACTAAAATCCGCGCTTGCGCGCATGGATTCGACCATTGCCCGCGCGGACAAGGAATTCAAAGAAGAGGATCACCCTCGCGCGGAAGATGGAAAATTTGGGTCAAAGTCTGGAGCCAAATCGGGATCAAAGCGCGGCCCGATGTCGGAAACCAAAACCCAAGAAGGCGGGAAGCGAACGCAGGCCAATGGCCAGCCGTTGCCC
>CAIPHQ010000481.1 GCA_903864895.1 uncultured Rhodospirillales bacterium
ACCAGGAGCAGCGCGACGATGTTGAAGACCTTGATCATCGAGTTGAGCGCGGGGCCAGCGGTGTCCTTGTACGGATCGCCGACAGTGTCGCCGGTGACGGCGGCCTTGTGGGCGTCTGAGCCCTTGCCGCCATAGTTACCCTCTTCGATGTACTTCTTGGCGTTGTCCCATGCGCCGCCGCCCGAGGTCATCGAGATGGCGACGAACAGGCCGGTGACGATGGTGCCCAGCAGCATCGCGCCCAGCGAGGCAAAGCCCGCCGCCCGCCCGCCAATGGCCCAGATCACCACAAACAGCACCACCGGGGCCAGCACCGGCAGCAGCGACGGGATGATCATTTCCTTGATCGCCGCCTTGGTCAGCATGTCCACGGCCTTGCCGTAATCCGGCTTGGCGGTGCCGGCCATGATGCCGGGGATTTCCTTGAACTGGCGGCGCACTTCCACAACCACCGAACCGGCGGCGCGGCCCACGGCGGTCATGCCCATCGCACCGAACAGGTACGGCAGCAGTCCGCCGATGAACAGGCCCACCACCACATACGGGTCCTGCAGCGCGAACTTCACGTCCAGCGTCGGGAAGTAGTGCTTCAGGTCTTCCGTGTAGGCGGCGAACAGCACCAGCGACGCCAGACCGGCGGACCCGATGGCGTAGCCCTTGGTGACGGCCTTGGTGGTATTGCCCACCGCGTCCAGCGCGTCGGTGATCTTGCGCACGTCTTTCGGCAGGTCGGCCATTTCGGCGATGCCGCCAGCGTTGTCGGTCACCGGGCCATAGGCGTCGAGTGCGACAACCATGCCGGCCAGCGCCAGCATCGTGGTGGCGGCAATCGAGATGCCGAACAGGCCGGCGGTGAGGTACGACAGCAGGATGCCAAGGCAGATCACCAGCACCGGCAGGGCGGTCGATTCCATCGAAATCGCCAGACCCTGAATCACGTTGGTGCCATGACCCGTGGTGGAGGACTGCGCGATGCTGCGCACCGGGTGGAAGGCGGTGGAGGTATAGTATTCGGTGATCCACACGATCAGGCCGGTGACGGCCAGACCGATCAGCGAGCAGACGAACAGTGCCCCGCCGGTCACGGTGGCGCCACCCATCGGAATGGCGGTGGAGAAGCCCAGCAGGCCCGCGATGACGATGGCAATGGCGATGGCCGACAGCGCGCCGGTGACGGCCAAGCCCTTGTACAACGCGCCCATGATGTTCTGGCTGGCGCCGAGGCGGACGAAATACGTGCCGATGACCGAGGTCAGGATGCACACGCCGCCGATGGCCAGCGGCAGTTGCATCATGGTGTCGGCGGCTGCACCCGTGAAGAAGATGTTGCCCAGCAGCATGGTGGCCACGATGGTCACTGCGTAGGTCTCGAACAGGTCGGCGGCCATGCCGGCGCAGTCACCGACGTTGTCGCCCACGTTGTCGGCGATCACGGCCGGGTTGCGGGGGTCATCCTCGGGGATACCGGCTTCAACCTTGCCCACCAGATCGGCGCCCACGTCGGCGCCCTTGGTGAAGATGCCGCCGCCGAGACGCGCGAAGATGGAGATCAATGAAGCGCCGAAGCTCAGGCCGACCATGGCTTCCATCACGGGACGCAGGTCGGTGCCCGTCATGGTGCTGCGCAGGAACAGGTAGTAGCCGGTCACCCCGAGCAGGCCGAGGCCCACCACCAGCAGGCCGGTGACGGCACCCGATTTGAAGGCGATGTCCAGACCGGCGGCGAGGCCCTGACGGGACGCCTGCGCGGTGCGCACATTGGCGCGCACGGACACGTTCATGCCCACGAACCCGGCAACGCCGGACAGGATGGCGCCGATGGCAAAGCCAATTGCCACATGCAGGCCCAGCAGCACGCCAAGGATGATGAGCAGAACGATGCCGACCATGCCGATGGTCGTGTATTGGCGGTTCAGATAGGCCCGCGCGCCCTGCTGAATCGCCAGTGCAATTTCCTGCATCCGGGCGGTCCCGGCGTCGGCGGCAAGCACCTGACGGGACGCTATCAACCCATACAGCAAGGCGATCACGCCGCAGGCTAGAATGGCAATGTTAGCCACAGACATCCGGAACACTCCCTCGATATTCTTTTCAACCGAGCGGGCACGCTTCTGCCGTGCGACGTGCCAGACGCGCTCCGGTTCTCGATTTGCGCGGGAACATGGCAGAAGCCTCATGCACAGGCAACCGAGCGGTGCGGCATTTCAAGCGGGTTGCGCAGGCTGCTGTGACGATGCCTGACTGCGCGGCAGGCGGGATTATAAGTAAAAATACTCCATCACTGAAATTTGGAATTGATTTGCGAACGCGCGGGACCGGGCGCTATATTTGTGCCATATTATTTCATGTAGAGTAATATGACACGAGATAATACGGCCTGATGTGTGGCTTATATTCTCGCGGCAAGGGATTGCTGCGGGCGCGCAATGCCGGCAATTCCCGTGCATTGCCCTCTGACCACGTTCCGATTGGGGGCTGAGCTATGGACGCCGGGGATTTTGGTGCCGTGCGGCAGGAACTGGCGGGGGCGTTGAGCCTTCGGTGGCCACTTGCAACCCCGGCGCGGCCTGCCTTCGCGCGGGCGCTGCCAGCGCCGGCACCGGCCGCCGTCAACAAGTGTTCCGGCTGTGGCGGGCGCCACGCCGGAATTTGCGACGCGATGAGCGGTGCCGACCTCGACCGGCTGGCCGCCACGGCCATCGTGATCACGTTGCGGGCGGGGCAGAGCATCATCGAGGAAGGCGGCATCGCGCGGCACTTCTTCACGCTGACCTCCGGCACGGCGCGGCTGTTCAAGTCTCTGCCGGATGCCCGCCAGCAAATTGTCAGCTTCGCCGGGCGTGGCGACCTGCTCGGTCTGGCCTACGGAGCGCGCTATACCACCGGGGCCGAGGCGGTGGACGAGGTGCGGCTGTGCCGGTTTTCCCGGCAGGGGCTGCACGATTTGGCCGATGCATTCCCGGACCTGAAACGGCGGCTGCTGTCCATCACCAGCAACGAACTGGTACTGGCGCAGGAGCAGATGCTGCTGCTGGGGCGCAAGAAGGCCTGCGAACGGCTGGCCAGCTTTCTGGTCATGCGCGCCGGACGGACCGGCGATGCCGATGCCGGCACAATGGCCCGCCCGGCCGGCGGCTGGGTGGTCTCGCTGCCGATGCGCAGGGTAGATATTGCCGACTATCTGGGCATGACCATCGAAACCGTGTCCCGTAACCTGACGCTGCTGAAGGCGCGCGGGCTGATTGGCGTCAACACGCTGCATCAGGTGGCCATTCTGGACCTGCCGGCGCTGGAGTGTCTTGCCGCCGGGCAATAACGTTGCGGTGCGCGGGGCACCCCGCCGCCGGTGCAGCCTTGCGCGGCCCCGGCGCTGCGGCATATCAGTGGCACTGCGCCGCTGCGCGCGCCTGTAGCTCAGTTGGTTAGAGCTGGCCGCTCATAACGGCTTGGTCGCAGGTTCGAGTCCTGCCGGGCGCACCAGCCGCGCAGCGCGCCGCGATTGCGCGCCGCCGCGCCGCGACCTAATACCGCGCGAGATTTCGACAGATCCGCCCCGGGGACATCATGGCCAGCTATCAGTACGTCTATGTGATGAAGGATTTGACCAAGGCCTTCCCCGGCGGGCGCGAAGTGTTCAAGGGCATCACGCTCTCCTTCCTGCCCGGCGTGAAAATCGGCGTGCTCGGCGTCAACGGCGCGGGCAAATCGACCCTGCTGAAAATCATGGCCGGAATCGAGACCGAATACGGCGGTGAGGCGTGGGCCGCCGAGGGTGTGCGGGTGGGCTATCTGGCGCAGGAGCCGCATCTGGACCCGGACAGGACCGTGTCCGAAAACGTGCAGTTGGCGTTCGGCCCGCTGCGCGCCGCGCTCGACCGGTTCAACGAGATTTCCAACAAGTTCGCCGAGCCGATGACGGACGACGAAATGAACGATCTGCTGGCCGAACAGGCCGAATTGCAGGAAAAGATCGACCACGAGGATGGCTGGGAGCTGGAACGGCGCGTGGAAATCGCGCTGGACGCACTGCGTTGCCCGCCGCCGGATAGCCCCGTGACGAAGTTGTCGGGCGGTGAGCGCCGCCGCGTGGCGTTGTGCCGCCTGCTGCTGGAAAAGCCGGACATCCTGCTGCTGGACGAACCGACCAACCATCTGGACGCCGAAAGCGTGGCCTGGCTGGAAAAGACGCTGCGGGAGTTCGCGGGCACCGTGCTGGTGGTGACCCATGACCGCTACTTCCTGGAAAACGTGACCAACTGGATTCTGGAACTGGAACGCGGGCGCGGCTACCCGTTCCAGGGCAATTACTCGTCCTGGCTGGACCAGAAGCGCAAGCGTTTGCAGCAGGAAGAAAAGGAAGAAACCGCGCGGATGCGGGCGCTGGCCGCCGAATCCGAGTGGATTTCCCAGACACCGAAGGCGCGGCAGACCAAAAGCAAGGCACGTATCCAGAAATACGAGGAGTTGCTGCAAAAGAGCCAGGAGATGGTCACCGGGGTGGCCGAAATCGTCATCCCGCCCGGCCCGCGTCTGGGCGGCACGGTCATCGAGGCCGAGGGGCTGCGCAAGGCCTATGGCAACCGCCTGCTGATCGACGACCTGAACTTCAAGCTGCCGCCGGGCGGCATCGTTGGCGTGATCGGGCCGAACGGCGCGGGCAA